>JAAURD010000049.1 GCA_012034075.1 Chloroflexaceae bacterium | reverse complement strand
CTCGACAGAGCGCGCACACTTCAAATCGCAGCCGCCGCGCTCATGGCAATCCCAGAGACAGCGATAGGCATCTGGCGGTGGCACATGGTCGCTACCAGGCAGCAGCGGACCCCGCATCCTGCCGAAAAATCGCCTCACCGCCAACCGAAATCGCATCGAGCGACGCCCCATGAAAGGCATCCCACATCGAGATCGTTTTGGAGCGACCGGTCGCCACACGTGCCAGTTTGAGCGCCATGCCAATCGCACCCGTGCCAGAGGGGCAGAAGAGTACACGATTCAGGTCGCCAGGGGCAAGTTGGGCCAGTCGTTTTGCCAGTTCTACCGCCACGGTGTTGGGAGAGCGGCGGGTACAGAACGAGCGTTGCGCCATCTGCTCGGTTATTGCTGCAATGACCGTGGGATTGCCAAAACCGACCTGATGGACGGTGTTGCCGTGAACATCGAAATAACAGCGACCCTGCAGGTCCTCGATGGTGCTGCCCTGGCAGCTGCGCAATACATTCAGACAGGGCGTTGAGAGCGACTGGTGCAGCACGGAGCGGGCATCGTCATCCAACACAGCGCGGGTGGTTTCGTCGAGGTGCTGCGCGAGCCATGCTTGACGCTGCGGTGACTGGTTGAGATCGCCTTCGGATTGCAGTTGCGCGAGATCTGCCATGGGTTCTTTCTACGATAAACGGGCATGCACCAGTTGCTGCGTATACGGATGCTGCGGATCATCGAGGATTTGATCGGTCAGGCCATGCTCAACCACGCGGCCATGACGCATCACCAGCGCACGGTCGGTCAGGGTGCGAATCACGCCCAGGTCATGCGAGACCAGCACGGTCGCCGGTTGCAGTTCGTGCTGCAGGTGTTTGAGTGTATCGAGCACCAGCGCCTGCACCGAAACATCCAGCCCTGTCGTCGGTTCATCCAGCAACAGCACGAGCGGCCTCAGCGCAATTGCACGCGCCAGCTGCACCCGCTGCTGCATGCCGCCGGAGAGCTGCCAGGGCGCATCGTCCATCCGTTCCAGCGGAAATTCGGAGGCATCGAGCGACTCCCGCGCAACCTGGCGCATGGTTTGAAAGGTCCGTTCACCCGCCATAATCAGCCGTTCGGCTATATTGCCGCTACTGCTGGTCTGCATCCGCAGGCCAAGATAGGGGTTTTGATAGACAATGCCAATATGCTGGCACTGGATCATACGGCGCTGAAACCGGTCAAGGGCAAACAGGTTCGTCTCCGCATAGCCCGGCAGGTCCAGGATGAGCGAACCTTCGTCGGGTAATTCCTGGAGATTGAGCAGCCGCAAGACGGTTGATTTGCCTGAACCAGACTCACCCACAATACCGACCATCTCTCCCGGATAGACCCGCAGTTCGACATCTTGTACCGCAGTGACGCGACCATAGCGTTTGAGCAGGCCATCTGTCTGGAGCAACGGGCGCCTCGTGACCAGACGTGGCGGGTCAAGCAGGGTCTGTATCGGGCTTGAGATAGCCCCGGTGGTAGAAGTTGCCGGCATCATCGTAATAGGTCGCTCCTATGGTAACCGTATCACCCTGTTGGTGTTGCCACAGCTTGGTCGCATAGCCACTATCCGAGAGCTGATAGCGCACCTGGCCATCTGGCTGCGGTAGTTCATTCATCAATTTGTGGCGTGCGCCGGTCTGGTAGCACACGCGCCCCTGCTGGCTTTCTACGCGAAAATGGACATCTTCAAATTCCAGCGGGTAGACATCGGTGTAGGGCGGCACCGCATACAAGCGCTTTTCGCGGCCAGCTGCGAGCAGCGTCACATGTGCTGCCTGATGCAGCATCGGCGTATCCCAGCGCGGTATCGGACTGGGACTCATGAGATAGCGCCCATGCACGAGCACTGGATATTCGGCACCAGTGGTAAACGTCCCATACTGCACCAGTTGCTCATAAAGGGAAAGCCACATCAGGGCATAATCGGCATCCGCATGCATTTCACGCGCTTTTGCGAGATCTGGCTGCACCGGCAGCAGCGGCTCTGGCGAAGGCACTTGCAGCACGAGAATCTGCCCTTCGCGCAAGCGCTCTTCGGGGATCCGATGGCGGCTCTGAATCAGTGTGGCCTGCAGCGCATCGGTCGTCGTTTCGACGCCGGTCATCCGCGCTATAAAACGCCGCAGATTAGCCGCATTGACCGAGTCATCGGCGCCCTGGTCAATCACTTTGATGCAATCACATGGCCCGACCAAGCTGAGCGTTACCTGCAAGCCTCCGGTGCCCCAGCCGCGTGCTATCGGCAACTCACGGCTGGCATAGGGTACCTGGTAGCCCGGCAGTGCTACCGCTTTGAGTAAGCGGCGGCGCAATTCGCGCTTGGCAAACGCATCTAAAAAGCATAGCTATAATCTTGCTGCGGACCGGCCAGATCTGCCAGGCTCATTCGTTCTGCTCCGTTGCTGGCACGCGGTGTGATGCCTGTGTTTGTGCCCGACGCAGGCTATCGAGGTTGCTCTGAAACGTGACATAATGCGGGAGCTTGTAGTGAATACAGAAGCCGGAGGCTTCAACCGCCTCGGTGTGGGTCAGCACAAAGGCTTCTTGATGGGCCGGGTGAGGATCCGGCCCGTCCATTTCGAGGTCGAGCATCGCCGCTGCAATCACTTTAACTTCGTTCCAGCCCATGGTTGCGGCGAAGCCCAGACCAAGCTGTGCTTCGCCGCCACGAAATGGCGTAACAATTTCAGCCTGACTGATACGCACACGGCCGGCCGAAAATGGTGTACCAGTTAAGGGGTTGCGCAGATAGACATCGGCATAGGCCAGACATAGCTCATTAACGGTGGGGTGGGTGATGCCGTAGCCATTCATGCCGGCATAGCCGAGGGTGAGCAGGCCACCGGTATCGGCACGGGCGAGCAATTGCAGACGCTGTGCGCGAGGCGCAGGAAAGGTGACGGGCTGACGGGTGACGTCGGGAATATCGACCGGATCGCAGGGTGGATGCTCAGGCGCCGCATCGAGCAGACCATTGAGGCGTTGCCATGTGGTGACGGGTTGGTAATGACGGGGAGCAGCGGTATCGGCCTCAGGCATGGGTACCCGCGGCGGCGGTGCTTGCGTGGGGTCGAGCAACTCGGTCTGCAGCAAACGGTGGCTATAGTCAAGGGTTGGCCCCAGCATCTGCCCACCGGGAACATCCTGAAAAGCGGCGGAGATGCGCCGCACGGTCAGGGTCTGTTCGCTCTCAATCGGAATGGCATACGCAAGACGCGGTTGGGTTGAGCGGTAGGCGCGTAAGAGGAGCACGGCTTCATAGAGATCGCCGCCGGTCTGGACGAGGGCCAGAGCGGCCAGTTCGGGTGCATAAAGCGAAGCCTCGCCCATGATGCGGTCAATGAGATAGGGCATATGGCGCTGGATCAGCCGAATGCATGCGGTATCGACCGGCCCATTGAGCGTGCGGAAAAACTGCTCGGCATGGCGCATGGCCTGTTCGCCGCCACGTGTTGCTACGTAAGCCATCGCTAGAGAATCTCCGCATGGGTGGTTCGCGGCAATCCCAATAGCCGCGAACCGTCGAGCAGGAAAACGTCCCAGCCTCGTGGATACTGGATCACTTGTGTACGTAAGGTCCAGAAGGCTGCTGGTAGCTGATCGATGGGCTGCTCAATGGTGGATTGTATGCCGGGGCCTTGCAGGCGTAGGGTGAGGCCAGCAGCAAACAGACAGCCGATCACCAGGGTGGCTGCGTGATCGGGGTAGAGGTAGCTACCAACCGGCGCGGCTTGCAAGGCGGGCAGATTGGCCTCGCTGAGGAGCGGGTAAAACTGGTAATCGGCCTGTTCGGGCGGTTTGACCCGTGCGCCGGTGCGGATGAGCCGTTGGTGCAGTTCAGCATCGGGCGTATAAAAACTGGTCTCCAGATCGATCAGGACATCGGCAATCGCGGTGCAGGCATCAATGCATGGTGTGGCAGCCGGCCATGGCGCTTGCAGCCGGCCGGGGTAGCTGAACGCAGCCAGCATGGCCGAAAAGACAGCCTGGAACCGTCGTTCACGGGCATCAATCGGTACTGATTGCATCAAAACGTCTCCATATTCACGCGGGTAGCGGCTACCTGACGGAGCAAGGTCTGATCGGCGTTCAGGAAGGTCTGCTGGGCATTGAGCACAAAGGCAGCAATCGATTGCTGGGCATAGCCGGCGCTCCAGGCGGCGTCAATCAGCGCCACTGCGAGCGATTGTTGGCGATCACGACCGAGACAGACAGCATACCCTTCAACGTCGTTCAAGCGCACATGGGCCTCAGAGACGAGCACCTCACCAAGGTGAAAGGCCTCACCCTGCACATGATCGCGCATAGGCAGCATAATCAGGCCCGTGCGGCTGGTGAGCACCTCAATCTGATCCAGTTCGGGGATCATAGCCTCAGCGAACGTTTTTACCTGGTCTGCAGGTGTACAGCAGAGTACGCTGAGCCGTTCCGCCGCATCCATCTGGGATACCTGGGCAATGTCGTTGGTATTCATCTTAGCGTTTCTTCCATGCCTGGGTCTGTCGGGTAATGCCCCAGGTCACCAGTTCATACAACACACGCACCCCAATGCTGGTCACAATAATGAACACCGACATCGCTGCTGCTGCTGCCGTATCACCGGCGTCATCCATATTGACAACCGCTACCGAGGCCAGTTTGAGCGACGGGGCATAGAGAAAAATAACGGCGGACACAGTGACCATCGCACTGACAAAATAGTACATGGCAATCTCAAGCACTGCTGGTAAGCAGACAGGCAAGGTCACCCGCCAGAATGTCTTATAAAATGGCACAGACATCGATGCACTGACTGACTCAAATTCTGGATCCATCTGTTTCAGCGCCGTCGTGGCGGTTAAAAAGGGTACCGTATAGTAATGCACAATGTTGGCAATCACCAGAATAGTCATGGTACCATAGAGAACATTGAAGGGGTTGGGAATGGTAAGGCCGGCCATATCCCACGATGGTTGATTAAAGAAGAAGATATACGCCAGACCAATCACCATACCAGGCAGGGCTACGGGTAAGATCGAGATAAAATAGATGATTGAGCGAGTCCATTGCAACTGTTTACCCTTTTCGATCAAGTAAGCACTGAAAAAGAGTATTACCGTGCCAAAGACCGCTGTATAGGCAGACATACGCACGCTGTTCCAATATGCATTGAAGCCACCGCCACCGACGCGCCCAAAGTCATAGTGCTTGAGGGTCAGGGTAAAATCATAGGGCCAGACATTCACCAACGAGGCAAAGATGGCCGTGCCAAGCATTGCCAACACGATGAGCGTGATGATCATACAAAACAGCAACATCACCCCGTCGAGGAGCGGGTTGGGTTGGGGATGGAGCGGTACCGCGCGAGCATTGACCAACGACATCTGCCGCCGCTGGACAATGCGATCAACCGCAAAAGCAATGACCGTTGGAACGAGGAGCAGAATACTGACGGTTGCACCCATTTGAAAGTTTTGCTGACCAATAACTTGCTTATAGATATCAGTCGCTAGTACATTAAAGTCACCTCCTACCACTTTGGGTATACCAAAATCGGTAAAAGCGAGCGTAAAACAGACAAAAGCAGCACTTATAAGACCGTATTTGATACTAGGTACAGTCACCGTAAAAAAGGTTCGTATGCGCGATGCACGCAGGGCAGTCGATGCTTCATAGAGACGGGCATCAGTCAAACTTAAGGCAACGATCAGAATGATGATCGCCTGAGGAAAACAGAAGAGCACTTCACCAATGATAATGCCAATTGGTCCATACAGGCCAATATCAAAACTGGGATCAAAGCCCCAGTTTTCTCGGAAGTAGCCAAAAAAGCCTTTCGTCACAAAACCCTGGTTGCCAAAGAGATAGATCAGGGCAATGGCATGGATCAACGAAGGCATGTAAAGCGGGAGCATCACAATACGGCGAAAGATGGGCTTCCCCACCATAGCGGTACGGGTGACGGCATACGAGAACAGAAACCCGATGAGCACCGAGATAATGGTACTGACAGTCGCAATAAAGATCGAATTATACAAGGAGCCATAGAGGGCCGGGTTTTGAAAATAGGTCGCATAATTGGCAAACCAGATCAGGTTGCCTGCTTTATCGGTCAGACTGCGGTAGATGATCGAATAGAGTGGCAGAAAGATGATCACCAGCAACCAGAGCCCGGCCAGCACAATGAGACCGCGTATCAGCCAATCTTCGGTGGTGACAGATTGGCGTACCCGTTGCTTTATGACCGCATCAGGCACCGTCGGAGCCGCAGAAGAAGATGTCGTGGTACTTGCCATATGTTATGCCTCTGGTGCAAAGACCCGAATAGCCTCGCTTGGAAGCTGGATTGGGACCATACGCGCTGCCTGAAGAGCAGCATGATGTGCTTGCTGGGCGGGAATATCGGCCAGCAGACTCACATCGTGGTGGCCATTTCCATTGGCTGGAATGCGCAGGTGCAGACGATAGGTCGGACCAAGAAACTCGGTCTGTTCGATATGGGCCAGAGCCACCGAAGGAGCACCGGCAGCAGCATCAGCCACACGCACATCTTCTGGGCGAATCGCCAGGGTAAGTGAGCTGCCAGCGGGCCATTGCGCAACATGATGGTTCAGCGCAAGCGGTAAACTGCCCCAATAGACAGTGCCGGCTTGGTCGGTAACGGTGGCTTGCATAAAATTCATAACGCCCACAAAGTTGGCAACAAACGGCGTAGCCGGATGATGGTAGATTTCTTGTGAGGTCCCGACCTGCACAATACGGCCATGATCCATAACGACAACACGGTCGGCCATGGTCAAGGCCTCGGCCTGATCGTGGGTAACCATAATGGATGTAATACCCAAACGCTGATGGAGACTGGTCATTTCGGTGCGTAGCGATGCTCGGACTTTCGCATCAAGCGCCGAGAGTGGCTCATCGAGGAGCAGAAGACCCGGTGAGAGCGCCAGCGCACGAGCCAGCGCAATGCGTTGTTGCTGCCCACCAGAGAGCTGAGCCGGATATTTGTGACCGGAATCGGGCAGACCAACCAAGTTCAAGAGTTGCTGCACGCGCTCCTGGATGTCTTGTCGTGACAGTTTGCTCTGTTCCAGACCATACGCAATATTTTTGGCGGCGGTGAGATTGGGAAACAGGGCATAGGACTGAAACACAATGCCGAAATCACGACGGGCAGGCGGAAAACGGGAGATATCAACCCCATTTTGAATAATCTGGCCCGTATTTTGTTCTTCGAGACCGGCAATAATGCGTAACAGGGTGGTTTTACCGCAACCGCTCGGCCCCAGGAAGCAAATAAACTCCCCGCGATACATATCGAGTGAAATATCGGCCAGCGCAACAAAATGACCAAACGTTTTGGTGACGTTGCGCACTTGTAAATAAACATTGTCAGGTGTTTGCTGACTGGCTGACATAGATACACCTCTCAGACTTTTTACAAGGACAGGTTATGGACCTGTCCTTGCGTTTGCATTGAAGTTGTCAGGTTATTCTTCCGGTTCGGATTTGGAGTCGTAACGTTCGAGCCACTCGGCCAGGATAGCCTCGCGGTTTTCGGCAGCCCATTGAAAGTCGTTGTCGATCAGCTGTGCCAGCGGATCTTTGGGGAAGCCTTCAGGTACTGGTTGATCCGTTTCTGCAGTGACAATCGCAAAACTCTGGGCATACTGGGCCATACTATCGTCACCGATAGCCCAGTCGAGAAACGTTTTGGCAGACGGCTTGATTGTGTCTTTCTTAACCAGCGCATTGGCTTCGAGGTCCCAGCCAGACCCTTCAGACGGGAAGACCGTTTCAATCGGTTCGCCGTCCTCTTTTTGAATGATACCACGATAGCCAAATGAGATGCCAATCGGGAACTCTCCAGCACCGGCCATTTTGCAGGGCTTGGAGCCAGAGTGGGTATACTGGGCAATATTTTCATGCAAGGCATCCATATATTCCCACCCTTTTTCTTCACCCATCAATTGCAAAAAGCTCGAAACGGAGAGAAAACCGGTACCCGAGGAGTTGGGATTAGGCATCACAATAAACCCTTTGTATTCGGGCTTCACCAGGTCCGCCCAGGATTCAGGCATGGGCAGGTTATTGTTGTTCAGCTCAATCGTGTTGACACAAAAAGCTGACATCCAGGCATCAATGCCGACCCAGGTAGGTGGGTCATTCGGGTCACGGAATTTCGGATTGATGCGGTCAAGACCTTCAGGTGCATAAGGCTCTAACAGACCTTCGCCATCGGCCACCAGCAGACTGGTGGCAGCCAGTCCCCAGATAACATCAGCCTGGGGGTTGTCCTTTTCAGCAAGCAGTTTGGCGGTAATAATCCCCGTGGAGTCGCGCACCAGTTCAACGTTAATCTCTGGATGATCGGCTTTAAAAACGTCCAGATAGCGCTCAAGTTGATCATCTTCCAGTGCAGTATACACCACGATAGACTGATCATCGCCAGATGTGCTGGCTGGAGCAGCGGCATTGCCTGTATCAGGCGTACTGTTTGCCGGCCCATTTGCAGCCGGGGCAGCCGTTTGCTGTTGACCACAGGCAACCAGCAAAAGGCTTACAAGTACAAGCAATAGGTGTAGTAAACGTGTTTTCACCATCTTCTCCTTGTTGTGACATGAAATCTGTTCAATAGTATGTGCAGTAGGACAAATGACAGCATACCGGTTTCGCTTTAAGGTTTGATGGTCCCAACGTTAAGATTGTGTTAAACCTGCACTGGTCGGGATAACGTTCGTTCGGTGCTTGACTCCGGGCCATAGTACCCTATAATAGATACAGAGACACAATGCATACACTGTTGACTGCTTTTCTTTATCCCTATTGTTGAAACGTTTGTAGTGACAGAACCCTGGTTCAATCTGATTTGAACTGATGTTTTGGTGTGCAAAGCCTTGTTGTTGAGAAGCAAAAGAGAGGAAGAATAAGCTTATGTTGTCATTCCGATCAGCCCAAACGAAGAATGCAGCCATACAGAACAGCAAAGAGCAGTTACAACGTGACTGGCTGCGCAACTACGAATCACTCAAAGAAGAAAACGCCTATTGGATTGATGCTATTGAAGGAGAAATACCAGCAGCGTTGCACGGTACCTTGCTGCGCAATGGCCCGGCCCTCTACGATATCAATGGGCAACGCATTATGCACCCGTTTGATGCCGATGGGATGGTGTCGTCGTTTGCAATTGCCAATGGGCGGGCCTTCTTTCGCAACCGCTATGTACGCACCGAGGGGTTTGTGGCCGAGCAACAAGCGGGTAAAGTGCTCTATCGAGGCGCCTTTGGAACACAAAAACCAGGTGGCTGGTTCAATAATGTGTTTGATCTGCGCTTGAAGAACCTGGCGAATACCAGCGTGGTGTATTGGGGCAACCGCTTGCTGGCACTGTGGGAAGCCGGTGAACCCCACCGTCTGGAGCCAAACACGCTTGAAACCATTGGGCTTGACCCGCTTGATGGGATTCTCTGTCCAGGTAACGAGTTTTCGGCGCACCCACGCATTGATTTTCATGACGGAACACCACGCATGGTCACCTTTGGCGTCAAGACAGGCTTTACTTCACAGAGCGTGGTCACGATCTATGAATTTGACGAACAGTGGCATGTCATTCATCGCCATGCCTATGGCCTGCCAGGGGTGATGTTTATGCACGATATGGCGATTACTCCCAATCACTGTATCATTGTGCAAAACCCCATAGATTATAACCCTGTGCCCTATCTACTGGGTATACGCGCAGCCGCACAATGTCTGGTCGCCCGACCCGACCGACCCAGCCTGATGGTCGTGATACCACGCACCGGCGAGGGGCCGATGTATACGTTTGAAACGCATTCAACGTTTATCTATCACCACGCCAATGCGTTTGAGCAGGGCGACGAAGTAGTACTTGACTCGCTGGGCTACGATTCGCTGCCGCTGAACGGGTCAGGGCCAGATTTTCGTGATACCGATGTTATGGACTTTCCGGCAGCGCGGTTGTGGCGCACACGGTTGAATCTGAAGACGGGGCAGGCATCGACCCAGTTGCTAGAGAGTCGGAACTGTGAACTACCCTCATACCATCCCGCCCGTGAGGGTCAGCCCTACCGTTATCTCTACCTCAGCGTAGCCGCCCAGGCACAGCAAGATAGCCCGCTCCAGGCGATTCTCAAGCTCGACCTGCACACCGGCAGTCAGCAAATCTGGAGCGCAGCGCCACGCGGGTTTGTCAGCGAAGCCGTCTTTGTGCCACGACCAGGCAGCGAACAGTTGCCCCCACTGGATGAAACAAAGCTCGACGAAAGCACTTCGGCTGAAGATGATGGCTGGTTGCTAGTGCTGGTGTATGATGCAGCACGCCATCGTTCATCGCTGGCGATCCTGGATGCTCGCAACCTGGTGCAGGGACCCGTAGCCTGGCTGCATCTGCGCCACCATATACCGCCAACATTCCATGGCACATTTGTACCGGAATGGTTTGGGCCAGCCAGCGCGTAAAACCAGACGGGATACAACGGAGCGGTGGGGTCGCTCCGTCCCACCGCTGTCCAATGGGATGATTGCGCCACAGCTTGCCCTGCGCTGTAACAGAACAACCGATTGGATGCTCGGTATGTCATCATGCCCGATACCCACCGCGTTTGTTGGTACGGTCAATGCCCCGGAGTTTCCGATGGGTACGGTTTCAGCATCCGATCGGCATGGCCTGGGGCAATGGCGTGCTCTACGTCGTTGATACGTATACGAGCCGGATTCGGCAGATTGACCCGGAAACGGGCAAAGTGCAAACGCTGGCCGGCAGCGATGCGGGCTGGCTCAATGGACCTGACCCGCTCTTTTACGAACCAGGTGGCCTTTCATTTGCCAACAATCGGCTCTCTATTGCCGATACGAACAACCATGCCATTCGCGTGCTCGATCTGAGCACGCGAATGACCAGCACCCTGATGCTGCGTGGTCTGCCAGCAGGGTTCCCACGGCAACAGCATATGCAGGCTGTCGTTCGCCGTCTGCCAACGCACCTGCCCTGGGTGCAGCGTGCTGCGCCCCAGGGCAGGTAAGGAGAAGAAAAGGTCGAATATGAGGGGGTGCAGCAGGCGTCTCCCCTCTCCATGGCTCTGCCGATACGCTGCAGCCGCTGATTCTTCCACACCAGTTGGATGTGCCATTTGATGCTGGTGAGGGACTTCAGTCTGGTGCCAGGTAACGATTGTTTATTGCACAACTGGACGTGAAGGCATCTGCTTGCTAGAACAGGTACGTCTGGAACAACCGCTGCAAGGGAGCGATAGCGGAGTGGCTCAGGTGCGGTTGTTGAAGCGTTGAAGCGTTGAAGCGGGAGATCGTGGTGTGCCACCACTGCTCCCAGAAAGATACCGTTGTAAGGAGGTTTGCATGAATCAGACAGAGGCACGTTTACCGACCGGATTGCAGGCGATCATTGAAGATTTTCATCTGTGTGAAGGGCACGAAAAATTGGAGTTGCTACTGGAGTTTGCCGAGCGGATGCCACCGCTGCCCGATCGCTTTCGAGAACATCGAAACGGCATGGACCAGGTGCATGAGTGTATGACACCGGTGTATGTGTATGCAGAAACAAACGATGGCAAGATGCATTTCTTTTTTGATATTCCGCCAGAATCACCAACAGTGCGCGGGTATGCAGCGCTGTTAAGCCAGGGGTTGGCTGGTGTGGCGCCTGAAGCAATGCTGGCAATCCCATCTGATTTTTATCATCACATGGGTTTAAATCAGGTGCTTTCACCGCAGCGTTTGAATGGCATCAGTGCTATTCTGGCCCATATGAAACGGCTCGCCGTGCGTGATATGACCCCCACATCGTAGTCCATGGTATTCCAACCGGATCAACCTAGTGTAACCACAAAAAAGCGACATACCGGGTACTGGCAACGCTTGCTAGCGGCACTGCTCTGGTGTTATCTCTTTGGTTTGTTCGGCTGGGCAATGCTCCGGTGGCTGGCCGGCGACCGCTGGCTCTGGCTGTTTTTGCTCAATACCTTTGCGTTTTATCTGTTTGTGCCATTACCACTGGTCGTTCTCAGTGCATTGTTTATGCGTAGTCGCCAACTGTGGATAGGTGTGACTCTGGCAACAGTACTGGCAGTGGTGCTCTATGGTCCACTCTGGTTCCCGTATCGCGGTGCAACCGCGGATGGACCGACGTTGACGGTGATGACCTGGAACCTGCTGACCTTCCACCAGGAACCAGAGCGTGCGCTTGCTGCCTTACAGGCTTCGGATGCTGATGTCATCGCACTGCAAGAACTGAATCTGCCGATTGCAGCGGCCATTGCACAGGAACTGCGTGACAATTATCCGTATCAACTGCTGCTGCCCCATGAAGGCTTTACAGGGATGGGGTTGATCAGCCGCTATCCGCTTGCAGCGCAAGCAGCCATGTTTACCGAGCGTTGGGTGGGGGATCCACAGCTTGCTACGCTCACGCTCGATGGGACTGAGCTCTTGCTGGTGAATATACATGCGTTACCGCCAGATACCAGCACTGAGACGATTCGTGAACGCGAGCGGCAGGCACAACGGTTGCACGAGGTGGCTGAACAAGCGGCAATGCCGGTCATTGTGATGGGCGATTTGAACGCGGGCGATATGAGCGTGGCGTATGAAATCCTGACCCAGGACTTGCAGGATGCCTGGCGTGTGTGTGGTTGGGGGACAGGTCATACCTTTCCGGGAGCAGATTCACCCGGTAGTTCACGCCCTCATATTTTTGGCATAGCCGTTCCGATGTGGCTTATTCGTATCGATTATATTTTCTTTTCGGATGAAATACAGTGTACCGAGGCCATGATTGGCCCATGGGATGGCGTTTCCGATCATCGATCCGTGATAACCCGCCTGCTCGTGACACCAACTGCCATGCATTGAACTGGTAGGATACCTGCGATTGTAGTATAATAGAAAAAATGGGTGTAGCTGGATTCATGATCAAGTTGCAACAGGAATAATAGGTGCAACAGGAGCAAACGTATGAAAAGGGTATCCATATATCTGCCAGAAGAAGTGCTCGCCACGTTATCACTCAATGATGCAGAACTGACAGGCCTTGCTTACGAAGCACTCCTGGTACGCCTTTGCGTGCTCGGCGAAATATCGGCTGAACAGGCCGCTCAGATACTCGGGATGCCCCCTTCAGCATTTCAAATATGGCTGGAGCGCTATCTTGTGCCGGTTTATAGCAGCACGCCATCCTACCATATACTCAAAGATTCATCCCAATCATACAGTCTGCTTGAACTGGAAGGCCAGGGCAGCAACTTGTGGCATGATGTCAATGCGCAGAGCTATGTCGACAGCTTGCGCAACGAATGGTCGTCTTAACCCTATGATCACCATCACTGATGCGCTCACCGGTGTATCGCGACTGGGGGTCGATACTGCGCCGCTCATCTATTTCATCGAACGCCATCCCGATTATGTGGAGCGTGTACGTGAGGTGTTGCGTTTTATTGACCGTGGGAGCATCATCGGGTATACCTCGATGATCACCGTGACCGAAGTGTTGATTCAACCGCGCCGTCACGGTGATCGTTCGATGGAATCGATCTACCGCGCGTTCCTGTTTCATAGTCGCTATTTCATCCCAGTTGCCATTGATGCGGCAGTTGCTGAAAGGGCTGCTGATTTGCGAGCACGTTACCCTGCTATCCGAACCCCCGATGCAATCCAACTGGCGACGGCATACCAGACCGGGTGTGAGGCGTTTTTAACCAATGATGTGAAACTTCAGTGTGTGACGGAACTGCGCGTGATCTTGGTTCGTGATCTTGAACCGTAACGGTGTTCTGAATCAGTGTTTCGGCAAGATAACCGGCAGGCACGAATTTGAACAACGCCACTGATTGATCGATGAGTACCGACCAGCACACACTTACACGTGAGCACCCAGGCTATCCGCCAGCTTTGA
The DNA here is from genome assembly GCA_012034075.1 of Chloroflexaceae bacterium. Taxonomy (GTDB): domain Bacteria; phylum Chloroflexota; class Chloroflexia; order Chloroflexales; family Chloroflexaceae; genus JAAURD01. Next base: position 11,539 of record JAAURD010000049.1, on the reverse strand, counting down.
GCCATTGGCTTGGCGAACAGGCGCCACCAGAGATCACCACCCAGGGCAATCTGGCTCTGCTGGAACAGCCAGCACTTGCGCTCTTTGGCTCCAGCCAGTGCCCGGCAGCCTTAATCTTGCGTGCCCATGATCTGGCGCAGCAATTACAACGTGCGGGACGCACCGTGATTGGTGGCTTTCACTCGCCCGTTGAGCGCGAATGCCTGACTATGCTGCTCCGCGGGACGCAACCGTTGATCTTCTGCCCGGCGCGTACTATCGTAAACTGGCGCATTCCGCTCGAATACCGCCAGCCGTTGCAAGCAGGGCGACTGCTCTTACTCTCGCCTTTTAGTCCTACCCAGCGCCGTGTGACAGAAGAGATGGCCCTCACGCGGAACCTGGTGGTTGGGGCACTGGCCGAAACGGTTATTGTGCTATATGCTGCTCCAGGCAGCAAAACCGAAGCATTCTGTCGCGAACTACGACGCTGGGGGAAAACGTTGCACACCTTTGCCCATGAGCACAATGCCAATCTCATAGCCATGGGCGCCGAACGCCTGGCATAGGAGACACCTCTGCTCAACACACTATTGTAAGTAAGATAGCCAGAATCGTATCAACCTGATCGATAGAATACTCGGGCTGGTCAATACCTGCCGTCTGTTCTGTCAGCTGTAAGAACTTCCACATGGTACCCGTTGTCACTGCGCCATACATCGTTGTCTGCTCAGCCTGTTTGTCATACAACATCTGATCTCACAAGATACTACCACATTCAGGTGCTCACTGGTATGCGCTTTGATCGAACGTGGAGCGCCGTCATCGTCTACTCTCTCCGCTTGTGGGATGAGGGGCCGGGGGTGGCGGAGGGGTTGTCGGTACCTCCGTCTGATACGTGCGTACGGTCGTCTCGACCGCCGTTCGGCTGCAAGCCACACCTCCGTCTCATATCGATGCAGCGCCATGTGCGTCTGATGCGTGGGGACAAACTGCACCATCTGGCAACCCACGACGGCGGCTTTCTGCGTGTGCCAACGCTGTCGGTCTGGATGCTGGGTCGGTAGCGGCTGGGTCAAAGGGGGTAGATGATAGGTCATGGGTCACCGCTCACCATTCGTGATGGATCATGCTACAAGGGGAAGCGCTGCAAACTGGCACGAATCCGCCTCGTATGCGTTTTGCTCCCATGACTCATCGGCACCGGTCTGTCGCGACCGTTGGAACCGCCCAGGGCCTCGACGAATGATGTTTGCCATCGTCTCAGCGGTTTTGTCCAGGTAGTTGGTGCCGTCGGGAAGGGGAGCACCGGCATCAAGGGAGCCGCCCGCTTCGGCATGCTCCATCGGGCCAAGGCAGATGATCAAGATGCGGCCTTCGATGGCTGCGCGGTTCCCGTGCGAGTTGATGGCAATAGGCCAGCGGCTGGGAAACATAAATGGCCCGACATCCCGCAGGCTATCGGCGCTCCCATACAGATGATACATATGTTCAACATGATCGAGACCTGGGTCGCTACTCATCACACCGCCTAACGAGATAACCCAGACCGGCGCTTGAATCGCCGGTTTGAGGTAGGTGACAGCGCCAATCGCAATCTGTGCGCCGCCGCTAGAGCCAATAAGAGGTACAGGTTTACCACTACCAGGCTGATATCCCCGACGCATCAGACCATCCAGAAGAACCTGGGCGGTTCCGGCATGATCCATCGGGCCGTAGCGATAGTCTGATGAAACGGTGACGTGAAACAGCGTGCGCAAGTTCATCAAGCCCACCAGCACAGAGCCACCCTCCAGGCGCTTTGCAGAGAGACGCCGCCACAGCCAGGCAAAAACGCGCTGCCCAGTGAGCGCACGGTTGGTCACCGAATACGGAAAGACATCGCCCACGACAATCGCACCCGGCAGCCGTTGCTGTACCTGATCGAGCAAGGCTCTCTCTTTGGGGTTCAGCGTATCACCCGAGCTATCGGCAATACCAGAGAGGTACACCAGAGAGTGGTGGGTCTGATCAGCATAGGGCTGTTCCTCCGGTGACCCATGGAGCAGTTGCTCGCTGGTCTGCTTGGCGGACCAACCAGACCACCAGAAGAGGGTTTCAAAGGGCGCCAGGAGGGCCGGTAGCAGCATCATCATGCCACCAACAATGATCAAGCTGACGATATCGATGAGCAGACTGGACTGACTGATACCATGTTCTCCTGCGGGTGACATCGGTCCCTCTGGAGCGTCATGCGCTTCTCCTCTTGATGCTGCTCTTCGGCCAGACGAACGACGGTTGCCATGAACCAGAGACGGTCGATCAGGAGCAGAAATGGATGGGCGATAGGACACTGGAGCAATTCAACGAGCAAGAGTGCCAGTGATGTGGTAGCAATTGCCGGCCAGATATCCAGTTCCATGGGAATACGCGCAGCAACAATCAGTGCCAGAAACGTCCAGAGGCGTACCAACCGTGCGATACCATGCCCCAGATAGGGAATACTGATCAGAAAACCGAGCAACATCGGGGCATATCCCAGACTGACGGCCCAGATGGCATGGTTCATCGGTTCGTTTGATTGAAAGAGAACGGTTGCGATCAACCAGATCATCACCGTGAGAAAGAGAGCGCCAATCACAAACATGATACCAGAAAAGCAGTGCGAGAAGCAAAAACGCATGGGTGAACCTTTTTGGAAGAAGCGATCATCACCATGCTGGCTCAGACTCTGCGATACACCAGCGAAAAAAACGATGACCAGGACAACCTGACCCAGACCGGCAACCAGGCGGGCGGTTTCAAAGGCGGTGCGGTCAAAAGCGATGGCGCCTTGGATCAAGCGCAACAGAAAGAGCACCCACGGGGTGGTGACATGCGGATCACCATCGAGCATCAGGTTACTCCTCATGCAGGTTGGGCCGTGCGTGGATCAGGCAGGGCAAGCGGTTGCGCCACTTCAATGGCATAGGTCTGGTCGATGACTTCAGCCCCTCCATGCATCTGGATCAACACCGTATAGGTACCGGGGATAATCGGTTTCAGGCGGAGACGGTCCAGTTCCAGCGTCGGGCAATCCGGGTCAAGTGAGACAATATGTTTGACCAGCGCCAGTTCACTATCATCTGGGGCCAACAGACACGCTTCCAGGGTCAGATCACGAACAGCATGTCGTGCATCATTGACCACGTAGATTGGTATATCTACGGACTGACCAACTTGATACGGAAAGGAAGAGACGATAGTAAACGCATACTGCGGACTAAACGCCATTTTCAGTGCGTCATAGGATCGTTTCGGCACGCGCCAGTAGTCGATAACGCTCCAGAGAATAGCGGGATATGGATCGGCAAAGAGAAACGCCACAATACCACCAGTCGGTTGATATTTGCGGTAGCGCAATCGGTCGACGTAATAGCGATTGATCATGATCTGATAATCCTGGGTCATCTGGATCAGCTCTTCCAGCGATTGAGCCTGCTGCCAATCGACCCATGTGCGTAAGACGTTGCTCTGGAAACCGTGGTAGCAGTCTAGGTCGGCAATGTTGATCTGATCAAGTTCGGCCGGCATAAAACGCAAACAGCTTTCGAGATTTGGGAAGCTCTGCGCTCCAAATTCGGTGACAAAGCGCAGATTGCCGCGCAGATGCTCAATCATCCGTTCGGCGTCTTGCAAGCTGCCATAGGCCTGGTACCAGCCACAATAGATATGCGTATCGGTACCAGCACGGAGACCGGGAATATGAAACTCACCCGAAGAGCGCACAACAAAACGGGTCGGGTCTTCCTGTTCAGCCACGCGTTTGAGCTGGGTATCCATCACATCGCGGTTCCAGCTGAAACCAAAGGTGCTGGCATACGAACGAAGACGCATGGGTAAACTCTCATCGGCGGTGTCATGCACATAGATCGGTTCGTTGTGCATACACCAGACAACGACACTGGGATGGTTGTAGAGCAGGCGGACCATGGCACGGGCCTGTCGGCGTGCTTCGGGCAAAATAGCGGGGCGATAGAGCCATTGCAAGGGCATATCTTGCCATAACAGGATTCCGGCTCGATTTGCGGTATCATACAGGATCGGATGATCGACATGGGCATGCACGCGCAGCATATTGCAGTGGCATGCACGTGCAAGGTCCATATCCTGCTGGCAGCGTTCGGCACTGGTCGTGGCGATATACATATCGGTAGGTGCGTAGTTATTCCCTTTTATAAAGAATCGTACACCGTTGAGATAGGGAATCCAATCTTGCATGGTAAAGCGACGGATGCCAAAGTCAAAGCTGATCTGGTCGCTGAGTGCCTGGTTGTACCAGATTTCAAGCGTGATGGTATACAGGTCTGGATCGCCGAGGTCGTGGGTCCACCAGAGATGGGGATCATAGACTTTGAACAGCCCGCGAATTTCGTGGGAGCCAGCCTGGAGCGTGCGCTGCTGTTCCACTACCTGAACTTGACCGGTAAAAGTACGCGGCGCAATCGTCCAACGCAAGCGGACCGGCCCACTGATGGTTGAGTCAACACGCGTGATATACTCCAATTGGGCCAGCCGATCACTGAGTGTTGTCGTATGACAGCGCACTGATTTCAGCCGGATGGGCCCGCTATAATGCACGGTGATAGGCAACCAGATACCCCCCGGGTTAAATCGTGGGTCAAAGCAATCCCAATGGGAAAAGATACCCATGATCGTGCGTTTATTGAGCTTACTTGGTTCGTCTGGGCATTCAATCTCCATGAGCAACGTGTTTTCACTGTGTAATCGGTCGGTGATTTCATGCTCATACGGAATAAAGTAGCCCTCATGGCGACGTCCTAGGGAAGTTCCATTGAGATACCCCTGTGACCAGTAGAAGACGCCTTGAACACGCAACCAGGCGCGCAGCGATTGCGCTGGATACTGCTCTTGCAAGGTTAATAAAGCGGTATCTTCTGGCATTTGGCCAAACTGACAACGATAGACGACTCGGCCGGTATACTCTTTGAGGGACGGGTGTTGTTGCCAATGACCAGGAACGTTGGCGGGGAGCCAGGCATCTGGAAGATGCGCATCATTGCCCTGCGCAAAGGCATCAACCGGTTGCATCTGCCAGTTCTGGTTCAGCATCCATGAATGCATGTATGTTGGACTCATACGTATAATCTGCTCCGTAGCACTGAGGTGTAGATCGCTATGCGCTGCTGGCGGAGTGAGCGTCGGTGACCCAGCAACCACTTGACACTTTCCAACGCACATTCCCAGATGTAGGTCAGCAGCAAAAACAGGCGTAGCACAACCGCAAAACGCTGCCCGTACCAGAGTCGCGCCAGTCGTATGCGGCTACGTTGAAAATGGAGATGGTGGGCTGCTGGCACCTGTCCACTACTTTGCGCCTCATAATGCAGAATAATCGCATCTGGGAGGTACACTATCGCTGAGTCGGGGTGGTTGGCGTGACGTAAGCGCTGTTGCCACTCGATCTCTTCGCTATAGAGGAAAAACCCTTCGTCGAGCAGACCGGCACGAGCTATCGCACTCCCGCGCACAAGCAGGGCGGCGCCCACGAGCCAGTCTACGTGCTGGCAGGTGTCATCGTTGCGTTCAGCACAGCGATAGCGTTCGACCCAGGGATTGCGCGGCCACCAGCGTTCGAGCGATGTACTCTCCCAGAAGAAGGTTCCGCGCGTAGGAAAACGTCGTCGTGACGATTGAATACTCCCATCGGCATAGCGCAACTGCGGACCGACTGCCAGAACTGATGGATTGCTGGCGAGATAGGCGACCAGCCGCGGGAGGGCATCGCCAAGTGGTTTGGTATCGGGATTGAGTAGCATTACCGCCCATACTGCTGGTATTGCGGCATTGTCAGAAGACTGACCGACCCCTCGAAACCCCTCACCCCCGGCCCCTCTCCCACAAGGGACCCAGGGAGTCCACTCACATCGCCCCTCACTCCCGAAGCCGAGTGTGCGCAGGGCCAAGTTATTGCCTGCGGCAAAGCCGGCATTGTATCCAGGTTCGAGCAGGTGAACATGCGGAAACTCTGACCGTACCATGGTTGCGGTACCGTCGTTACTGGCATTATCGACAACCAATGTTGTATAACGTATACCGCTGCCATGAAACGATGAATCGATGGCCTGAAGCGCGGTGCGCAATCGATCACAAACGTTCCAGGATACCAGGATGATTGCAAGTGTTTGCATATGCACATTCAAGACGGCTTGGGGCACCAGTCTACACTCTTCACGCTAATCATGTTGATTATACCAAATTATGCGCCAAACGCAGCAATAAAACGGGCCATCCAATCCATGGCGAGCCAGTAATCTTTGAGCCGGATATGTTCATTCGGTGCGTGAATTTGCATGCCGTAATAGCCACAGCCAGCGCCACTGGCAATCGGTATGCCGCGCTCTTCGCCCACAACATACATTGGACCGGAACCAGCCATGGTCGGATAGAGCACCGCCGGCCGGTGGTACGTGGCCTCCGCGGCAGCCACCATAGCCTGAGCAATCGGCGATTCGATATCGCTCCGTGAGGGGTATTCACCACCAAGGTCTATCACTTCGATGTCACCAAAACCCTCATCGCTCAGGTGTTGACGCAGGTTCTGCAGCACGGTTGACGGTCGCATATCGGGCACCAGCCGAAAATCGAGCTTGGCCCGCGCGGTGTTGGGCAGTACGGTTTTAAACCCTTCACCGCTATATCCGGAGGTCAGGCCACAGATCGTACAGGTCGGCTCAAAGAGATGGCGCCGGAGTCGTTCCCAACCGCTCACATCCAGCAGGAATGAGGAAATACCAAGATCGGCCAGGAGGATATCATCATTGGCGGGTATCCGTTCGAGCGCAGCCATATCGGCAGCACTGGGTGGCCGTACTGCATCGTAGTGACCAGGGATAAGAATACGCTCATCTGGACCTTTGAGGCTGGCAAGCGCCCAGGTCAGCCGCCAGGCCGGATTCGGGACGATGGTTGCTATCGATGAGTGCTGGTCGATACGGGCACCGTGGGCAACCAGTTCAACATTCTGGATGCCTTTGGCACCACAGGTGATGACGGGATATTCATCAATATTGATATAGCCGGTCTCCCACAGACAGCCATCGGCTTTAATTAAATCGGCGTGAGTACGGCAGAATGTTGGTAACGAATGTGAACTGACTTCTTCTTCGCCTTCGATCAAAAAGACCAGCGAGATGGGTAAATCACCCTGGGTTGCTAGCCATGCCTCAACCGTTTGCAAACGGAGCATCAGATTGCCTTTGTTATCAGCAACACCACGGGCATAGAGCTTGCCATCACGGATGGTTGGTTCAAACGGCTCAGATACCCAGAGGTCCAGCGGGTCTTCGGGTTGGACATCGTAGTGATCATACACCAGCAGACGGCGGTCGCCATTGCCAATGGTTGCGCAAATAATCGGTGAACCACCATTCATACTGAAGACACGGACTTCGGCGCCGAGTTGTATCAGGCGGCGCTTTACCAGTGCGGCCGCTTCGGTGATACCCCGTTTCTGCGCGGCAACCGAGGGGACACGCAGTAGTTCATACAGTTCATCCAGAAAACGAGGTTGGTTTGCCTCGATATAGGCAGCCCATCGTTTTTCATCTATTCTTTCAAACATGTGTTGTTATCCTTTCGGTAGTGCTTGACTATATGTGTAGAGCACATGATAGAACTGTTCCAGGCTCTCGATACTCACCCATTCATCGTCGGAGTGCAACCCATGACCAACAGGACCAAAGCAGACCGAGGGAATACCGGCGAGGCTGTAGAATCGTGCATCGCTGCCAAAATGCTCGCGGTAGAAGGTTGCTGGTGTACCCCGAATGGTCGCGCAGGTCTGGGCGAGCAACGCGATAAGCGGCTCATCCGCGTGGGTGATCATGGCCCCCGCCGTTTTGTGGGTGATGATTTCGCTCTGGGCAAAACTCTCCTGCACGGCAGCAGAGACGGATTCGGGAGTATCTTCGGCAACATGGCGAATATCGAGCGATACCAGTGCATCCGGTGGGATTTGATTGTTCGTACTGCTGCTGGTCTTCACAGACGTTGGCGTGACGGTGGTGATCCACGCTTCTTGCTGCGGTGGCGGAAAGCGACGCATAAGCTCGACCAACCCATGGGCCAGCGCAAAGAGCGGGTTCTGACCTTCCCATGGTCGAGAGCCATGGGCTGCTGCACCAGGAATACGTAAACGCAGCCAGACAATGCCCTTTTGCTCATTACAGATGCGCATGTCGGTTGGTTCAGCGGCAATAAAGCAACCACAGCGCCAACCCTCCGCCAGCAGACGTCCAGTTCCTGCATCACCGCCAATCTCTTCATCGCTGACAAACTGAAAGCCAACGTTGGGCGGTGTTTCTAGGCTTGCCAGATCATGGGCAAGGCGCATCAATACAGCCACACTGCCTTTCATATCCTGGCTGCCGCGCCCATAGAGTCGATCTCCCTGCAGCGTAGGTTCAAACTGCTGAGCCTGCGCTGCAACTACATCGAGATGCCCATTGAGGAAGAGGGTTGGTGTCTGCGTCGGACGCAGCGTTGCCACCAGAGATGGTTTTCCCTGCGCTTCGGAGCGGTGGATGATCAGGCCAGGGACAGCCTGGAGGTAACCGTCCACATAATCTATTACTGCATGGAGTTGATCGGGACGGTCGGCCGTACTGTCAAAACGAATCAGATCACTGGTCAGGCGGATGATTTCTTCACGTATCGGCAAAGGCATGCAAGGTCTCCTTGAACACACATGGTGTTGTCAATAAACAGGTACAGGGCCAACAGGCCTGTACGGTATGGGATCGAAATGGTAAAGCGCCCCTCACCCCCGAGCCCTCTCCCACAAAGGGACCCAGGGAGTCCACTCACATCGTATCAAGCAAGATACTCAAGGTCTGGCGGGCACAGCGCTCCCAGGTGTATTGGGCTGCACGGGCAAGGCCGCGTTCACGCAGGTCGGCACGCAACGCCGTATCGTTGAGCAGACGCACGAGCGCAGCCGCAAGAGCTGGCGTGCTATGCGGATTGACGAGCAGCGCAGCATCGCCAGCCACTTCCGGCAGCGAGGATGTGTTGCTGGTGAGCACGGGGGTGCCGCAGGCCATGGCCTCCAGCACCGGCATGCCAAACCCTTCGTGGAGCGAGGGAAAGACAAAGGCCAGGGCCGCACTGAGCAATGCTGGTAGGTCTTGATCGGCAACGTATCCGGCAAAACAGACCCGTTCGGCAATACCCTGTTCGGCAGCACGGCTGATGATTGCCTCGTCGAGCCAGCCGCGTTTGCCCACGATAATCAGATGGAGATTCTCATACGGTGCTGGCAGGTCACCGCGATGCACCACTAGGGCCAGCGCATCGATCAGGCGGGCCAGGTTTTTGCGTGGCTGGACTGTGCCGATAAACAGCAGATACGGTGGCAGTGGCGCTTGCTCGTTGCAGTGACAACGGGCCAGGATCGAGCGCACGGTATGGGGATGCTGGACTGGCCGAAACATCGGTGACAGGCCATGATGTACCACGGCAATGGCACTTCGGTCAATGCCATAACAATGCACCAGTGCTTCGCGGGTAGCTTCAGAAACAGCAATAATGCGCCGTGCTGTGCGAGCACTCCACAGGGTGGTGAGATGCAATTCGAGTCGCCGCGCCGGCGGATGAGCTTCGGGAAATGCCAGGTAGCCCAGATCGTGCAGCGTTACGACACTGCGGGCCGGGTGGTAGAGCGGCAACACATGGGCTGGCACGAACAGGATATCGGGGGGATGTTGATACATTTCCAGAGAGAGGCGCGTATGGGTCCAGAGTCGCGGAAACGGCAGAACCCGTAGCGTGCCATTTGGTGGTAATGGTGGTAACATAGCTGGTGGCTGATTACAATACAGGGTATAGCGGTTGAAGCTATCGAGACCAGCCAGTGCCGTCAACAGTTCCAGGCTATACCGTTCCGTACCCGTGCGACTCGTAACCGCAAGACGGCTAGCGTCAATACCTATATGTACTGGTTGCCGCAACTTCTCACCCATACATCTATTGTACCATGGTTCGCTTGACGCCTGGGAAGAGTGTGCTAGACTCGAGCGGGGCAGAGAGGACTCTTTCGTGTAACATCTGGGGCAAAAGGACGATGCGCCAGAACAACCTACCTCCTGGCACGGAGATAGCTTGCAACGACATGTCTCTGGTACGCCAGGAATTTCAGGCGTGAATATGGACGACAAAACACCGTGAAGAGCGGATAGGAGTAGCGAGAAAACATGAAGCGATCGAAACCCTCGATAGTACCGGGTGTGATGCATATCCATACGACGTTCTCGGATGGCAGTGGGACGATACCCGAAGTCGTGATGGCAGCACGTCAAAATGGATTGCGCTGGATCATTGTCACCGACCACGACTCACTGGAAGGCTCTGCGCTGGCTGGTTGGCACGATGATATCTTGCTCATGGTTGGTCATGAGATTACGCCAATGGGCAACCACTTTCTGGCCTTGAATGTTGATCGGGTTATTCCGGCCTATAAACCACCACAAGATTTTATCGATGAAGTGTATGAACACGGTGGCTTTGGTATTATTGCACATCCCGATGATGATAAAGAGGAACCAGGAAGCCCGCACCGTTGGCATAACTGGGAGATTGATGGACCACGCCAGCGAACGGCGGATACCCGTGTTGGTCTCGAGTTGTGGAATTTCATGAGTGATTGGCGCCAATCACACAAGGGTCCGTTGAAACGCTATGCCGGGTATATGTTTCCTGGTATGCTATTGCGTGGGCCAACAGCCGATACATTGGCATGGTGGGATCGTTTGAATCAGGCAGGGAAAAGCACGTTTGGCATTGCCGGATTGGATGCCCATGCCTTTTCACGTATGATGCCCTGGGGGCCGATCAAGGTGTTTCCGTATCATTGGATGTTTGGTACCCTGACGAACTATCTGTTGCTGGATGAGCCGCTTACCGCTGATGCCAATGTGGCAACCCGGCAGGCCATGCACGCCTTGATGCATGGGCGGAGCTATATGGTGAACCGGCTGTATGGTGATGCACCGGATGTGGTATTTGAGGTGACAGACGGTGATCGGCAATGGCTGATGGGCGATAGTGTGCCATTGAACACGAGATCGATGACCGAACCAATGATGATTCATGCCGATGTAGGACGCAATGCCGCAGTGCGGATCATCCACAATGGGAATGTGCTGACACGGGGAGTAGGCCAGGCCCGGCACCTGGTGAACGAACCAGGTGTCTATCGCCTGGAAGCATCTCAGGGACAGCATCCATGGCTCTACAGCAACCCGATTTATGTACTGTAGGCGCGGCTTGTAGCCGCACTACCCGTCCAACATTGGCGTGGCTTGCCACCGCGCCAATCATCGCATCGTAGGCGCGGCTTGTAGCCGCGCTACCTTGCCACCACACGGAGCGCTGACGCAGGGCTGAGATCATAGGCGCGGCTTGCTACCACGCCAATCATCGTTTGCGTGGCTTGCAGCTGCACAAAAGCGGGTATCAGACGCACTGTAGCGGCGTCAGTGTGCTGTGCCTATCGCTTCAACCAGTTGGCTCTGATACGGAG
>JAAURD010000308.1 GCA_012034075.1 Chloroflexaceae bacterium | reverse complement strand
CATGCCGTTGGCCCGTGCAGCTGCAAACCGCGCCTACCACGTGGAGTGGAGCGCGGCATGCCGTTGGCCCGTGCGGCTGCAAGCCGCGCCTACCGCCTGGAGTGGAGCGCGGCGTGCCGTTAGCCCGTGCGGCTGCAAGTCGCACCTACCGGGTTTAGCATCAGAACGCAGCAGATCAACGTAGTTAGACCACTAAGCCAGAAACGCATCGACAAGCGGATACAGTACTTGAGGCTCAAGCTCCTCCTGTGGAAAATGTCCCACATGATCAAATGGATGAACCTGGCCCTGTGCAAAGAGATCAGCCCAGCGTTGCATATCTTGCCGGCTAAAGGCCATATCGCGTAACCCCCAGAGGATGAGGGTTGGAATAGTTGCCAGCTGTTGCCGCTGTTCCCAAAGTCCGGCCATCGTATCATCGGCCCAGAGAATGGCACGCGCCAGCATCTGCGCTCCTTTTTGATCGTCATAGTGGCGCAGCGGTTCAATATAGTGGCGGTGGATTGTAGGTGTTAACTTCGTCTTGTCAACATATGATTGCGGGACAAAGACACGCGTGGTGATCTGGCACCAGCGGTTCAGCAAACTGTACCATGGCCCGGTCAGCAGAGCAGCAAAGCGTTCCGCACGCTGGTCACCTTTAATTGACCACATCCATGTATTAAAAAGGATCATGCGTTGCACATTGTGCGGGTAGCGCAAGGCATAGGGCAGACCAATCGACCCACCCCAATCGTGTACCACCAGCGTGATATTGCGCAGGTCCAGCCCATTGATGAGCGTCTCAAGGTGGGATGCAAGCGCCTGCGGATGATACGAGAACGTGGTTGGTTTATCCGAGAGACCAAAGCCCAGATGATCGATGGCAATGCAGCGGTGCTGTTCGGACAAATGGCGAATCAACCTGCGATACAAAAACGACCATGTGGGGATGCCATGGACAAACACAATCGGGTTGCCGCTGCCAACATCGATGTAGTGCATCTTGCCGGCCGGCAGTTGCCAGAATCGCGACTCAAACGGGTATTCATTGCGGTCGAGCCAGATTGGATCGTTCAAACCATACTCCTTTCGCACGTTCACGCTTCTTTATTGCCAACACTATGATACCACATTGGAATGGACAGGGCCAACGCTGCTGGTGATTGACTGAGAAAGGGGTACGTTAGAGGTTACTAAGAGCAGTTGAGGAGCATCAGTAAAATGCACATGTCATGCACAGCTTTTTACTATCCTTTTACCTCTTGCTTTACAGCGACACATATGCTACAGTAAGCATGGGTAATGTGTAACTCGAATGTAACTACTCTGCCTCTGAGCAAGGCAGAAATAGGACCTGATAAGACAACTCTCGAAACACAAGACCCATCCAAAAGGAAAAATACGATTCTATGTGCAACAGCGTTGTTCAATTGTTCTTTGCATGCCGGTGTGTGCCGAGAAAGCCTGGCTTTTTATCTGGCATATGCTTCTTCGCCAAAACGCGGTTGCCATTCCATGCTACGCCGCTGTAGTAAACGTCTTTCCCGATAGAAACAACAACCAGGAATGTTGTGCCGGTTACGCAACCAAACGGCACCCTATTCCTGGAGCACAGAGGAACGCGATAAAACAGCCTCCCACAGGTCTTACCCACCTGCGGGAGGAAACGGAAACCCGGCCTATCGCTCCTTATTCTGATGTTTTCGGTACAATGTCCAGGTGCTCCTATTGTGAATGATAACACAAATTTCGGCAATTTTCAAGAGCTAAAACTGTCGAAAACCCATCTGCTGCAATACCTCGCATCTGGCTCCATTGTTCATCCCGTGGACCTCACGTATCCGTGAGGGAGTATCGCTGTTATCAGCGAAGGTTGCGTTGCCCCGTTCGCACGGAAAGCGAACCTGACCCGTACACAACATACATATGACAAAGCACAGGGAGGTATGATGATGGAACCTATTATGCACGCGTTCGTTGAGTCTCTGCGTCACCATATGACCGCAGAGGATGTCGTTAACGTTGAAGCCTGTATGAACTGCAAACGCTGCGGCGATGCCTGCGCCTGGTATCTGGCGACTGGCGATGAGCAATTGCACCCGACGTATAAGACCAATTTTCTGCGCTCGATCTATCGGCGCTATATGACGCTGGAGGGACAGGTCGGCGGCATGCTTGGGCTGGTCGATACGCCAACGGTTGATGATCTGCGTGAACACATGGCATCGTTCTGGCAATGCACCGCCTGCGGTCGCTGCACGCTGGCCTGCCCCGCCGGTATCAGTACCCGCCGCCTGGTGCGCCTGGCGCGTTCGGCCTATAGCGATGCCGGCCTGAGTGACGAAAACCCGACTCTTCGCTCGATTGTCCAGAATTTGCGGCAGAACAGCCACAGCTTCGGCGTCAATCCGATCAACATTCTGGCGCGTTATGGTCTTTTCCTCACGGCCATGAACCTCGAAATGCCAGTGGATGTGCAGGACACCGACATTCTCTTTGTCTGCCCCTCAGCGGCCAACACCAAAATTCCAGACTATGCGATCAAAGTGATGGCTATTCTCAACGCGGCCAACGTCAGTTATACGGTTTCATCACGCATGGTCGAAACGGGAACCGAAGCCGATCATGTCGTGGTCCATCACGATTTGACCAAGCGTGTGCTGGAAGCCTGGGAGAGCGAAGCCGAACGCCTGGGTGCGCGGAAGTTGCTGGTCGTTGAATGTGGCTGCGACACGCGCACGCTCTTTGCCGATGCGACGGAGATTCTGGGGCGACCGCTGAAGTTTCCGGTGATCCTTTTCGATCCCCTGATCTACGAACGGATTCAGTCAGGCGAGCTGCCAGTGGAAAAGGTCGATACCACGATCACACTGCATGACCCGTGCCACTCTACCCGCCTGGCTGGTATTGGCGATGCGATACGTGATTTGCTCAACAGCGTCGCTAGCAACTTTATTGAGATGACGCCCAACCGCGAATATAACTACTGCTGCAACGGTGGTGCGGGTGCATGCGCCTGCCGGAAAATACGGAACTACGCCGTAAGGTATCGGTGCTCAAGGCCAACCAGATCCGCAATACCGGGGCCGAACTGGTCACCACCCCCTGCGTGGTGTGCATGCTCTCGCTGGAAGATACCTGCCAGACCTACCATCTGAATCAGTCGGGTGAGCGTATGGCGACGATGCTTTTTGATATTGTCTACGAGGCGATTGAAAAGGCGCTCACGCAGCGCGATGAACTGCACCGCTTCCAGCTGCCCCACGAACTCAAAGACCGAGACGCTGATTTCTACACCCGCCATAGCGTTGCTGGCTTGATGACAGCGCTGATGGAAGAACCAGAAGCGCTGGACATCCTCGAATGGCTGGAGCAGGATAGCGTCGTTCAGCGCCATGCCGCACGCCATCCGGAGATTCTGGAGCAGCTCGCACGCTTCAAGCAGATGGCCGAAGAGGCTCGCACGTTGTACATCCCGCTCCGCGCAATGGCGCTGGGCAGCGAAAAGATCATCTTCCAATAATCGGTCTGTGGCATTTGTATCAAACAGATAAGGAGTATCACAATGGAAACGTTTATCAATCTCGTCGCCCCGTTTGCCATAGCCGTTTTTCTGCTTGGCATGAGTCTGCGTCTCGGTCGCTGGTGTATGGCCGTTATCCGTCCGCATCGGTCGCGTGGCATCACCCGCCAGTTTGAATCCGGGCCGCCGGCCCAACGGATAAGCTGGCTGGCTGCGCTGAAGATGGTGCTGGTCAACCCGATGACGCATTTCTCTGGTCGAGCGAACGCCACCTGGTCACGAGGCTATGTGCTCTACCATATGGCGATTGTAACAGAAGTGATTGGCTATAGCCTGGCTGGTTGTCTGGTCCTTTTCCATGTCCTGATGCACCACCCGGTGCCGGATGTTGCGACCCACACCGCCGAGAGCTATAACTACTCTGCGTCCAATCTGCTAGCGATTATCTTTGGCAATGGGGAGCATCTCCAATCGGCATTTCTCTTCGGCCCGCTGGCGCCGATATTTGTGAGTGTCACCTGGGTCGCTGTGCTCTGTGCGGTTGCTGGCAATATGCATCTGCTTTACACCGCTATCCGCAAACGCAATGGCGCGATCCTCGCGGGGATTGACCCGGCTGCTGCGCATGTTCGCACCCGTGGCTGGCTGATGTGGGACCGCATTGGGGTTCGTCTGATCATCTTTTCGATTATCTGGACAGAACTCTTTGCACGGCTTGAGGTGTTTGAGGGCATCGTCTTTGTCCATGCGTTTCTGGGCCTGGTGTTGCTGACGTTGCTCCCATTTACGTATCTCTTCCATATTGTCTACAATTTCCTGGCGATTTTCTATGCCACTCTGCGGCGCAAACACCGCGCGATTGCGTGATGTCGCTGCGCGTTGCTGAGCGGTGAGCAATGGACAATGGACAATCCATCGCACAGGCCGCGGTGCGTGTGCGATGTGATACCGAATGGCAAGCATCAATATGAGACGGAGGTGCCGTGTGCAG
>JAAURD010000307.1 GCA_012034075.1 Chloroflexaceae bacterium | reverse complement strand
AAGAGAAACAGCAATATCGCCCCATCGGTCCAGGCATCCACATAGGCTGCGCCCAGAGCCGCCAGAACCATCAGCATATCAACTTCAATGCGGCGCTCTTTCAGCGCCGCAATGATTTCGCGCACGGCATAGAACCCACCGGTGATATAGGTAGCAATATGCACCATCAGCACGGTCATCGGATTCACGCCGAGCCACTCCAGGAGAACCCCGCTGACAATACCAATCAGTGTGAGCACGACCAGCAGCGGTTCAAGCCAGGCAGCATCAAAACGCAGCGGCCAGTGCTTGGATGCTGGTGTATTGGTATGAGTTAATGTTGTCATAGCAATCTATCCTTTCATGCGGTGTTTATGCGTTTTGTTGGATCACGCGACGGTCTTCGGGATCAAGGACCGCCAGCAATTGATCGCCCAGTCGGGCAAAAATACGCTGGGCAAACAGCTCCATCCAGATAAACTGGCGAGCAATGAGTGTCATATGCGTATTGGTTGTCACAGTCGCTTTGGTTATCGCGTGGCCACTGGCAATCAAAAAGGCTTGCTCGTCGGCAACCACAATCAATGTCTCTTCCATCCGGTGCAACTCGGTTTCGCGCTGTGGGTGGCGCACGACCTGGCCCACCGCAAACGGTGCCTGGCCGGTGAGAATAATGCCCAGCTGCACACCACGCTCATACGCAGCCACCAGGGGGTCATGCAATTCCAACACATCCGCATCGGTTAACACGAGCATCAATTCGTGCTTGGCGCTGCCAATCATCTCGCTGGCATAGCGCAATGCCTCACGGCGGCCACTAAAATTCCAGAGCCGCCCTTCATCCTGCTGGGTAAAGAGTGGCACCAACTCTTCGCGCAGCGTATCAATGCGTAAGCGCATCGCTTGCTCGTACCGGTTGAGCAACACATCGGGTGCAATCGGGCGGTAGAGCGAGGCTTTCTCTTCTTGCGTTTTCAACACCGCGCCACGATTTTCCAGCCGGCCCAGGGCTTCATACACCATTGAGCGCGGAATACCTGATGTCTTGCTCAAATGATAGCCGGTTGCGGGATACTCTCGCAACAAACAGAGATACACTTTTGATTCGTATTCGGTCAGGCCGAGCTCAACCAATTGTCCAAACAAGTCCATGATCAATGCTTTCAAATAGGAGTAGTTTGTCTCCGAACTACTATAAAAAGTATACATCAGCTTGCTCGTTTTGTCAATAGATTGCACAAACTCTTTTGTGGGAATTATGATGGCACTGGTCGCCGTTTCACGTTTCGCGGTGTCGTTGTGTCATACCAAATTCGGGAGATCACTGGTATGCGCTTTGAAAGAACGTGGAGCGCCTGCTTTGTAGGGCCGCAGCGCGCTGCGACCCTACAAAGCAGGCTGGGCGCCGCACCTCTTATCGATTAACGCCATTTGCGTCTCATTTGGCTCTTCGCAGCAGTTGTGGTATACTATAGGGTAGCGCTTTGAGAAAAAGCGCTCTCTTGTTTTGATGAAAGGAGCAGTGCAAACGATATGGCAAGCAAAAAAGGCAATCGCATTGTGATCAAGCTGAAGAGCTCGGAGAGCGGGCATACCTATACGACGCAGAAAAACCGCAAGAATGACTCGAGCCGAATCGAACTACGCCGCTATGATCCCATCTTGCGACGCCATGTCATGTATAAAGAGACCAAATAAGACCTCCCCATGGTACCGGCGGATCGCTCCGGGCAGATCACCCTTGACCATCTCACCATTGTCACCCTGCTAGCCCTTATCTGGCTCTTTATCAGTGTACTGCCACTGCCACCGAATGATCTCTGGTGGCATATGGCCGCCGGGCGCACCATGGTGCAAGAGGGTGACTGGCTGCACACCAATCGCTGGGCATATACGCTGCCAGCTGATGCACCGTATGTCTATCAAAGCTGGCTCAGTGAAATCCTTATGTATGCCACGTGGCAACTGGGTGATCTGCCTGGACTGATGCTGCTGCGCACGGTGGCGATTGTGCTGAGCTATGGCCTGGTTGCCTGGCATGCCTGGCGCCGCACTGGCGGCCATGGCAAAGCGGTGATGATTGCGCTCGGTCTGGCTGCGCTGGTGGGCTGGAACAACTGGACATTGCGACCGCAAACGCTGGCCCTGCTGCCAGCGTCGTTGTTTCTGGTGGTGCTGGGCGAGTACCTGGGCCAACGCCTGAGCACACGCTGGCTGATCGGGCTGCCCATCCTGATGCTGGTGTGGGTGAACCTGCATGGCTCGTTTATGCTGGGCCTCGCTATCCTTGGCGGCGCATGGCTCGGCGCTGCGATCACCGCGCTGCGCAATCACCAACACCCCTTGCGGGCGCAGCTGCTGCCGTTCACGCTCGCTACCGTCGTCACCGGTTGTATGCCGCTGATTCACCCGCTGGGCCTGGGTATTATCGACTATGTGCCGTCGATGCTGGGCAACCCGGCCCTGCGCCTCTGGTTTGTGGAGTGGCAACCGCCGCGCTTTGAGATCAACCTGATGGGCGAGAGCTTCTGGTTTTTGTGATGTCGTTATCGCTGGTGGCGATGATGGCAACCGGGCCGCGCCGACCCTCGGCTATCGACATCATCTGGTACTGTGGCCTGGCATGGCTTGCCAGCGGTGGCGTGCGTTATGTCATGTGGTTTGCATTGTTGTTGATGCCGCTCTACGCCGAGCAACTGGCAGCACTTATCCCCTACCGGACGGCACCACGGGTACCCCGCGCGGTGGCTATCGGCTTTGGTGTGGCATTGTTGCTGCTGGTGGTGGCGCTGCTGCCCTGGTTTGAACCGGCCCGCTACTTTGGCGCTGGTGATGAAGGAATCTATGCATCAAGTGGACGCTACAATACGCTGATGGCGAGCACCACCCCGGTGAGCGCGACGGAATGGCTGGCACAGAACCCGATAGATGGTCGCTTCTGGGTGGATATGAGCCAGAGCAGCTATACCATCTGGCGCTTGCCGGAGAAGCAGGTCTTTACCGACTTGCGGGTGGAGCTCTTTCCGCCAGATGTCTGGCGTGACTATTTTGCGATTGCGCGGGGCAACGACTATAGCTTGCTGCTGCTGGATGAGTGGGAGATTACGCATGTGATGCTGGATGGTCGTTGGCAGCGCAATTTGCACGAGTTGCTGCTGGCAACACCTGGCTGGTGTGAGCAGTATCAGGACGGGCGGGCGGTGATTCTGGCACGTTGCGAAACATAGCGCTTTCTTTCACGAACATTTGTTCAAAATGTGTGGTATAATAAGGGTAGGGACAGAACATTTTTTGTGAAAGGAGCAACGCTATGATTATCGCCGAACAGCAGCGAGCGGCGTATACCGTTACCTATTCTGTGAGCCATGCCCTCCCGCTACCGCAAGCAGGGCGGCGACGTGCCACATCGCCACATGTAGACGACAAGCATCCGTTGCAACTGGCGGCTCTGCGCACCACTATCCGCTCTTTGTGGGCGCGAGAACGGTCGTTGGGAGCATACTCGCCGGTGGATGAGCTGACGTTGGAACTGGAAGCGTTGCCGGCCCGCGAATTGCGGCTGCTCAAACAGCGGATTATTGGTCGCCTACAACGCATTGCGCGTGATGCACGGGTTGCCGATGCGATACCGGATTAGCTTACTGGTGGCTGCAAGATTCGCTGCATAAACCCCATGCTCACTTCGGCGAGGATAGCGAGCAGTGCGACTGGTACGGCGCCAACCAGCAAAATAGCAGGATCGTACATAGCAAAGCCACGCGTGATAAAGATACCGAGACCGCCAATGCCGATGAATGCGGCCAGGGTGGCACTGGCAATCACCTCGACTGTGGCGGTGCGAATACCCGCGATCACGACGGGCAAGGCCAGCGGAATTTCGACCTGAAAGAGCGACTGGCGCATGGTCATGCCCATGCCCAACGCCGCTTCTTTAATCGCCGGGTTGATATTGCGAAATGCGGCATCGGTATTGATCAGAATAGGTGGCAGAGCCAGAATGGTCAGCGCAATAATGGCGGATTCAAAGCGCAGGCCAAAAAACGGGATTGCAATAAAGAGAATAGCCAGGCTGGGGATAACCCGCAGGGCGTTGAAGGCGTTGATAAAGGTGATGGACGCCGCCCGTGAACGCGAGGTGAGGACGCCCAGCGGTAAACAGACGACGATACCGATAGCCAGCGAGATACCGACCAGCAGCAAATGGTCAATCAATGCCTCGGTAAATTGCTCCTGGTGTTCCAGGGCATATGTTAATGCTGCACGAAAGACTTCCATACGGCGAAACCTCTCCCACTTTGATAATTGACAATTGATAAGCGTGCTGTGCCCCGACAAATGCCCGGGACGGAGCGCGGTTGGGACGACCGCCCCCCCTCATCCTCTCAAGGGTAGGTTTTTTGGTTTAGACATGGCTCATACCAAATTCGGGTGGGCGCAGCACGCAGACGCTCCTACAGATCGCACTTTGGAGCGCCTGATTGTAGGGCGCAGCGCGCTGCGCCCCTACAAATCAGGATACTA
>JAAURD010000048.1 GCA_012034075.1 Chloroflexaceae bacterium | reverse complement strand
GGTGGGTTGTGCGCCCTTGAAATTCGACATGGAAGAGGGGGTTGCGGCCGTCCTTCAGGAGCACATCATAGATTTTGTCGGTGATCACCTGTTCGAGGGTGGCCTGCAATTCGACGTTCTTGGAGGTGACCGTTTCGACTTCGGCATCGAAAAACCAGGCCATCACCTCATGAATGCCGGCGTCGAGCCACGATTTTAAGATATGATCCATGCGGGCCATGGGTCCTGCTCCTTTTTTCCGACGGGACACGAGTTGTCCATCTGTTCGTAGTATAACACAGATGAAGCAGCTTGAACGGTGACCAGTGAACCAGGGTCGGGGATAAGGAACAGAAGAACATGCACCACAAAGCGCACAAAGGACACAAAGAAAACACAAAGGCTGAACCTATTGTCCATGTTGCGGTCTTGCGGCCGCAGGTCCTCACCCCCGGCCCCTCTCCCAAGGCGGGAGAGGGGAGTCTCCATGCCCTGTTTCCATAGTCCTTTTGTGAAAGAAATGACCGAAATAGAAGATATCTCCCTTGTAGGTACGCAGTGTGCTATGCACCTACAGGGGAGGGAAGTGAAAGAAAAATCATAAATGAGGGATTTATAGGCTACATTTACCCCTGCGGTGAAAAGCGAGCCGTCACCCGTGTGAGCGAATCCGCGAGCTGATCGACGCGAACCGGCTTGCTCACATAATCATCCATGCCCGATGAGATGCAGGCTTCACGGTCGCCTTGCATATCACGTGCGGTCAGGGCGATAATCCAGGGTTGTTGCTCGGCAGGCCAGTGTTCCCGTATCTGACGGGTTGCCTCAAGTCCGTCCATTTCGGGCATTTGTACATCCATCAGCACCACATCGTAGTTCTGACGTGTGAGCGCTTCCAGGACTTCGTGCCCATTGGCCGCAATATCGGCGCGATAGCCCATGCGGCCAAGCATCCCCAGCGAGACCTTTTGATTGATCAAATCATCTTCGGCGAGCAAAATACGCAGCGGGTGGCGCAGGCCAATGTCGTGATCAATGTGTGGGATATTGGAGGGATGGGGTACAGCCGGGGTCTTTGCGGCAAAGACACAGAGCAAGGTGTCGTAGAGGTGGGCCGGCTTGATCGGTTTTGTGAGACGGGCGGCAAAGGGCACCTGGGCATCTTGCATTGCCTGGTTCATCGGATCGATGGACGTCATCAAAATCAGCGGGTGCGGTGCTTGATGATGGATTTCTCGGGAAAGATGCAAGCCATCCATTGTTGGCATGGAAAGATCGACCAGAATCACGTCAAACGTGCGCCCTTTTTCAATCATCTGCAGGGCTGACTCGCCCGAGTCGGCAATATTGACCTGCATGCCCCAGACCTGCAATTGGCGGGTCAGCACAAAGCGGGTGGTCGGGCTATCATCAATAATCAGGGCACGTTTGCTTGCCAGTTCCGGCTGCGAGTCACGCAGATGGCCATGGGCCAGGCCAGGCGATGCCTGCGCCATAATCGTAATATGGAAGGTTGATCCGCGGCCCATTTCGCTTTCGACCCAGATATTGCCGCCCATCGACTCGGCCAGTTGCTTGCTGATGGCAAGACCAAGGCCGGTGCCACCATAGCGGCGGGTGATCGATGCATCTACCTGGCTAAATGATTGAAAAATCCAGTCGATGCGATCCTGGGGAATGCCAATGCCGGTATCACGCACGGCGATATGAATTTCGTAGGTCACCGGCGCATGATGCGATGCGGCGGGACGGCTTGCTCGTTTGGATTGAATGCCCATGACCCGTGAGTTGATGGAGACAACGACCTCGCCGGTTGTGGTGAACTTGACCGCATTATTCAAGACATTGGTCAACACCTGGCGCACACGCTTCACATCGCCAATCAGGTTGGTCGGTGTGCGGCTGTCGATCAGGTAGTTCAATTCGAGATTTTTTTCGCTGGCTTTAGGCGCCAGCAGGTCAAGCACTTCTTCAATACAGGCACGCAAATCAAAGGGGTGGTGTTCAATTTCGATACGACCATTCTCAAGGCGGGAGAGGTTCAAAATATCGTTGATAATCGTAAGCAAGGCATTGCCGCTGGTATTGATCGTCTCAAGAAAGTCGTGCTGTTCTGGGGTCAGTGATGTATCGGTCATCAGCGTGACCATGCCCAGAATGGCGTTGAGCGGAGTCCGAATCTCGTGGCTCATATTCGCCAGAAATTCCGACTTGGCTTGCGAAGCCTGTTCAGCGACATCGCGGGCCTGGCGCAAGGCGTCTTCGGCTTCCACCCGCTCGGTGATATCACGGGCGACGCCTTCAATGGAGATAAGATTGCCAGCCGTATCATGGATGAGCGAATTGCGCTGCTCAATCCAGATCAGTCCTCCATCTTTGCGCACCCATCGCATCACCAGGGGGGCATTTGGCTGCATTTTCCCCTGAGCGAGTGCCTCAAGCAAGTGCTGATCTTGTTGATACACCATGGTGAAGAGGAGACTGGGATCACCATAATGCTCTTCTGGCAGATATCCGGTAATCGTGTTGATCGATGGGCTGATATATTCAAACAAGAGATGCGGCTTGATGCGAATACGGTAGATGACATCCTGGGCATTCTCAGCGAGCAAGCGAAAATTGGCTTCACTCTGACGTAACGCCATTTCGGTTTCCATGCGCTGAATAACGCCGCCAACCTGCAAGGCAATCGCTTCAAGAGCGGCGACAACACCAGGTTCGACGGTGTCGTGGGTATGCGAAGCGAGGTGCAACGCCGCCACCACACGACCTTCATATTTGACCGGAATAATGGCAACCGCGCGGAGACCTTCCTTGACACACACCTCGTCAATAAAACCGGCAATTGACTGACCCTGCATCACGGTACGGACATGCTCTGAAGCGCTATCATAGTGGGCAATATGTTCGAGAAACTGTGGTGGCAGCCCCACATGAATAACCAGGTTCAGCGCCCCCGTGCGGCTATCGACCAGGTAGACGCCACCACTATCGATACCATCCAGTTTCAGACAATCTTCGAGCACGCGATTCAATGCTTCTGATGGGTCGGTAATGACGCTGAGCGCAACCGCCAGATCACGTTGCAGTCGCAGGGCTGCTTCTACTCGCTGCCTGACGGTGATTTCGGTCTCCAGGTTCTTTTTAACGCGAGCAAACGCAGTAGTTCGTTCTTGAAACCCCTTTTTGAGCTTATTGAGGTCGGCCCGGAGTGCCTGTTGGTGCTGTCGTTGCAGGGTAATATCGGTCACGGTGGTGCGATAGACCGGTAGCGGATCATCGTTCTCTACCACAACCAGGCTATCAAGCTGGACCCAGCAGAAACGGTCTTTCTGTTGCTGACGGATCCGAACCGTACATGCGGAGGATGGCTGATCCGGCGTCAGTTGCTGATAGTACTGCTGACAGGTGTGCTGGTCTTCCGGATGAACCAGATCATACCATACGCTTTGCAGCAGCTGTTTGCGATCAATCCCAAGCCATTGCGCCAGGGTGGCATTACTATCGATAATCTGCCCTGAGTCCTCAAGCAGGAGATATCCCACGGGCGCGAAGATAAACAGATTGGTGTAGGTCTGGTACATCGATTGAAGGTCAGTGACTTTTTGTTGCAAGATACGATTTTGGGTGATGAGTTCGTCTTGATATCCCTGTATGGTGTCAATAAGCGTGCGTGTTCTTATCTGTTCATTCTGGATCGAACGTATCAGTTGCAGCAAGCCTTCGGACGAATCATGTGCCTGGAGGCCATCCGTCAACTGCTGAAGTATGATTTCTACATGTGTACGCAGGGGATCAAGCAAATCGCTCCGTTGCTGTGTATCCATGGACATCCTCTAAATCAACATCATTTTGACGGCGCTGTCACAATGACTATTTCGTTCATGAAATGCAAATGTTCTACTGTTATCAATTATCAAGGAAATGCAAATGTTCTGCCGTTATCAATTATCAATTATCATTGTACCATGCACCAGGAATAAGAAGGTTACGTTCTGGGGCAATTTTTGTACCTTTGCGGCCCTCACCCCCAACCCCTCTCCCAATTTGGGAGAGGGGAGCTGGTAAGGGATTTTCCGCTTTCTGATGCGGTATGAGACCTTTGAGATGACTCCCCTCTCCCCTTGTGGGAGAGGGGCCGGGGGTGAGGGGTTTCGAGGGGCTGGGGGTGAGGGCCGGCACAGATGAACGTGACCACGCGGTGATATTCCAGCTGAGTGGCGCCAGTGCCTGTGGTTCTAAGCCAAACATCCCCGGCTGAGCAAGCACCAGGTCCATGCGCTGAAAGAGTGGGAGCACGGGCAGTTCCTGGGTGAAGAGTTGCTGGTGTCGCTCGTAGGCAAGCTGGCGAATGGGCTGTTCCAGCGCGGTCGTCGCTTCGATAATGGCCTGGTGGGCCGGTAAAAAACACCAGCCAGCAACATTACTGCCAGTCCAGCCATGGGTTTCGCTGGGGATAGCCTCACAACTCCAGATCTCGCGACCGCGCGGGTCGAGACCGCTGATCCAGGCAAACTGGGCCAGTTCAAATTGCCTTCGCAAGAGTGGGCCTTCAGGGCTGTAGAACACGGAGAGCGGCAGTGGCGTGATGGTGATAGCAATGCCAATAGCAAGCATGTCTTGCTGCAATCGACGGGCTATTTCGGCGCGTAAGGGGCTATCGGCAGTGGTGAGCAAGTCAAACGTGAGCGATACGCCGTTGGATTCACGAATACCATCGCCATCAGTATCGATGATACCAGCGGTGTCAAGCATATCGCGGGCCTGTTGCACATCATAGGGGTAGCGCGTAAGATCAGCACTATCGGCTGCGGCCCACTGGTAGGGCAGTACCCAGCTATGCAGCACCGGTACCTGACCATCAAAGAGATCATTGACCAGGGCGCGGCGGTTGAACCCATGGGCAATGGCACGACGTATGATTGTCTGTTGCAGCAACGGCAGATCAAGCTGAAAGTCCAGATGTTCCCAGATGGGGTTGGGGATGGCTATCACCTGCTGTCGGGCAGCTTCATCGGCAGTGAGCATGCGCATATCAGCTGGGAGCAGATCGTAGAGCATCAGCACATCCAGCCCACCCTGCTGAAACGATTCATACAGTTGGGCGATATCTGGCTCAAACACGATGGTTATGAAGCTGGGCTGGTGATCCCCAGTCGCCGACTCGGCTGACACCGGTTCGGGATAATAGGGATTGGGGATAAGCCGCAATTGCCCCGACTGGCGTTGATCGATCATATACGGTCCATACCCGGTGGGGAGTGCCGCAAATTCGCTCGTCATCAGTTGCGAGACGGCAATGTCGGCCAGCATATGACGCGGCAACGGTGTCCAGAAGGTCTCCATATAGGCCGGGTCGGTAAAATCGGGCTTGAGATAGGCACGGGTGGTGTGGGTATCGACCTGCTCATAATCAGCGAGCAGTTGCAGACTGCGGTCGGCAGCTTCGCCTAATGAGATGCCCTGCGCCAGTTGGTAGGCAAAGACCGAGTCGGCGGCGGTGACGGGTTCGCCGTCAGACCAGGTCAGGTCGGGGTTCCAGCGATAGGTGATCACCAGTTGCTGTGCAATGGTGAGCGGTGCGGTTGCCACCGGTTGCAGACCTATCGCCGTGGTGGGGGTTGGGCGGTTGGTCAGCGTCATACCTTCCGTGGGGGTAATCACCCCATTTGCATCGACCATGACCACGCGCGTGATGACATCGCCATTGGCAAATGATGGCACACGTGTTAAAACGCCGGTGGTGGTATAAGCGCTGTTCAGGGGGAGCAGTGGTGTCGGAAAGAGCATTTCACTGACCAGCCCCGTGAGACGCTGGTCTTCGGAGTGACGATGATAGGGCAACAGGTCGCCTGGCTCGGTTTGTAAACCAATGCGAAACTGGATCACCTCTGGCGTGGCGGTGGAGCGCACCGGGCTGCCGGTTGGCTCACGCTCTGGCGTTGTTGCGGCACGCTCGTTTGCAGTAGGCGTGGCAACGGGTGCGGTCGGTTGTCCTAGGCTGGTAGGAGTTGGCACGCCACCGGTAATGGTACAGGCAGAGAGAAACAGCAGGAGTATGCAGAGACAGGTTCGATAGTAGTGCATGAAGAGCATTATGTACCTGTTGGCAAATCGCGGATTGCGGGTAAACCACCCATTGAAACCGCCTGTGTTACACAACGACGAATGGCCTGTTGCAGTACATCGGCGGCAATACTGCCCAGCATGGTGACCTCCGGGGCATCGTGTTGACCGGTGGCTAGCACAAAGACGGTATCGCCATCCAGTGGCGTATGGACCGGCCAGATGGAGCGGGGCAGGGCATCCTGGGCTATCTGCGCCACGCGGTTGGCCTGCATCTTATTGAGCTGAGCATTGGTGGCCACGACGCCCAACGTGGTGTGCTGAAGGCCGGCGTCCTGGTCATCTGCATTGCTGGGCATACGCATCGCCCGTCGCCGATGAAAGAACTGATAGCCCCGCGTCGAACGCATCACCTTGCGTGCATCGGCAAAGCCACCGTGGGTCGGCTCACGTGCGCCGGCCAGAATCTGACCACGCTCATCCAGCACATCCCCAAAGGCATTGCACACCGCCAGAGCCCCGATGATGGTACCATCGAAGAGATGCTCACTCCAGGTGCCTACCCCGCTCTTGGTCGCGGTTGCTGCACCCAGGATCTTCCCAACGGTGGCGCCCATGCCCACGCCCACACAGCCTTCGGCAATGGCATCGGTGGTTGCGTTGGAACAGGCGGCATAACCCATAGTCGCATCGGCCCAGCGGTCGGCCCGGCCCAGTAAGAGATCGAAGATAACCGCTGCTGGTACCAGCGGCACATGCGCTACGCCAACGTGATACCCAATGCCGCGTTCGTGCAGCCAGGTGGCTACCCCCGATGCGGCGGCCAGACCCATGGCACTGCCACCACAGAGCGCTATCGCGTGTACTTCATTGACCGACATGAGCGGATTGAGGAGATCGGTTTCACGAGTCCCTGGTCCACCACCGCGCACATCGACTGAGCCGACCGTGCCAGGCGGTGCCAGCACAACGGTACAGCCGGTGAGGGCTTCGGCATCGTGGGCATGGCCCACCTGAATACCGACAACATCAGTGATGCTCTTAGGACTTTCGTTTATCATATATCCTCGGGTCTATCGGGTCTATCGGGGGTCGGATCTGCGAACCCCGATAGACCATCCCCGATACCCGATACCCGATACGATTGACGGGTATCAGTTACTATCATCTTTCATCGCCAGTACGGCGGTATCATTGCTGCCAGCTTGATGTGGATACCGTGCTGGCGGCAATGTTGTGACGTTCACGCTGCCATGGTCGGCCCCATCATAGCCGCAATAGGGACAGATGGCCCAGGTCAGATCGACGACGCGGTGGCATGCGGCGCATTGGCGGCGCAGGTTGGTATGGCAGTGTGGGCACAGAACAAAATCGGGTTCAATCGGTCGTTGACACGATGGACAGACAAATTTTTCTTCAACATCACGCCGCAAATATTCCTCTTCGAGCGAGCGCTCATACCGTTCGGTGATGGTATAGCGCGGGCGCAGGATAAGATGTAACGGTATCCCCAGAAAGGGCAGAAACAGCGCCAGCCCAACCGCCAGTACCTGCACCGATATATCTTCGCTGCGCATGCGTATGTCGCGGTAGACCCATAAGACCGATGCCGCCCAGAGCAGCAGCAGATAAGCCCCCACCATAACGAGCAGAACACTCAGGATCGCTTGTAGGTTGGCGAGAAAATCCTGAATGGCCTGTAATTGTTCTTCCATCGTTCTTTCCTTCTAATGGTATCACTGGCAACTGGTCTGCGCCACACGGGTCAGGAACGGTTCTACTGTGGTGGTAATAGCGTGTGCCAATGCTTCTTCTGATTCATGCGCGTTAAAGCAGCGCCAACGTTCGGGTTCGGCGGCTATCAGGGCGTGAAAGCCCGCTGCTACGCGCTGATAGTATGCAGGATCACGAGCATCCAGCCGGTTCCATTCGCATTGCAAGTCACTGTTCGCAGTTGTTGTTGATTGCTGTCTTGCTGCGAGTTTGCGGGCCATACTCTCTTCTACGACAATATCCAGGTAAATCGTCAGGTCTGGGTGCAGGCCACCTGTGGCCATAGTGGTGATGAACTGCAACTGTTCCAGGTTTATGTGTAACCCATAGCCTTGATAGGCGAAGGTTGAGTCGATATAGCGATCGCAGACCACAATGCCACCAGCCTTGAGAAAGGGCCGAATCCGCTGGGTGACAAGTTGGGCGCGGGCAGCCGCAAACAACAGGGCTTCGGTGACTGGCTGCATTTCGGTATCATTGAGATCGACGAGAATATTGCGTATCTGTTCGCTAATACGCGTGCCCCCAGGTTCACGGGTCAGCAGGACGGCGTAGCCACGGGCACGCAATTGTTCAGACAAACGCTGTGCCTGGGTACTTTTACCACTGCCATCGATGCCTTCAAATGTAATAAACAGACTCATACAAGAGCATCAGCTTATCGGTAGATGCGTACTCGACGATAGGGATCATGACCATAACTCTCTGAACGAAGGTTGTACCGATGGGCCATTTCATGCTGCAAGCGTCGGACCTGGCTGGTTTGTGGGGTCAACTCAACATCGGTGCGTTCCCCATTGATCACCTGGGTGATGGCTGTTTCGGTCTCCAGCAGTGCCTCTTCCAACGAGAGATCGACATAACTGGATGGTGCGAGATCATCATCACGTTTGAGCTGAAAGATACTGGCGAGTTGACGTTCCATCTGAATGGCGGTGTTGTTGCGCAACACATAGATTGGCACGCCCTGCTCTTCGGCCTGCCGCAGCCGTTGCCCGCTCTGACGATAGTAGTTTTTCAGGGTCATCACGAGCGTGGCATCATGCATATCACGAACGATCACCGCCGGCACATGCAGACGCTCAATCGCATCTTCAAGCCGATTGAGACTGACCCCAAACGGGAAGATACGTTGCGGTGTAACGGCTGGCCGTTCCTGATTGATTGGGAACAGCAGGCTATCGCTCTGTTCTACGTAAGCCGGCCTGCGTGTGCTGTTCCGCTCTGGTCGCTCAGTCCGCCGCGTTACTGTGCGGCGTTGCTGCATAGTGTTGGCGTTCGACAAGGGTGTGGCCTTTTCATTGCGAATCTGTCCATCGGCGTCGCGAAAGCGCAGTTCGGCCTCGGGTTGTTCACCGAGCAGCAACGCATCAACTGCGGTTGCGACATCATTATACACGACAACGCGATCCCAATTTTGAATTTCAACCAGCACATCAAATGTTGGTGGTGCTTTGCGTTCCAGCACGGTTTTTGGGTGCCTCGGCGTCGTGCTTCGTCATCTCCCAGCGTGACCGCCTGAATCCCACCGATGAGATCGGAGAGCGTCGGGTTAATCATCAAGTTGTCGAGCACATGCCCATGGGCGGTGCCAATAAGTTGCACGCCGCGCTCTGCAATCGTGCGAGCGGCCAGAGCCTCTAGCTCAGTGCCAATCTCATCAATCACAATGACCTCTGGCATGTGATTTTCGACGGCTTCAATCATCACCCCATGTTGCTCCGAAGGTCGTGGTACCTGCATGCGGCGGGCACGACCGATGCCAGGGTGGGGAATATCACCATCACCAGCGATTTCGTTCGACGTATCGACGATCACCACGCGCTTGCGAAATTCCTCGGCCAGCACCCGTGCGGTTTCGCGCAGCAGCGTGGTTTTACCGGTGCCCGGACGGCCCAGCAGCAAAATGCTTTTGCCTGTCTCAATGATATCACGAATGATCGCAACGGTGCCAAAGATAGCTCGCCCAACACGGCAGGTTAAGCCGATAATATCGCCCTGGCGGTTGCGAATCGCTGAAATGCGATGGAGTGTGCGGGGAATACCGGCCCGATTATCTTCACCAAATGAACCGAGATGTCGGGTCACATAGTCAATATCCTCACGGGTCACTTCCTGATCGCTGAGAAATGCTTCGTGCGTGCGGTAGCGTGCTTCTGGTAGTCGCCCCAGGTCCATAATGATTTCGAGCAAATCATCGGCAACAATATGAACCTGGTTCAGTGCGTGTTGAATCCGCGGCGGCAGTGCGGTTATCAGATGTTCAAGATCACTGGTAACTTCGATGTGTGCTAGCATAGCAGGGTGAATCCTCTCTGATTGATGAGATGCTCGGTACCGTGATCTGTGGTTCAAGGCCGGCCTCGAACCCGGTTAAGATGACTGGTCGGCGTATGGTGACCACCGCATTTTTGACCATCATCGATTGATCGCCCATGGGTTGAAAACCGAGGTTTTCGACTAGGTTGAGCAACTCTTGCTGATATTCAGAAAGCATCAGATAAACGGGACGGGTATCGTGCAACTGGGCCAGGCCAAAACGGAGGACTTCGGTGACCCGTTCGCGGATGTCAGGACGGATGAGCAGGGTGACCACATGGCCTGCGGTCCCGCTGAACAGAGACAGATAGGCATCAAGGTTATCGTGCTGACCAAGCACCCAGGCACGACGACGATACGATTGGAAACGATGGGTAGGTGAAATCATCCAGGCACGTGGTGTACGAACTTCGGCGGATTGCACCAGACGCGGGGTGGTTGCGCCATAGAGTTTATGCACGGCCCAGGCATCCTGCCGTGATTGGTTCCGCATTGGGGCTATCGTTGTTCCCTGGTCCCAATCGGGGCCAGAGAGTTGTAAAACAATCTGGCGAGTGTAGGCGTGAAAGCCAATCTGTCGGAAGACTTCGCGCAGTTCACGGTCGTGATGCCAGACAGAGGCATAGATACGCTGAATGGCATGCTGTCCCGAATGGAAGCAGAGTCGTTCGAGCAGACGGAACCAGAGGTCATAATCACTGGGCTGATAGCTTTTCGCGGTGCTGTGGGTAGCGAGGTACATGACGTCTTGTTCGGGGCGACCCTGGCGCCGACGTGCCTGAACCATGGCACGAACACCGCGATCGTGCAAGACATGCATAGCTCGGTCGCGACCGTTGCCGGCAAAGAGGCAACGCAGGGCAAACCATCGCGGTTGATGGGGTTGCACCAGCAAGAATGGATTGTGAAATACTACCTGGTTGCGTGGCTTGCGCCGGAGCACCCAGAGGTCGCTCAATGCGACGGATCGTATCATAAGGTTAAGAAATAGCGATGCAGGCGATCATCACCCGCCAGTTCCGGATGAAATGTGGTAACCAGCAAACGTTGCTGGCGTGCGGCGACTATCGTGCCATCGCTGCTTAATCGGCCCAGCACTTCAACATTGGGCCCGGCCGACTCGATACCAGGTGCGCGAATAAAAACACCTTTCAGTGGTTCTGCTCCGAGCAAAGGAAGATCGATATGCGCTTCAAAACTATCAATTTGACGTCCAAACGTATTCCGCCGAATCCGAATATCCATAATGCCCAGGCGCGGCTGATCGCGATAGGCATTGTCGATCTGACGGGCCATCAAAATGGCCCCGGCACAGGTGCCCCAGATTGCCAGATGCTCGTTTGCCCGCTGTTGGAGCGGCTCCAGCAGGTTATAGGTCACCATGAGCTTGCCTATGGTGGTGCTTTCACCCCCTGGAATAATAAGACGCTCAAGACCTTCAAGATGTTGCGGCAGGCGTACCAGCCGACTTGTCACCCCCAGGCGTTGCAGGGCTTCGGCATGCTCACGAAAATCACCCTGCAGCGCTAGAATACCAACAGTCATACGGCGTTGCTTACCATCCTCGCGTTGCTAGCAGGTTTTCGGCTGGTATCGCGCTGATCTCAATACCGGGCATGGCGTCGCTCAAGCCACGGCTTACCTGGGCCAGGATTTCGGGTTCGTTGTAGTGCGTGGTGGCTTCAACGATGGCGCGGGCACGTTGGGCCGGGTCGCTTGATTTGAAGATACCGCTGCCAACAAAAATACCATCGACACCGAGTTGCATCATCAGGGCGGCGTCGGCTGGGGTGGCTATGCCACCGGCGGCAAAGTTGACCACGGGCAAGCGGCCGGTTTCGGCCACGGTGCGTACCAACTCGTAGGGCGACTGAAGTTGTTTGGCAGCGAGAAAGAGTTCATCTGGATGCATATTTTGCAGGGTGCGAATCTGGCTATACACGGCGCGGGCATGGCGTACCGCTTCAACCACATTGCCTGTGCCTGCCTCGCCTTTGGTGCGTAGCATCGCGGCACCTTCGCTGACGCGGCGCAGGGCTTCACCCAGATCGCGGCAACCGCAAACAAATGGTACCCGAAAGGCATGTTTATTGATGTGGTGCTCTTCATCGGCCGGCGTCAAGACTTCGCTTTCATCAATATAATCGACACCGAGTGCCTCAAGCACCTGCGCCTCGACAAAATGACCGATGCGGGCTTTGGCCATCACCGGAATGGTCACCGCTTCAATAATCGCCAGTATCAAATCGGCACTGCTCATCCGCGCAACACCCCCCTGCGCCCGGATATCTGCTGGTACACGTTCGAGGGCCATCACGGCGGCAGCTCCTGCTTCTTCTGCAATACGAGCCTGCTCAGGCGTTACAACATCCATAATCACCCCGCCTTTGAGCATCTGCGCCAGGCCCACTTTGGTTGTAAAAGTTGCTCTTTCCATAGATCCCTTTCCTACGACACATCATGTTATGTGGTTGACTCCATTGTACCATGTCAGGGCTTGACGATCAACGCCGAACAATTAGATCGAGAGCGATGCCAGATCCGGCTATCCGAGGCATTGTACCAACTTGCCATCTCACTGATGCGCAAATTCTTGACCATCGTGCGTCGTGGTATAATGGCAAGCGAGCAAGCGATGATGCTGAGCTTTAGCCCGGCTTCGATGACCTTGTTATAACGCATGAGATGCGTGAAAAACTCGCGAGCTATGATGACCGAGGCGTAGCAATGTTTTTCAGGCCAGCATTCGGAAAGCGGAACATGTCTATTCTCAGAAGAAGCATGGTATGATCGTTGTTGTGATGCTCCTGGAGATAGCATGGCTGTGTCTGGCAGGATGGGCCTTCTTCTACACAGATGACACCTGCCTGGCTGATGCGCTTGCTCTGGGGATTGGGCTGACCCTCGTGAGCCTCTCGGTGTCATTTCAGCTTGCCTTTCTGTTTGGCTTTCCAGTGCTCTCGTTTCTGTTCGAGGCTAGCCTGTTGCTGGCTGCGCTCTTTATCTTGCGCAGCCGCTGGCGCAGGCTGCTGCTGGCGTGGCAGCGGTTCAGGCGCTTTGTTGCCATGTATTGGTTGACTGCGTTCGTCCTGGGCGTGTGTGGGAGTTATCTGCTGTTGCTTGCTTTGCTCTTGCCGGTGAGTAATGTGGATAGCATTGAGTACAATCTTGCCCGTGTGCTGCTTTTTCAAGAACAGCATACGTTGTTGCTTTCTCATGTAACGACGCAGCATCAAGCAGTACAGCCCGTTGGTAGCGATATATTTGCTCATATGTTTCTTCGTTTCGATACCGATTATGGTACTGCTCTCTTCAGTTTCCTCGCCTATCTGGTCATCGGCTTTGGGAGCTACGCACTGGCACGCCGTTATGCTACGCCTCAACTGGCGCTCTGTGCCACGCTTATCGTCATCAGTATGCCCAAAATGGTCTATCAGGCGACCTCGACCAAGAACGACCTGGTCAGTGCCGCCGCTGCGCTGCTCTGTTTGCTGCTGTTGTATCGTCTGATCGAACGACCTTCCGGGCGTGATCTGCTTTTGCTTGCGCTGATGATGAGCTTTGGTATCTCGGTAAAACCACGTTCCTGGCATTTTTGTTTTCTTTTGTGCTACTGATAGGGTTTGTACTCATCCGTCAGCACGGGTGGCTTCTCTGGTGGTATACGCTGAAAAGGAGTTGGCCTGGGGCGTTGATGATGGTTATTCCCATGCTGATTCTGTCGCAGGTGTGGCTTTTTATCTACAATATGATTGCCTGGGGCGGATGGACTGGTTCACCCGGATTTGTGCAGAATCAGCAGCATGACGATGGCATTATGGGCGCTACAGCCAACCTCCTGCGTTACCTCTTTGAGTGCCCAGACCTGCTCTGGTTGAGCGATGCAGCGAGCAGGTATCTCATCGGACAACCACTGAGTGGTGTTCTACAGTGGCTCTACGATACAACGATCGCGCCATTGGTAGGTGATGCGGGCCTGGGCAGATACCCTTTTGAGATTGTGTGGACAACCCATGAGGATACGAGCGGATTTGGCCCAATGGCCTTTTTCGTGGCATTACCTGCGCTTGGCTATGTGTTGTTGCGTGGCTCTGCCCTCCTGCGAGGGATCGTACTGATACAGGTCGTCTATGTCTTTTTCGTCGCATGGCAGGTCACATGGTCGCCGTGGAAATATCGTTTTTTGCTCTTTGCTTTGCACTTACCGCACCGTGTATTGCTTATGCACTGACTGCTATCTGCAAACATTCCCGTTTCTGTCTTATCCGATACTTCCTGGTAGGATGTTCATTTGTGTTGCTTGCTTATGCCTGTGCCATCAATACTTCCAAGCCGTTGCTATCCATAAGCGCCTTACGCCATGCGGATATCGGTGCTCTGGTGACTGATTCGATCTGGGGCAAGACAGACTGGGGTCGTGACCGATACTATTATGCTCGCGAGCACTTTGGCGATGATCGGGTGCCCACTATCCTTGCGGCGCTTCCCCCTGATTCGCGGGTAGCGCTTGTTGCGACGATACGATCGCATTGGATCTATCATTATCTGCTTGGGCGGCCTGATGTTAGCTTTGCCGTGCTTTCAAGAGGACTGAATTCTCGCCTTAAGGAGGGTCAGCAAGCAGCCTGGGACGCTGTTCACCGCGATTATGACTATCTTTTGTGTATGGGTGATACGTGCCAATCACTGGTGCAGCATGGGCATGGAACGGTTGAGCAGGAGTATGCTGGGCAATTAACGACCACGTTGCTGCGGCTGGTTGTACCACCGGCGCCGGAGTGATCAATATGATCGCTCGTTCCTACCTCCTCACCCGTTTGCTAAACTGCTATGGTCTCGCCGTCCAGCGGTAACAGCACCTGATCGGCATAACTAGCTGCTGCTACCTGCGCACGCAGATCATCCCGGCGCAACAGGCAGTGATTTACCACTTCCATATGGACAGCGATTACCTTCGTTGATGGCAGTGCCTGGCATACATGTATCACATCGGCTACGCCCATGGTGATGAGATCGCCCTGGAGAAACTGGGCTGCTCCGGCATTGACCACGATGTATGCTGGCTGATACTGCTCAATCGCAGTGGCTACCTCGGGACACCAGATGGTATCGCCGGCGATAGAGACCACCGGTTCATTTCCTGATTTGAGCACAAAGCCTGAGACCGGTCCCATCAACTTGCCCAGTTCGCCCGTGCCATGCTGCCCGTCACAACGAGTTATCTCAATGCCTTGCCAGGTGAGCGTGTCCTTACTTTCCCACCCCCAAGTTTGAACGATTCCGGTGATTAGCGCAGATTGTCAATGGGTAGCCTGGTGCGTTCGAGACAGATTTGCTCATAGATATTGATTGATGTCCATCCAGTCATCTGCTCGCCCCAGGCATTGATGGGCATGATCTCTCCTTCGTATTCGACTAAATCACTACCAACGAGGGTTGCTCGACATGTGGGCCGGGTTTTGATAAACACTCGTTCACCTATCTCGATAAGACCATTGGCAAGTAAATCGTCCATTCGTGCTTTACGTTTACGGGATATCTTGTCACTGATGCTGCTACCGGCTCCATAACGTTCGATGATCTTATCGGTGGGGTCAATCGCATACCGTTTGATCAGGGCAAACATGGCTGCGGCACGCTGCTCCAGAAAGAGTTTAAAATCCTCATTCCAACGAGAGTCGGTGATCATATCGGGGGGTATGAGATGATCTTGGAGGCACTCGGCCAGCCGGGGATTTTTGCTTTGTAGTTCCGAGAGGTATTGCTGAGGGCCTTTATTAGCGATGCGCAAAAGGAGTTTCGGGATTAAGGAACGATTTATGACACTATCAACCAGTTGTTCAGCTTCGGCCGGGCTTATATCCAATTCAGGATGACTGTTGAGATAGGGTCGTGGGTAGATACGATGATCTTCCAGTTTCATGGATGGATCAAGATATTTCCCGTTGGACCAGTCGCGCAGACCGCCAGCAGCATAGCCAATGAGATTAAGCATCCCCCGATAGATGCTGCTGGTGCGCTTGGTATAGCCAAAGAGGTCTTCTGGTTCATCGACTAGCGAACGCAAACGTGAAACATAGTTGCGTGTCACCGCAAACTTCTGGCGAGCGACTTGAATCAGCACTGCACTATCAGCAATGATGACTTCATTTGATGAACCGCTATAGCGATTTGCAAAGGTTGATGCCCAGTACCAATATTCGAGAAACTGTTGTTGTTCTGCCGTTATGCTATCAAAGCCCTGGCTGGCATAGCGGAACATCATCAATGGCAGAATCATGTTTTCGGAGGCAATCCAATCACGTGATAAGACATACTGTTTGCTGAAGAGGTAGTTCCAACACTCCACATAGTGGGCGCACATGGTATCCCAATGGCGATTAAAGTCATCCACGTCAAGATATTTGAGAATGTACTGGCGATCAATGGATATCGCTTTACGTGGTGTGGCTTCCTGCGCAGATAACCCACTGACATAGGCAATCGCACGGACAATAATTTCGCGGTTGAGGGACATGTCATATTTGGTTTCAAAATCCTCGATCTTCTGGCGCAAATTAAAGCCCCGGTAGAGTTTGGCGGCCAGAATATCGATAAAGTTGAGTTGAATGCCGCGACTATTGCTCCGCTCGAAGAAGAGGCAGAATTTTTCGAGTTCGAGGTCGAGCAGATAGTAGGCGACGGTCTTTTGCTGTTTAAAGAGGTCGATGAGCTTGCGCAAGGCCCGCCGGTAAATCCGGGTGGCATGTTTCATCTCCTCGTCACTGGCATCAGCAAGCATCGTGCGGGCATAGCGCGTCTGTTCAAACCATTCATTCTGCTCTTCGGCTTCCAGTCCGCTTACTTCGGTCTGGTAGGCATAGGAGAGTTTGACCGAGATGGAGTCGGGGCTTTCATCACCAGCAACCTCCAGCACCATATCTTCAAGCGAGTATTGATTGATTGTCTGGGGATCAAGATCGGGCTTCAGGATGAAATACACTTCATCGATGCCGGTAATGGCACGATAGATGGATGTTACCCGCTGCTGACCATCAAGAATGATGCGCAGGTTTTGCTCCTGGCTCTGCCGTTTGATCTCTTCATCGGTAAAATGGTAGAGTTCAAGTGCCTGGCGACTGCCGCGACCACGTCGGGGACGCAGGTCGATGCCACGCAGGGTGATGCCAAACGATGGTTTGCCATAGATGATGGTGCCGATAAAGATGTTGCGAATCAGCGAGTCGAAGAGATCATAGGTCTGTGACATTTCCCAGCGAAAGTCGCGCTGAAACTCTGGTAGCATAATGCTCTTGTTATGAATGCCACGAATAATATCCAGCAAGGATTCGGTCAGGCTCTGGGTGTTATCGTTCATACTGCTGTTGCTCCCCTATAGCTATCGGTTGGCTGCATGCATATGCCTATCGTGCCGCTTGTTGGGCATTATATAGCAAAACCACGCGATTTGTAAATAACACACCTTCATGCTACGATAATGGCTATAGGAGTGCTTGGGTATGGCAAGGAAGAACAGGAAACCATGATGCATCTGGAAGACTATCTGGAATTTCACGGTCCGGATGACATTCGCCGCAAAGGTCACCGTATCGGGTTGGATCTTATCATCGACCGTTACCGCTGCACGTCTCCGTGCCTGGCAGGAGCAACGTTTGCAGGCAGCCAGGGACAATCCGGATTCACTGGTACGGCGTATCCGTGAGCGGTTGGAGCAGCAACTGTGACCATTCGCTTGCTGCTTGATGAGAATCTTTCACTATTCGACCACACAGGATAACTGGTAGCGGAGATTTCCAGCGTTAACATAAGGAGCACGTACAATATGGCACATACCCTGCACATGCGCCGGCTTATGGCCCTGCTGCAGCAGGCTCGCCGTGCCAATTTGAAAGACGAAGAACAGGCGGCACCTGTGGTTGCCGACCGTTCACCGCGGATCAGTCGCCGCTCATTTCTGCGTATGGCGGTGGTCGGTAGCATGGGTCTCACGGCTGCCTGCCAAAACCCACCGGCAGCTGCCCCTACGGCGGTGCCGGAGACGAGTGAGCAGGGAGCAACACCAACGGTTGCACCAGAAACCAGTGAGCATGGGACATCCCCAACGGCCGAAAGTGACCCGAACGGGGCAACACCACGCATTGCCATTATCGGTGGTGGCATTGCTGGCTTGCATGCAGCGTATCAGTTGAAGCAGGCGGGGTATATGGCGACGGTCTATGAAGCGCGGGATCGGACGGGCGGTCGCATGCATTCGGTCACTGGTTTTCTTGCGGATGATTTGGTGACGGACCTTGGTGGCTCGTTTGTTAACACGGACCATGAGGATATGCTCAATCTGGTTGATACGTTTGGTCTGACCCTCGTGGACCGTAAGGCCGATGCCGAACGCTTGTTTGCGAGTGATATGATTCCGCCGGTTGGCTATTTCCTCAATGGTCAACACTATACCGAAGCTGAGATGATTGAACTCCTGCGCCCGCTGGTTGACCAGATTACCGCTGATGCTGACGCGCTTGACGAAGACTTCGACACGGTTGCGGCTGAGTTTGATCAGCTGTCTGTGGCCGATTATCTTGATCAGCAGAGTGACAGCATTCCCGATCCGGTTGTCCGCACCCTGATTGAGCAAGCGATACGTAGCGAATATGGTGTCGAACCGGAGAATGCATCCGCACTTGAGCTCATGTTTATGTTGCCGACTATTGATGGTGAACGGGTTGAATTGCTGGGTTATAGTGATGAACAGTTTATGGTCGCTGGTGGCACTCAGCAGATTACGCAAGCGCTGACAGATGCGCTGGAAGGCCAGATCCAATTGGAACAGCAACTCACTCGGCTGGAAGCGCAAGACAGTGGCTTTAAGCTCACGTTGAATGACACTGAAGAGTTGGAAGCCGATTATGTGATCATTGCTATTCCGTTTACTGTGTTGCGCCAGATACCGCTTGAAGTCGAGTTACCCGAGGGGTTGAGCCGCTTTATCGATGAAGCACACCTCGGTCGCAACGAGAAGATCATTGCTGGTTTTAGTGAACGTGTTTGGCACATGCCAGATGGGTTTGCACAGGATGCCTGGACTGATCTCAGCTTCCCAGTCGTCTGGGACGAAACCCAGCGTCAACCCGAACGTGAGGACGGCGCCCTGACGCTCTTTTTTGGTGGAGATCAAGCCGTGCCAACATCCGATGAAGGGCTCAAGGGTTTGGTCGAGGCACTGGAAACGCATCTCCCCGGTGCGACAGAGGCTTCCACCGCGACATTCCTGCCGACTGCGTGGAACGATACACCGTTCACGCTTGGGTCCTACACGACCTTTGGGCCTGGTCAGTATACTGCGTTTGTTGACTATCTCTATATTGAGTCGGATGACCCGGAAGAGCGACAGGATGTTTATGTGGATAACCTGATCTTTGCTGGGGAGCATCTCAGCGACGCATACTATGGCTTTATGAACGGTGGTGCCGAAACCGGCCGCCTCGCTGCTGAGGTCGTCCTGCAGCTTATTGAGGAGCAAAGCACGAGCGAAGAGCAGAGTATACGTCTGCCGCTTGTGCTCAATTAGTCAGACTCATGGGGGGAACAAAAAAGCGCGGATACCAGATGTGACTGGTATCCGCGCTCACCCAAGCGGGGAGTTATCAATCGAGATAGCCATGCAGCCGATCACCAACGCTGGGATCACGCAGTCGCCGCAAGGCTTCAGCTTCAATCTGGCGGGTACGTTCGCGCGTAATGCCGAACACGACACCGACCTCTTCCAGCGTGCGACGTTTGCCATCGGTCAAGCCATAACGCAGCAACAGGACATTACGCTCACGTTCCGGCAGGTCGTTCAGAATATCGCTCAACTCCTCTTGCAACATGTTCTGTGCTGCAATTTCGATGGGTGATTCCAGGCTTTCATCAGCCAGCAGTTCACCCACGCGGCCTTCACGGTCGTTGTTGAGCGGTTGCTCAATCGAAATGGGCTGAGTCGAGGCTTGCATCAAGCGCTTGACCTTGCGTGGGGTCATATTCAGTGCCTTGGCAAGCTCATCATGTGTTGGTTCACGTTCCAGGGTCTGCTCCAGATCATACACCGCTCGACGGAGATGTACAATCGACTCGCTCAAATGCACGGGTAGGCGAATTAAACGACCCTGTTCGGCAATCGCACGGGTGACCGCCTGACGGATCCACCAGGTTGCATAGGTCGAAAACCGATTGCCGCGCTGATAGTCAAACTTCTCGACAGCTCGCATCAAGCCAATATTGCCCTCTTGCACTAGGTCCATAAAAGACATTGAACTACCAATATATTTTTTCGCTACACTTACCACCAGTCGTAGATTTGCCTGAATCAATTGTCGTCGTGCATCATGACCACAGTCAATATCATATTCGAGGGCGGCCCGTTCGCTTCCAGTGCGATAATCTTCATTGTCCAGGCGCCGGCGTGCTTCCTGACCACGGGCAATGTGCTGGGCCAGCGATACTTCCTGCTCGGCTGTCAGCAGGGGCACCTGGCCGATTTCGTGCAGGTAGAGCTGCACCGAATCTTCCATCATCTCGCTTCCACGAGCCTTTGGGGTGGTCTCTTCATCGACCACATCTTCATCGTCAACCACGATTGGATCGACATCCCACAATTCAGTCTCCTCATCAGGCGCTACGCGGTTCAAAGATTCTCTTTTTGTCTGTATCATTTTCATGCCTCGGAAGTGAGTCATGGCAATTCCTCCTTTTCTGTTCTGGTTTGGTACCAGACATGGGCATCGATTGTCTGCCCGGTCTGACCACGTGTTCCCTGAACGGCCAGAGCAATGGCTGCTGCGGTGATCTCGTCAGTTGAAAGCAAGCCTTTGCCTTTGGTTGCTTCAGGTACCGTTTTACGCACCATGCGCGTTTCAATAAACCCACCGGGATGTATTACATTGACGGTAATTCCATAACGTCGCATTTCTTTTGCCAACACCCGTGTGAGTCCTTCAATACCAGATTTAGCGGCACAGTAGGCGGCAAAACCAGGAACGGCGATACGTTCTAAGGGCGCCCCAATAAACAGAAGATGTCCCGCTTTTTGTTCGATCATGCCGGGCAGAAACGCTCGGCTGACAAGGTATGTTCCTTTGAGCAAGGTATTACAAACGTCATCCCACATGGTCTCATCGGTTTCGATCAGGGGAACACGTAGACCAATACCAGCACTTTGTACTACCACGTGGGGGTAGCCAAAGGTCTGTAGCGTTTGTTGCACCAGGAGATCAAGCTGATCGGCAGCGCGAATATCGGTCGTTACTGCCAGTGCTTGCCGGTCCATCTCTTGGATCAACCAGACTGTTTCAGCTATCTCATCGGCACTGCGTGCGGCGACCACAACACGGGCACCTTGTTGGGCATATGCCAGAGCAATCGCACGACCAATGCCGCGACCACCTCCTATAATGACGGCTGTTTTTCCAGAAAGTTGCATTGAGACCTCGCTCTTCTGTCTTTCGGTAAAGAACAAATGTTCCTGATTCAATAGATGGTTACCGTGCAATCGATGGCTGAACTCTATCAAGGTACTGTGTAACGTGCTGGCAAGACGTCCTGGTATCTTGCATTGCTCGACCAACCAGTTTGCAGATAGCTGCAAAAAGCGAGGCAGTTTTGCTACCAATCCTGGTGTTGTATTGACGCAAAGCAACGTCAATCTGTTGCACATCGGTGAGTTTGCCAGCAGAGCACGGATGCACGTTCTGTGGTGAAACGTCAGTTCTGTTTTCTGTATACATTGTATCAGTTGTTTTCATGGCAAAAAGACCGATTGTACGAGCAAGATTCTTAGATATGTTAAATATATCACAACTGACATTTGATTGCTATTGGTGTATAATGTACCTTGGTCCTGTTTTAGACAGGCTGTTTTACCTATTGCCGGTGGTACCTTCAGCCCTTGCACAATCAATGTCAATATTTTGCACAATTTTTGTCGGTTTGTCTGTAATCTTGCACACATCATGTTCATCTCACCGGATGACTTCTTCGTAGTCTGTATCGGGTTCAGAGGCTCTCCATACGCTGAATCAGGGCTGAACAAAACCTGTGCAAAAAGCTCCTCTGGATCGAACCAAAAAGCACTCTATCTCCTCCAATCATGATCCCAATCTGGGTTACAATAGAA
This sequence comes from Chloroflexaceae bacterium, assembly GCA_012034075.1. Classification (GTDB taxonomy): domain Bacteria; phylum Chloroflexota; class Chloroflexia; order Chloroflexales; family Chloroflexaceae; genus JAAURD01. Next base: position 3,320 of record JAAURD010000048.1, on the reverse strand, counting down.
GTTACAACGAGTGAGTATCGTTTTATCGCTAATCCAAATGTATCAGAAACCTGAGTTGCAAACCATGCTCTGAAGCTGGCTGACTGCGCTGATCTGGTTTCTGATAGGAAAAGAGTCGCTGTTTTTGAGCTGTTATGAAAGAGATAGCTATGAGCTACCCGCAACGCCAGACCGAAACGGATAATCGATTTGATCAACATTTTTATGCTATATTGGAGATGTTATCGCTCTATCCGGATACCAATGCTGTCACCCAGCAACAGTTTTTGCAGCAGATCGATGCGTATCAACAGCAATGGCAATCATTGGCAACTGCCGTGCTGCACAGCTATGAACAGAGATCGCTGCTAGTTGCAGCTGAACATGCCCGTGTATTGCACCATACGGGCGATGCTAGAGAATATTATGACCAGGCGATTACCCTGGCACGTCAGAACCAGCATGGCCAGGATGAAGGATTGGCTTGCGAGTTGGCTGCGCTCTTTTATCTAGCACGCAAGCAGACCGCTCATGCTCGGATCTACCTCGAACAGGCCCATGATGCCTATCATCGCTGCGGCTTGCTCGAACGGGCACGGGCATTACAAACAACCTATCTCGCCGACACAGCACATCAATCAACATCCGCAGCCTGGTCGTACATGATGCTACAATCGTCGTATCACTGCGAATACTGGATAACCCCCGATGGGCATTATCGCTACATTTCACCCTCATGCGAACGTATCACCGGTTATCAGCCCGAAGCATTTTACACCAACCCCGATTTGCTGTTTACTCTGGTACACCCTAATGATGATACGATAGTGCTTGGCGCCACTGAACATGGAAATGAGCCGGAGATAGCCGAATTTCGCATTCTGAATCACAATGGTGAAGAACGCTGGTTGCATCAAGTCAGTCAATCGGTTTACCATCATGGGTACGATGGGAATTGGCTGGGCAACCGGGTGAGCCTGATTGATGTGACCGAACGCAAACTGGTTGAGCAGGCCCTCTGTCAGAGCCATTCCTTTCTTGCGGGTTTGCTCGATCATCTGCCGGCTGCGGTTTACATGCGCAATCGTGATGGGCGCTATGTGATGTTTAATCAGCATGCGTCCCACCTGGTTGAGCCGGTCTACAATCAAGAATTGAACCGCACTGATGTTGAGCAGATCATCAAGCAAGAGCGCACTGTTGAACAAGAGATAGTCTTTGAACACGCCGATGGCCCCCATACCTATACAGTATTGCAATTTCCGCTCTACGATACGCTGGGTAGCGTGTATGCAATAGGGGCAGTGGGTATTGATATTACTGAACAAAAGCATACTATCAATGCGTTGTCATATGCTCGCCAGGTTGCGGAAAGTGCAACCCGTGCCAAATCCGCCTTCCTGGCGAATATGAGCCACGAAATGCGTACTCCGATGAATGCCGTTATTGGCATGACCGCCTTGCTGCTCCATACCAACTTGGACGCTGAGCAGGAAGAGTATATCCAGACCATTCGCATCAGCGGGGATGCGTTATTGAACGTCATCAATGATATTCTCGATTTTTCCAAAATTGAAGCGGGCAAACTCGATCTGGAATGCCAACCATTCCATCTGCGCCAGTGTATCGAAGAAACGCTCGACTTGCTCGCGGCAACTGCTGCCGAAAAAGAGTTAGAATTGCTCTATGTGATTGATGAACAAACACCCTGCTATCTTGTTGGCGATACGGCGCGGTTGCGTCAAATTCTGGTCAACCTGGTGAGTAACGCGATTAAATTTACCCACATCGGAGAGGTAATGATCTCTATTGAGCTAGAGAACGCAGCAAGAAACATCGATCCGACCCACCCACGGTCTGTCACCTATCAGACCATTCATATTCGTGTTCGGGATACCGGCATTGGTATATCTGCTGAACAGCGTGAGCACCTCTTCCAACCCTTCAGCCAGGGGGATAGCTCTTCGACCCGACGGTATGGTGGCACGGGCCTGGGGCTTGCGATTAGCAAGCGTCTGGCCGAAATGATGGGCGGCACGCTCTGGTTTGAGAGTGCCGTGAATCAAGGCTCGACGTTTCATGTCACGCTTCCATTTCGCACCGAAAATGGTGTCTCGGAAGTCTTCCGTGGCAATGAGCACCCACAGCTCCAGGGGAAACGGGTATTGGTGATCGAACCCAATGCTACCAGTCGTGTGCTTTTACAGCGGTATTTGCAGAGTTGGGGAATGTTTGTCCATCTATGTGGAAGCACTGACGAGGCTCAGACCATGCTGTCACCATCGGTACGTCATCCAGCAATGCCACCATTGGATGTCATCATTGCCGATGGAACGCGGCCAGATGCAGAATACACGCTCCTGATGCAGCAGATCCACCAGATTGCGGCGACCCAACCCTTGCACGTGATCTTCTGGACCTCTTTCACGGCACAAAAACAGCTGCGTCAGCAAGAGGTGGGCAATATTGCTGTATGGCTCACCAAACCGATCAAACCGGGCATGCTCTATGATACGCTGACAATGCTCTTTCATGCCAGAAAGCCGGTTCATCGACCGCTTCGCAACTGGGAACATATCACGTATAATCTGGCGCAATATCATCCCTTGCGCATCTTACTGGTCGAAGACAACCTGATCAACCAAAAGGTGGCATTACGCCTGCTGGAAAAGATGGGTTATCATGCCGATATTGCCTCAAATGGCCTTGAAGCCCTGCATATTCTGGAACACCATATCTATGATGTTGTATTGATGGATGTACAAATGCCAGAGATGGACGGTACCGAGGCAACACAGCGTATTCGTACCACCTGGCCGCCAGAGCAACAACCCCATATTATTGCCATGACCGCTCACGCCATGCAAGGCAGCCGCGAATGGCTGCTTGGTCTGGGCATGGACGACTATGTGGAAAAACCGGTCCGAACAGAAGAGCTTATTCGGGCATTATCGCATGTGGGACGTCTTCCATCACAGACCGGACTGAATCGCGATGGTGCTTCGACCATCGCAACCGAAGCTGAACCGATCAATAAGACGATCTTAAAACACTTTCTGGAAATGGTTGGTCATGCCGAGTCGAATGATGATTTGCTCAGCCATTTTCTCGCTGATGCGGCCGAACAAACCCGACTGATGCAGCAGGCCCTCGATCAAGGCGATATGCATCAGCTGATGCGCAATGCCCACCAGCTGAAATCAAATAGTACGCAAGTGGGAGCGATTGAACTCTCGGCGATCTGTCAGAAGTTGGAGCACATTGGTCATCCGTCTTTGCGCCGGTATATTCCCGAACTGGTCAAACAGCTGCAAGACGAGTATGAACGGGTCGCCGTTGTT
>JAAURD010000047.1 GCA_012034075.1 Chloroflexaceae bacterium | reverse complement strand
TAAAATCTGCTCGCAGGCACTTCGCGATAAAGTGTGACCCCATCGTCCTTGGGGTCGCAGCAACCGTTTTTCCACCACAGAGACACGGAGGCACGAAAATCGAACCGTGTTTGGAACCCCCATCGACATCACGGTCGCTACACGTGCAACCGAGTCCTACCCGGCAAATGACGGGTTTCTTCCCAGAAGCGGTAAGAGTTTTTCTCACAGGCTAACCTGTGGATAAAGTATCACAGAACCATGGCACATTCAACGAGGGGGCATAGTACGGTGATCAGGGAGTTCCTCGCCTTATTTCAGGGTTTTCCTGTATAGCTATTGAGGATGGTACGGTGTAGGATAAAGAGTGACACTGTTTGTCTTTTTTTTCACAATGTCGATAGAGAAACACCAGAAAAAGCAAATGACTGGACTCAACAGCATGTACGGATAAAAAAGTGGTCTCTCTGCGCATGGTGTCACGAATGTGAGACTGCAACGTCGATTCTCTGGGATAAGGAGAAAATCATGGCACTGAAGGGCACATTCCAAGATATATCTCTGAAAGATCTACTTATATTTTGTCATATCCGTTCTCATTCGGGTATTTTATTACTCATAAACGACAAAAAACGCGCAATGATATATATTGCGAATGGAACGATTATTGATGCAGCAATGGTGTGCAGTTGTGATCGATGTGTGCTAGCCAGCGGTGAAGAGGCCGTGATTGAGGCATTTGACTGGAAACAGGCACAGTTCATGTTTCGTCCCGATAACACGGTTCATGCACATCCAGTGCGCATTCAACATGACCTACACTGGATTGAGCAAGAGAGTAAGCAGCGAGCAGCACGTACTGCCTGTGCGCAATCCACAACTATTGATCTCGATACGGAACTTCAGCTTTCACCATTACCACCGGAACATACCGATACTACGGTGACCGTGGATTTGATCCAGTGGCGTATTTTGAGCCAGGTTGAAAGTTGTCGCAATCTGCGAGCTGTGTGCCAGGCGACGGGGATTGAGCCTGAAATTGCGATTCCAGCGGCGACAAAGCTCTGTCGTATGGGTATTATTACGAGCTTGGGAAAGATATCGTCAGTACGAGCAAGTACACCTGAGCAGCGGTATCGTCAAACGGCGGCAGCTTGAGCAATGTCGGGTCTGGCGCATCCATTGACGCTCTGTGACCTTTTGGGGACTCAGACGTCGCAGGCTGGGGCGTGGCGTACTGCGCCCCAAGGGAGCATGTCAGGGTGATTTTGTAGGAACATTTGTTCATTTTTTGCTTGACAATGGTGCAGCGGACTGCTACAATCACTGCGCTGCATGAAGACGTCACGTGTTCACACCAATCGCATCACCAGCCAGAAAGCAGGCCGCCGTTTGATCCGCTGGTGGTGGCTGATCGCTGTGGTCAGTATCACAGCGATCGCACTGCTGCTGCGGGTGTGGGGACGCGCCTGGTCACTGCCGTATGTCGATCACCCGGACGAGCCAGCCGTCATGAATGTGGTGGTTCGCATTGTCCAGGGCCAGCTTAATCCAAAACACTTCTTCTATCCTTCACTGATCCTCTACGCTCAGGCACTGGTATTGCATGGGCATCTCTGGTGGGGGCATCTAACTGGCCTCTATCCCGACGGGTTTGTGTTGCCACGTTCCAATCATTTCTACACAACGATACCGCAGGCGTTCATCTGGGCGCGTGTCGTAACGGCGCTGCTGAGTAGCGCCACTGTGTTGGCGCTGGCCGTCTGGGGCGGCCGATTGGCTGGTCGGCGGGCAGGCGTGGTTGCCGCACTGCTGCTAGCGCTTTCGCCATGGGCGATCATTCACGCACACTATATGACGGTTGATGCGCCATCCGGGTTGTTTGCCCTACTGGCATTGCTCGCAACGTGGCAGATACTGGATCATGGACGCTGGCGTGATTATGTGCTGGCAGGAGTGCTGATTGGCCTGGCGATTGGCAGCAAATACCAGAGTGGCCTGACACTGGTGCCGCTGCTGCTGGCGCACGGGTTGCACTGGCGCAAGGATATGCTCCGCTCCGGTAGACGTTTGCTGCTTGCGGGGATGCTGGCAGTCACTGTTTTTTTGCTCACATCGCCGTATACGCTGCTGGATTTTGCGGATTTTCGCAAAACCATGCAGACATTGCTGGAATCCTATGATGGCAGTCATGGTGATGTGCGGCGGTCATGGCCGTTTGACGCGTATCTCTGGTTTCATTGGCATGAGGGGTTGGGGGCAGTGCCGTTTGTGTTGGCAATACTCGGCGTTGGGGTGCTGATCCGGCGCTGGCCTGCGGCGGCGGTCGTGTGGCTCTCATTTCCGCTGTTGCTGATTGTGAGCCTGTTGCGTTTGCCGAGCCATTTTTATCGCAATTTGCTGCCGGCCCAGCCACCCTTGTTTTTGCTGGCGGGAATTGGTGCGGTTGCGCTAGCTGATGTCATCTGGAAGCTGGTGCAACCACATATTCGGCTGAGGTTGCGGGGTGTACCATCTCGGAAGCTCTTAACAAGCGTGATACTGCTGTTGTTTCTGGGAATGGTCTCGCTGGGGCCAGCGACAAGCAGCAGTGCGCGGTTGGCCCAGCCAGATAGCCGCGTGGTCGCTCAGGAGTGGGCACGGCAGCACTGGCCCGGCGTGCTGATTGCCAGTGAACAATCGCATCCAATGCAGTGGCAAGGGGTGCAACAGTCAGATTATGTGCATTATCTACCGCTGCGGTCGGTCGATTGGTATCGGCAACAGGGGTATGGCTTGCTGCTTGCCAATGAGGGGCGCCGTAAGCATGAGTACTGGACAGCGGATTATGAACCCTTGCTTGCGCAAACGACCCATAGAGCAACCTTTGGCGGCAATGAAAGCGGTTTCCTTGGGCCGCGCATCGATCTGTTCAGTACGGGGCTCACCACAACAAGCGTTCAGACCGACCGAAACGACCAGGATGCAGTCATCTCGCTGGGAGCAGTACAGCTGCTAGGGAGCCGCTTCGGCCGTCTAACACTCGACACGACCGGTCCAGAAGTGCATTTTAATGAATCATTGTGGCCAGGTGATGTACTTGCGGTGTTGCTCTTCTGGCAGGCAAATGCGGCGGTACCACCTGGAAATCAGACGCTCTTTGTGCATGTACGGAATACAGCCGGCGTGAACGTCACCCAGTTTGATGCACCACCGTGGCAAGGACTTTTTCCGCTATCGAGTTGGAAGCGCGGGCAACTGGTGTCTGAACGTGTGCATATACCATTACCGGCTGATCTCGAGCCGGGGGAGTATCAACTGGTAATGGGGCTGTATGATGGAGTAAGTCTACAACGCTTCCCTGTAGTAGTAGATGGGCACGTAGTTGATACGGGTGAATTGTTTATCGGTAAGGTGTACATAAAAGAATAGAACCCAGGCTGCTACCATTGGCAGGTATGGCGCGGTCTCCCTTCGCCCCTTGTGGGAGAAGAGCCGGGGATGAGGGGGGGGTTGCGGTTGGCTCGATGGGAGTTACGGACGCATCAGGAGTGGTTACTGGTGTTTGCGGCACTACCGTGGCGGTAGGCACCTGAGTTGGGTCTGCACTGGGGGAAATAGTTGGCACATCGGTCGGGGATGCGGTAGGCACCTGAGCTGAGTTGATGCTGGGCGGAATAGTTGGCACATCGGTCGGAAACGGCGATGGACTTTCGCTGGGGGTCACCGTTGAGATAGTTGCGGTCGATTCAACGATTGGTTCGGCTGTAGCGGTGACGGTTTCTAAGCGGATGCTGGTCGGTTGGGGGGTAGCCGTCGCTGGCAGGCGGATAGCCACATCTATCTGGGGCAAATCGCCAACGGTAGTGATGCCGGGCGGAAGCTGGAGCGTTGGTGTCAGGGTGTAATTGCCCGGCAAAAGACCTTCGATATCGACAAAAGCAGTCAGGTTGGATTGACTCATCTGTTGCAAGGCAAAGCTTGATCCTTCCAGACTTACGGTGACAACCATGGGTGTATACGTCACCTCCAAACCCGGAGGAGTACCCGTGATCTGGACCGTGTAGAGCAGATTGGCCTGAAACTGGACTTGCTGGGGCACAATAGCAATATTGACGAGAGCTGTGAGATCGTCGTCGTTCTGAGATGATGTACCAGACGGAAACATGAGCCGGACCTCACGCGTAAAGGTCTCGGACATACCAGTAATATCAATCTCTTCCGTTTCAATATGGTCGATCTGATCGAGGCGACGAGAACTGCCGCTCAGGTTGATGAGCGATGGCAGGCTAATAACATTGCTAATGATAAACCCCGATGCAGGAATGCCGGTGACATTGCCCAGAACGGGTACGCGCCGTAACCCGACTTCCGAACGAATGGGAATATGCACATTGACTGATGATGGAAGAACGGTGACTCCTTCTACAGACTGACCATTGGTATCAAATGGTTCGAGTTGGAGGGCACCGCTATAACTTGACTGACGTTGATCGATATTGGCGGCTGCCAGGGCAACCACGACGGTTTCTACCTGGTTGGCCGGACCACTGACCTGAACCTGGTCTACTGGTTCGCCGTTGACGCGCACAACTGGTTCATCACGCTCAAACCCAAAGGGCAGATCGCCCTGTAAGTTGATAGTAATGGGAACAGTCTGGGTGATAATGTTGTCCAGACGCACCTCAATCTTTTCAGGTTCGAGGGATACAAAGCTAATACGTGGTTCATAACGATGAGCTCCCGGTTGAATATCCACCAGGTGTGTGCCTTTGCGTAGCCCAAACAGATTGACATAAGCATACAGGTCACGGTTATCAATATCGGCTAGAGTGGCTTCATCGGTACGAAGAACCATATTGATTGGATCGAGGAACGTCTGACTATTTTTGGGGAGACCTTCCTCATCAATGATGACGACATCTGGTTCAAGTTGTTCCACTTCAACCGGGATGCTGTTGTACGTTGCATTGCGGTCCTGGCTCAGTGAAACAAACATCCAGACCATAAGACTTAAGACAAACGATAACAAGAGGCGCAGAGCTGATCCCCGTACATTGAGCATCACGAGTTATCCTCCCCGTCTAGGGGAACCTGCAATAGCCTGGCCAACAGCACACGCAGGCGTGCCTCGTTGAGATAACTCACCATTCGTCCATCGTTGACCAATGAGATTTCACCAGTCTCTTCGGAGATCACCACGGTGATAGCGTCAGACTGTTCGGTAATCCCTTTGGCCGCGCGGTGACGGGTGCCATAGCGACGGTGACCGACAATATCTTCACTCAGGGGCAGCACCACATTAGCCGCCAGAATGCGGTTGTCACGAATGATTACAGCCATATCGTGCAGCGGCGAATTGGGGTAGAAGATGTTGAGTATGAGCGGGACAGCCAGACGTGAATCGAGCAGCACGCCTTTGTCGGCATATTCTTGCAGGCGCATGGAACGCTCAATGACCATGAGACCACCGATGCCCTGTTTGGATAACTGAGCTGCGGCGCGGCTGACGATATTGACGGTTTCGAGCAGTTCGGGGTTCGTACTTGAGGTAAACGAAAACCGAAAGAGACTACCAGTGCGACCAAGGGTCTCTAGGGCACGGCGAAGTTCCGGTTGAAAGATGATGGGAATAGCAATCAGGAGCGGTTGGATCGAATTCTGGAGCAGCCACTCCAAGGTCACCAGTTGATTGAGGGTGGTGCTTAATAACAGAGAAATCGTCAGCAAAATAATGACGCCCCAAAGCAGACGAACCGCCCGGGTACCACGAATCGCTTCCATCAACCAGAAGAAGATCAGAGCGACAACCAGGATGTCGATCAGCGCATAGGGATAAATCAGTGGATTCAGACGATTCCAGAGCCGGGTCAGTTCTGGCATAGGGTTTGCTTTGGATATAGTTCACGTAAAAGGACGAGTACTCTAGTCATTTAGGACGATCAGCGGTTGATTGAAGCTGTGTCTTTTGCTCGTTCATTCGGCTGGCAGCGGTATGAAGAGCTTCAATGCGATCGCTCTCGACACCTTCCATTTTCATCATGCGGCTATATAACTGCATTGCTTGAGCATATTCTTCACGGCGCATCAGCATATCGCCCAGCAGATAATAGGCTTCGATGTCTTTTTGATCCAGCCCAATAACCTGATGGAGTTCGGCAATGGCGTTGTCGAAATCTTGTTTCTGTGAATAAATTCGAATAATCTGTTTCTTTTCGGCAATCGCATCTTTGACCCGTCCAGCCAGCGTATACATAATGGCGAGCCATTGACGGGCTTCAATATCGTTCGGTGCAATGGTAATAATACGGTCGTAGATGCGCCGGGTTTCTTCATGATTCCCTTGCATCCAGTAGATTTCCGCAGCTTGCTGCAAACTGATGACAGCATCTTTAATCAGACCGGTACGGCTTTGCAAATCAGAGACCTTGATCAGGCCATCAACCCCTTTCTGGGGATACCCACGACGAATGTAGAGCCGAGCCAGACGTTCGCCAACGGGGATACTGCCGGGTGAGAGTTTCTGTGCGGATTCGAGCGTTTCGATGGCCCGATCCAGATTTTGTTGATCTTCATAGTGACTTGCCAGATCCGAAAGGGCATTGACCGCCTCGTTTAATTTGCCCTGACTGAAGTAGATATCCGCCAGTTTGGTATAGACCGTATGATCATAAGGAAGCAAGCGAACCGCTTCCACCAGCGCTCGCTCGGCACCTTCCAGATCATCCTGAGCGGCATAGGCCTCGGCCATGCGTCGCACAATCTCGCCCTGTGAGAGTGGTCGTGCAAAGGGGTGGCGCACCGATGTTTCAGCTGAGGTACTGCTCGCAACCTGTTGGGCTAGATGGAGTTGTTCCAGGGCCTCTTCGGCCTGGCCCAGGGCAATATAGCTATCGGCCATAGCTTGATGTACCAACACCATGGGCAAGAGCGGATCCGGGTCCTCCTCGAGCAGGGCCTGGGTTTGCTCAAACGATAGCAGTGATGATGAATGCTGTTTGCCCTGTTGCTGAATAATGCCCACAATATAGTGCAAGATGGGTTCATCAGCAGAAGTGAGCGCAGTGCGATATTCGGCCTGAACCAGGTTGAGCACCTGTGGTTGGGACTTGCTCTGTTCCAGCACCGATGCCAGCGAGTCCCAGATAGCAGATGGTTGTTCGCCCATCACCGCAAGGGTCATGTTAATGCGAGCAATAGCCACCGGATTGGTGGTATCATCATCCATTGCACGATAAAACTCGCTCAGGGCGGATTCGTAGCGTCCCAGTTTAAAGAGCGCTAGACCGTACTGAGCGCGTACTTCCCTGGCCTTAGAAGCCCAGTTGAGAGCCCTACGAAATTCTTCGAGAGCGCGATTGGTCTGACCAATGCGGAGGTAGTGGCTCGCCACGTGGCTCAGTTGCTCGGCAGCCTCCTCATTGCGATTATCTTGATGCAGGAGATCAGCGAGTTTGGAACGTGCATTGACGGTTTCGGGCGACAGATCGAGGAGACGAAAATAGACATCTATTGCTCTTTTTGCTGCACCAGAAACCATATACGCATCAATCAAGGTTTGATACTTTACGAGGGCGTCATTAATCTGTCCCATACGCTCAAAAATCTCACCGATGCGGAGATGGATCGGTAAATAATCGATGTTGTACCGAATGACCTCGTAGCAGGCATCCATGGCGGCATCCACCAGGTTTTGCTCGGCATATTTGCCACTAATAACGACCCATCGTTCCACCTGTTCATTCAGACCAGTCACATCCAGCTGGTCATGGGCTTGTGTGTTGGCGTTTCGGGAGCAGCAATGCTCTCTAACATGGCGAGCGGGTCAATGTCCTGCACAGGCATCTGAGGCATGGTCAGCTGGCTCGTGGAAATATCACGGTCGGTGAAATCGGTAATGGGACGGATTTTGCCCCAGATTTCGGGCATGGTTTCGACATCAGGGTGAACGGAAGGTGCTGGAGCCGTGCTAGGCGGAAGTTCGGGTTGTGGCACAAGGGCACCCGTGCCCAGGCTGCGCAATTTGGACATCATGTTGCGGTCGCGCAGTTCGGTGGCGCGTTGCTGGAATTTGGCAGCCGTCTCTTTGCCCCAGCGTTTGGTTTGCAAAAAGCTGGCCAGGGTAGAGTAGAGCGAGGCGGCGCGGGCAAGGTTGCCAATTTTCTGATAGATATCGCCGACCAGTTCGTACATGTCGATGAGGTCTTCGGACTCAGCTCGCCCAACGGTTTCGAGGTCGATCATGCCAATGGCCTGTTCGTATTCCTGAGCCGCTTGTGGCAGTTGATCAAGTTCAGTATAGGATCGACCTAGACCGTAGTGTGAGGAGAGGGCATATTCAGGATCAGCGGACGAGCGGCTCAACATGTTGACGGCCGCCTGATGGTTGTTACGTTCTTGATAGAGCAACCCCAGACTGTAGTAGACATCGGCACGTTCGAGACCAGACTCTAGCACGAGTTCGTATTGCTCAATAGCTCCGTCAACATCACCGGCCTCTTGCTTTTCGTTGGCCAGTCGGAACATTTTTTCGAGCACAAACTGTTGTGAGCGAAGCGAGCCGGTCATCCCTGAAAGGGCTGATCGCAGGTCCTGACTGGTTTCACCTTCGTGACTATCGCCAATGACAGTCCCTGGTTCTTCAGCGGCATTGGCCATAGCCTGATGGATAGCACCCATAACCTCTTTCGCTTCACGGCTCTCGGGGTTGATGTTGAGCGCTGCTTCGGCATAGTTCGCGGCATCATCGAGCCGGCGCTGTTGATAGAATTGTTGCGCCAGGATAAGATACTGCTCACCGGCAGCGGCGACTGAACCGGTATCCTTCAGCAGCTGGGCCAGCCGCTGGCGCTGCTGCTCCAGCTGTGGGTTGAGACGTAACACATCGCGCAGCGCATCAATCGTGCGGGCTGCCATGCGCTGATGCTCATGCATATCGGCCAGCATACCATATGTCTCAACCGCATCGGCGGTATGGCCCATGGCCTCCTGGCAACGGGCAATATAGTCGATAAAGAAGGTATTGTCGGTGTCAGTGGTACGCAGGTCTTCAAACATCTTGAGTGCCTGCGGCAAGCGTTGGGTATGAAACAGCGCGACTGCAGCGGCAGTACGAGCATCAATATCATCGGGAAATTCTTGCAGGGCCTGTCCTGCACTCTTTAGCGCCTGATCCCACTGCTTTGAACGGGTTGCCTCGCGACTCCGTTCCATTGCACGATCATAAATTGCACGATTTCCTGCCATAATGCTTTACCCGCTCTTGACAATTGACAGTTGACAGTTGACAATTGTCCATTATCCATTATCCATTCTCAATTGCCCATTATCCATTATCCATTCACCGGTCCAGCAGCGTCAAAATCAACGCTTTCTGCACATGAAGTCGATTCTCAGCTTGATCAAAAACCACTGATTGCGGTCCTTCAAGACAATCGGCGGTAATTTCTTCGCCCCGATGGGCTGGCAGACAATGCATAACCAGTGCATCGGGTTGGGCCAGTGATAATAATGCTGGATTGACTTGATAGGGCTGGAACACAACCCGCCGACGGGCAGCTTCGTGCTCCTGACCCATAGAAGCCCATACATCGGTATAGACCGCATCGGCACCTTCAACGGCCTCCTGGGGGATGGAGGTGACGGTGATGGATGCCGCATGACGTTCAGCAAGACTGCATGCATGGGCCACAATATCGGGATGCGGTTGATGATCCGGAGGACATGCTACGGTCATGTGACAGGCCAGAAGAGCACACACCAGCATAAGTGAATGACAGACGTTATTGCCATCACCGATAAACGCCAATCGCGTGCCGGCAATCTGCTCGCGCCGTTCGGCAATAGTCAGCATATCGGCCAGTGCCTGACATGGGTGCTCACGGTCGGAAAGGGCATTGATGACAGGGACGGCTGCATGGCGAGCCAGTTGTTCGATGGTGCCATGGGCAAAGACTCGTGCAGCAATCGCCTGCACCCAGCGACTGAGATTGCGTGCCACATCAGGGACACTTTCACGGCCTCCCATATCGATATCGTTGGCTGAGAGGTAGCTAGCATGGCCGCCGAGTTGGTTCATGCCCGCTTCAAATGCCACGCGTGTGCGGAGCGATGGTTTTTCAAAGACCAGTGCCAGAGTCTGCCCGGATAACAACGGTTGGGTGGTGCGTGTGGCGTGCCAATGGGCTTTGAGCTGGGTAGCACGCTTGAGAATCGCCTCGATCTCGGTCCGACTCAAATCAGCGGCTGAGAGATAATGTTTTGGCATCGTTTGGTATCGTTTCTTCTGTTCATCTCTACATCATGATGCAATGTACCTGGATAAGACTTCCTTATGACCGCTGTTGAAATGTGCGTCTTTCTTTTGGACGTTTTCGATAGTCGGCAGCATCTACCTCGATCAACTCAGAGAGACCAACATCGCAGATACGTGATGAAATACGCTTATCAATATCTTTATCGATATCACGATTACTGGTAATGACGGTGGGTAACCGGTAATTATAGCGATGATTGATGATTTGATAGAGCTTTTCACGAGCCCAACCAGTCGCGTTCTCGGTGCCAAGATCATCCAGGACAAGCAACGGAATAGTACGGATCATCTCAAAACGCTGATCATAGGCCACTTCGCTCTGTGGTCCAAAAGTACTGCGCAGATGATCAAGGAGATCTGGCACCACAGCGAAGAGCGCTTTATAGTTGCGTGGCAGTACTTCATGCACAATTGCTGCTGCGAGATGGGTCTTTCCACAACCAAATCCGGTACTGGAGAGGAAGAGCCACCCCTCCGGATGTTCGGCAAAGTGACGGGCTTTTTTATACGCCCGTTGCACGCCATTGATACTCTCATCAAACGTGGCAAATGTTTTATCGGCAAACGCGTCGAGGTTGCTCATACGCTGAATTTCCTCGCGAGATCGGCGCTGACGCTCATCCTGGCGACAGTTGCAGAGGCGTAACTGCCCAAAACAAGGGTGACCAAAGGGCACATCGGCAACGAGATACCCTGCACCTTTGCATTGGGGACACACCGCTACGGCGGACGATGCGTCAATCAAGATCGCTGGTGTCGCTGCCCAATCGGAAGAGGCTTCGGTAGCTGCTGGTCGATTCGACGCTGTCTGATTCAACAGGTCGTTTCTGGTTATCAATTTCAACCCCTCGCCCATGTGTTTCCCATCTCTCCAGCACTTTGCGCACATAGCGCCACGAACGCACATTGGACCGCACTGCTTGACGTATAGCATCTTCGAGCCACTCTGGCGGATACCGTTCCTCGGCCTGGCGTAACTCTTCAACCAATAATGGCGTAATCAAGCCAATATTTTGCTCATACAGACTCATCAACGTAGGCCGTTCTTCGTTCTGGGCCACTGGTGGCGCCAATGGTTGGGCGGCCTGTTGCACCTCTTCTACCCAGGCGCGGTTGGCACTGGTATGTGCCACATACCAATTGACCCAGCGACTCTCGGTAGGCGCAGGCAGCACGACATGGAAAAACGTACTGCGTTGTACCGCTGCGCTCAGACCCTCATCCAGCAGGGCGATCGGCGACTCCAATGGCGAGATGGCCCGCAGGCTCTGCTGTAAGAGCTGATCGACAGCGAGGTCATCCCAACTGATGCGACGGGGCTGCCCCCGTTGCCGAGTGAGCCGATAAAAGACATGCAGTGTTACTTTCAGCTCACTGATCGAGGTGACCTGTGGCAGCACTGCGGTAAACAGCTCTGGCGGCAGGCTCACCAATTGATCGGTTGAGAAACCCGTAAATGCCACGGCCCTGGGATGCTCCTCAGGCAACGCCTGCGCATACCCCAGGCGTGACCCACGTTACTACAATACGGCGTATGCAACGTCTATCCTGGTTGCTCCATCTATCATATAGTACCACACTGGCGACTGTTTGTCATGCAGGCAAGACGCCTGCACTCCAACGAGATGCCTGCGCTCCGTTTGGAAGGATAGGCGTAGGTGTGGCTTGTAGCCGCACGCGCTGTCTCTGCGTTGATCTCTGAAGGAATACCAGGGGAAAACGGCGGCCCGAGCCCAATCTCCGTGCCTCCGTGTCTCCGTGGTGAACCTGCGCTCCAACGCTTTGCGCTCCAAGCTGATCATTCCAAAACAACGACCTCTTCTGGCGTCCCGACAAAGACTGCGCTCGTCATCCCAAGAAAGAGGCCATGACCAACAACACCGGGTTGGGCATCAAGCTGCTGGGCCAGTTCATACGGATCCTGAATACCATTGGCAAAGGTACAATCAAGAATCAGGTTGCCATTATCGGTGACGTAGGGTTGGTTATTGGCCCCCAGACGCAATGCAGGTGTAGCACCCAGATGCTCAAGCAAACCAAGGTGCGTTTTCCAACCAAAGGTCATCACTTCAACAGGCAGAGGCGCACGGAGACCAAGTTGCTCAACCTGTTTGCTCGCATCAACCACAATAAAGAGGTCGTTTGAAGCAGCCGCGACGATCTTCTCGCGGAGCAGCGCACCGCCCAGCCCTTTGATCAGGTTGAGATCGGGTGATACCTCATCCGCGCCATCAATCGTCAGATTGAGTTCGGTCTGTTCATCCAGCGTCGTCAGGGCAATGCCGAGCCGTGTGGCTTCACGGTGTGTGGTCTCTGATGTAGGCACGCCCACAATGTCATGCAAATCGCCTTGCTGCAAGCGTTGCGCCAGTGCTTCCAGCACATACTGTACGGTTGAGCCGCTGCCGAGCCCCAAGCGCATACCACTGGTAACGCGTGCGACGGCAGCTTCGGCGGCCTGTTGTTTCAGGTTCATCATTCCTCCCTGGTCTTTTGCTCTTCTCATTATAGCTTAACGCATCGTGCCAGATGGCTTGCTGCTGGAACGAACACTCCTCTGGGCCAATCGGCCCGGCAGCCGACGCACTGAGCCGGGCGACCCTGACCCAGACAGCAGCGTGTTGGTGGCGACCAGCCACAGCCGTTGGAGCAGGGCGGTATTGTCGGCTTCACCCGAATCGGAAGAGTGCAACTGATGGTATTGTTGCAACACCTGACAGGTCAGCAACAACTGGGTTAGAGCCAGCGGGTCGCTATGGCGACGCTGGGTGCGATCATCGTAGTCGCCAAACTCATCGGCACGAAGTGGATGCACATCAAGCAGATGCTGCCAGATCGACTGTTCCAGGGCAGATGCACGTTCGGGGCAGACATTGCCGTCAATTTCCAGGATAACCACCGTCTGATTGTGCTGGTCGCGTTCCATCTCAATCCGAATGCCAGCATGCTCCGATGGATTTTCTTGCCAGAGATAGCTCAGGGCCGGGTGCAATACCGTAGGATTGAGTGTGAGACGTACATTTAAATGCGATCCAGCGATGGCGGCAACCTGTCCCATTGGTGGATAAAAATGCACAACAATATCGGAATGCTCACGCTGTGGGCGAATAAACTGCTGCGAGTCAGCCTCTCGGTTTTGCAGCTGTTGCAGCACCTGCTCCGGCGTATAGCCACGCCGTGCCGTATCACGAGTCATTTTCCAATGGCGCCGTAACGTCTCCGCCGGGTCGAGGTAGACTTTCACATCATACATATCCCGCATAGCAGGTGTATAGAACCCAAGCAACCCCTCAACAATCACAAATTCGCGGGGTTGTACATAGACAGGGCGTGTTAAACTGCCAGTAGCATGATCATACACGGGCTTAAGAATGGCGTCCCCTTGGCGCAAATGATGAAGATGCTGCTCTAATATATCAAGATAATTACATTCCGGGTGTAACGCTGTGATGTCTAATGCCGCGCGTTCCTTGCGATCATATTTATGATAATCATCAGTTGATACATGAGTGACCCTATCAGCACCAATAAGGGTAACCAACCCATCAGTAATAGTCGTTTTACCGGTTGCACTATCTCCAACTACACCCACCATCACAGGTCTTTGTGTCTGTACCATTGATTCATTTCCTCTCTGTTGTGTTGTTGCATGAACGACATTGTTTGTTTCTGCTTCTGGGGAGGCTCTCCAGTCTCCCGATGACCATTGCCCGTGGTGGAGACGGCTGACCCAGTTTTTCATCTTTACCCTGGTCCACATCCCATACACCCATGGGATTTTTTGCTGTTACGATGTGCAAGTTCTGGCTGAACGATCAACCAACAGCAACATTGCACGATGCGGTATCCTGTATTACAATGAATAGTCTCTATTGACATACCATACCTGGAACCAGGGATACACACGCTTATGATATCGATTGGAGCCACAAAAAGAAATTTGATAACGTTTCTTATCGATCTTGCTGACCTCTACCCAACCACCAGGTTTGGAAAAGTGACCCGTTTTGAGTATTATGGTGGCAATTGCTTTCTGGTTGAGTTTGCCACCCATCTTTTGCGGTACAAACCACCGATAGGGCTGTTTTTATCGAACGATCCTATGAAGCCGCCCGCAAACATATTCCTGGTTACACTATTCCCATCCACTATCCCGGCGATATTCCGGATGATTAGTCGGTTTGTTTTGCTCATCCAGAGAAAACCTTTGCACGTTTTTTACCCCCGACCCGCATACCGTCGCGCTATCAATGATCTTTGGGTGTGCATTCAGGCACATTGCTGATGACACCATAGATGCACAACATGTGCCGGTTTGAGCAATAGGAACAGGCGCAACCACCAATTACATACTTTCTTCTATTGTACCATTGACCGAACCGAACATGCCAGCACTGATACCAGACCATGAGCAAAAGATCATCGGTTAGTGCTATTATACAATAAAGCAATGTTATTCGAGACACATGATGGGAGGAACGAACCGGCTCATGCAAGAACAACAACAGTCCACAGCAAATCAACCTCAGCCAGCGCAACCCAAAGGACGTGGCCTTTTGATCGGGTTATCGATCATTCTTGGGATTGTACTGGCGTGTGCCATTTTGCCCATTGGGGCCTTTGCCGTATTGGTTGCAAGCGTTGATAGTGAAGATACCAGCTTACCCCGGCCAGCGACCACCTGGCGTGAGAAGGTTGTTTCTGGGCAGGGACCCGATCGCGTGGTGATTATTGAAGTCACTGGTGTGATCGGCGCACCCGAAGACACCTCAATCTTGAGCTCCCAGATTTCGCAACAAGATATTCTCTCGCAGATCCGCCAGGCGACGGAAGACCCCAAAGTGAAAGCCTTGGTGCTCCGTGTCGATAGCCCCGGTGGTGGGGTCGTCGCCAGCAACGAAATCCATCGCCAGCTCAAGGAATTTACAGCGACCGAGAAACCACTGGTCGTCTCCATGGGCACTGTAGCAGCCAGTGGTGGCTATTATATTGCCACCCCGGCCGATCAGATCTATGCCAATGCCGATACCTTTACCGGCAGTCTGGGGGTTATTTTAAGCCTGCTCAACTATGAAGATACCCTCGATATGCTGGGTATGCAGCAACTCGTCTTCAAGAGCGGCGAGTTTAAGGATATCGGTTCACCTGCACGCGAGATAACGCCCGAAGAAGAGGCGATCTTACAAGGGCTGATCGACCAGGCCTATAACGGCTTTGTCGATGTCATTACCGAAGGGCGCAATATGGATCGTGAAGAAGTCTTGCGCCTGGCAGATGGTCGTATCTATACCGGACAGCAGGCCATGGAACTAGGTTTGATTGATGAACTGGGTAACCTAGATGATTCGATAGCAGCAAGCAAAGAACTAGCCGGCCTTTCCGAGGCGCTCATCGTGCGTTATACATCGAGCACATCACTCACCGAGGCATTGCTGGGCGCACTGACGCAGCAGCAACAACCCGCCGACCCGCTGGGCCTGCGCCATGCCACCGAACTGACATGGCCGCGTCTCGAATATCGCATGGTGCCCTGACCCCACTGGGGCAATAATAGCATGCTCCTGGAAGATGTTGAAGAGAATCTCTTTTGTTTACACAGTCGGGAATAGCAATGCTATTCCCGACTATGCATTGTCATCCCTGACATGTTTATGTCGTTGCCGGAGTGGTCGTTGATGACGGCGACATAGTACGCGCACGTATCACTGCACCGATGGCAAAGATAAAGCTGATCAGATAGATGACCCAGCCAACCAGAGGTAGTTGCGCCAGCAGTGCTACCAGCAAAATACCAGCGAGTAAAGCGGCAAAATCGTATTTCCCACTGATCGAACGCAGTTTTTGACCCAGCCACATACCGGTAATCAAGGGGCTGAGAAACCAGAGAAGTGCAAGTGCGGTAAAGAGGAAAAGCCCCAGCACCGTGCCTGGGAACCAGCCACCAAACAAAACCATTAAGAAGACCAGGAAGATTGATACAATCGGGATAAAGATAAACCCAACCGATGCCAGGAGTCCCGAGAGACCAGTGCTGACCGGATGTGTATTGATCGCCTGAACTGGCTTTGTGAGCAAGTTTGGAGCAAAACGCAAGACCATCGAGCCGAGCAAAGCAAACCCAACCAGGATCAGAAGCGTATGCCAGAGCCAGTTCAAGGTCGCAATGACCGGATCAAAGGATGTCGTTTCAGCCGTATTGGTAAAGATCACTTCGTCGGCTGAGTTCGCCGGAATATCACTCTGATATGCGCTTTGATAACGGAGTGTACCTGCTATTCGGGTGGCATCCTGTACGTCAATCTGGTTGCCAGCAAGTTCTGCATTACCCGCTACCTGTGTGTTTAACGTGATTTGATTCATAAAGGCATGGAGATTCTCATCAATGGTTCCACCAATGATCCCTCTCCCACCAAATATAAATGCTTCTCCATTGATTTGAGCGTTATCCTCGAGATGGAACCCCTGAATCATCTGTTGATCCACACCGGGGATAGAAAAATCACTACTCCCTCCGGCTGATGCAAACAGGTCATCAGCGATAGTACCATTAATCGTAATACCGGCACCGGCAATACGTGCATCATCCTGAACTTCTCCGGAGATTCTGATGCTTGAGCCTGCTGCAATAACGTCACCTTCGACCAGACCGGTGATTTCGATGACACCGCCAGCAGCTACCAGATCACCTTCGACGGTACCATCAATATAGATGCGGTTTCCCGCCACATACAGATCATCCGGCACAACCTCACCCGCTTCCAGGTGGTACATGTCATCACTGGCAAATTCGGCGGCCTGAGCAACATTGACCAGGAACAGGCAGAATACCCCAACCAGAATACCAATGAGCCAGCGCGTTTGGTGTTTTGTGCTTGTATGCATAGGTAAAAGACCTCACTTTCTTTCTTTGTTTCTTCTTTGTTGTGCAAATACCTCCTTTTTGCTGGTATCTCGTATGCACTGTTTACGTAATCATGATAAACCAGTTTTTGGCCCGAACAGGAATCACCTGGGAAAGAAAGACGAAGCATGCAATGTGCCCCATGGTCGCGAAGGTATTCAGCATATGTACCAAGCAACATACCTGTTTCGTTCGCAAAGCATGCGTAAAGCCATCCTGAAGATACGCTTGCTATGATGCATCTTGATACTATGATAGACTACTTTTTTGGTCTTTTTGAGATGGTTTTTCTTGTTATGGAGCAGAGATGTATATTATTCTGGTAGGTGCTGGTGATGTCAGTTCATTCCTTATTCAGATGGCGCTTGAATCAGGGCATAATGTTGCCTTGATCGAACAGGATGAACATCTGGCACAGTTTGCACTGGAGCAATATGATATTCGGGTATTTCAGGCGAGTATTGGTGAACGTGATATTTTGCGTGAAGCTGGTGCCGAACACGCTGATGCACTCATTGCCACCACTTCCGACGATGCCACCAACCTGATGGCGATGTTCCTTGGCGTCGAACACACCATCCCTATATTAATCAGTATCGTTAATGAACGCACACACAAGGGTATGTTTGAACGATTGAATGCTCACGTCCTAGTCGATCCGGAGGCAATCACCGCGCGGTATCTGTACCGACTGTTGATTGCTCATCGAGTTGAAGAGACATTGAATCTGCCCGGTGGCGAGACGTTTTTTCAAACAACGCTCGATTCCGACTCGGCACTCATTGGATATACCCCAGCCGGTGCCCATGAAGAAGATGTACTCCCCAATACTCTGTTGATTGTCTCGCTGAAACGAGGCGACAAATATGTTGTCAATCCAGCTGATGATATGACACTTGAAGCAGGCGACCAGATTATTGTGTTTACTCCAGTCCAGATTGACGAGGATGTTCTCTCGCTTTTCAGGGGTTCGTGAACGAAGTGCGTACATACTCCTCAACAACCCTGCATGGGCTAGGACTGGTGTTCCATGTACCTGGTGTTATGGCGCTTGGATCGCTGCTTATTAGCCTGCTTACCGGTGAATGGTATGCACTGATAGGATTTCTGAGCACAGCTGGAGTAACATTGGGGTTGGGCCAGTTCCTCTGTCGAGTCTTTACTCCAGTCAATGCAGTCAATGTTCGAGCGGCGTTGCTGATAGCAGCACTGGGATGGGCAAGTGTTTCGGTGGTTGGCGCTTTGCCATTTTTGCTGGTAGCCTGGTACCCAGACATCCCCTATCAGAACGCGTTTGCTGTACGCGTTTTGCAAGACCCTGGAACAGCCTGTTCGAGTCAGTATCGGGCTTCACAGGCACCGGTCTGACAATGGTGCAAAATCCTGCTACCCTTCCCATCAGTTTACAATGGTGGCGTTCGTTCAGCCAGTGGGTCGGTGGCATCGGTGTCATTGTTCTGATGCTTTCGGTGATCCAATCGACGTCAGGCGTTTATCGGCTTTACTACAGCGAAGCACGCGATGACAAACTCTTTCCCAGTGTACGATCAACAGTTCGTATGATCGGGTGGATTTATCTGTTCTACACTATCAGCGGTATTGTGTTATTCCGCCTAGCCGGGATGCCCTGGTGGGTTGCAGTGAACCATGGCATGACCGCCATCGCTACCGGTGGTTTTGCAATCACCGATGAACGTATTGGTGCATATGATTCCGGTACACAGTTGGCAGTGATTCCGATGATGCTGCTTGGGGCAATCAGTTTTCGTATGCACTATCGTCTCTTGACGCAGAGACGTCTTACGTTTTTGTGGCATGATACGCAGCATCGCGTCTTGTTGCTTTTTGTGGCAATTGGCTCCACACTGCTCTTGCTCGAACAGACCTGGTTCAGTGGTACGTTCAATCTGATAGATGTCCTGTTTCAATGGATATCGGCGTTGACCACCTGTGGCTTTAGTACGGTTGATATTCAGCCCTGGAGCCCTTCAGCAAAGCTCTTACTGATGTTGGCAATGCTGGTTGGCGGCACCGCTGGTTCTACGGTGGGTGGTCTCAAGATGAGCCGCATTGTGCTGTTGGGTAAAGGCATCCAATGGCGTTTTCAGCAGATCAATTTGCGTCCGCATCAGTTAATGCGTTATCGCCTGGATAGCAAGGTGCTTTCAGCAGGCGAAGCATTTGCACGTGTCGAGTCCACCGCCATTCTTGTGATATTGTGGCTCATAACGCTGTTTGGCATGATCGTCACACTGCTCCATATTGTTCCCAGAGATGTCACAACAGAAGCCGTTTTGTTTGAGACCATTTCGGCGTTCAGCAATGTCGGGCTTTCTGCAGGGGTGACCCATCCAACCCTACACTGGGCCGGGAAAGGCGTGTTGATGTACTGTATGTGGATGGGTCGTCTGGAAATCGTTCCGGTTGTTTTTCTCCTCACACGCGTGCTGAATCGTCACCCTTAACGAAAAACAGCCACTTCATAGCTGTGGCCAGCCACACTGACAGCTGGCCAGAATACGCACGTGTAACAAGTCAAGCGGCGTTGTCCTACTATTCGGTCTTGTCTGGATCAAGCCGGATCGTCGGCCCCGTTGTCGCTGCTGGCGGATCAGGCTCATCTTCCTCAATCGTCACCCGTTGTGCACCTGAAGATGACTGGTTGCCCGCGTTTGCTTCCCCCTCTTGCTGCATGCGTGTGGTGAAATCAGCCAACTGCTGGTTTAAGAACGTCACGCCGCGCACCAGCGTCTCCTGCATCTCACGAGCAACCGGGCTCTGCTGCGCCTGCTTCAACATCTGCTCACCGCGCTCGGTCAGATTTTGCCAGCGCTCATCTTGCTGCGCCGATTCAACGTTAGAACGAAAGCGTTCGCCAAAATCACGCAAATTCTGAAACATATCTTGCTGCAACGAGCGGCTCTGATTGCTGTTCCAAAAGGCCTGTACTGCCTGCTCCAATTGTGTGCCAAAATCGTTCAAGGCACGGTTTAAATCCGGCTGTTGCCCTGTCTCCGGTTGTTGCCCTGTCTCCGGCTGTTGTTCTGGTGATGGGCTGTTCTGTTCAGACATCAATCGCTCCTCCTGTCTCCTTGTTTTAAACCATCAGAACGGCTTTTATCGTGTACCGTTCCGTATAATCGACGAACATCGGCATAAAAAAGTTGCCGGATAGTGAGCACAATCAAAGGCTATACCACACTGTTCTTGCGGCGCATCAAACGCTGTGCCCCACGGGCAACAACAAATACCCCCGCTGCCAGCAGAACCAGCACCGTTCGCGGCCGCGCCATCGGTGCATGAGTGACTGGCGCCATCTTTCGGACGGGACCTGGACCAGCCAGACGCAGATAGAGCCGCATCGTCTGCCAGAGCGACCAGCGGTTGAGCCATGCCTGCTGCCGCCGTTGCTGACGACTGCGCACAGCCGTAGACTGCACCCCAACCTGCACATGGGGATGGCCGTGTTGCCGCCCATAGAGGCAGATTTCGGCCAGAATCAGCGGTCCAGTCGATTGCAATGCCATTGATTGCAGTGCTTCAGTATGGTACAGACTAAACCGGCAGCCAGTATCACGCAGCTCCAGCCGACACCAGCGATTGATCAGAAAGCGAAAGAAAGCCTGTCGTCTGCGCAACAGCCACGACTCTTGCGGGTTCAGGCGATACCCCAGCACCAGCGGGTAATGCTCAATATAGGGCAGCAGGCGCAACATTTCACTGATATTGATCTGATTGGTCGCATCGGTGAGCAACACATAATCGCCACGCGCCGCACGGATGCCGCTGATAACCGCTTGACCTACCCCAATAGGATTCGAATGCGCAATAAACATCACTGTTGGCGCCGCCACTGCCAGATGTTCCGCTATCAAAAACGTCTGGTCATCACTGCCAGCATCAACCAGAATGATTTCATGATCGGTACATACCCGTGGGAGCAACTGCAAGCAATCTTGCACGACCATCTCCAGATGCTCCATGCCATTGCATATGGGTATCACCACCGAAAACGTTGCCTGTTGCACCGAATGTGTCACTCCCGGTCTATTCTTTCACCCAAAGCTCGCAAAACTCTGCCTAGTATAGCACAGCCTGAACCCTGTTGCAGCGATCAGACACCGCCCTATAATCCCCGTTCGCCAATCAGAGCACGCAGGCGGCGTTGAAACACGCCCGCGGCCGGTAGGTGCAGTGGCGTCCCCAACACAAACACCCGCTCAAGTTGCGCGCTCTCTGGCGCGGTGTTGCTCCCCGGATTGATGCTGTGGGTGCCATGGCGTTGCTGTTCGGCCTCACGCAGGGCATACAATAAACTATGCTGGCGGCCCAGGGGCAACGCCTGGCAGATTGCATCCATCGCAATGCGCAACTGCTCCGGGTCACCTGCATGCTCCACATAGGCATCAATCGTGCGCTGTTCATCACGGGCCATCACCTGAAGCTGATCCGCCAGTGTATCAGCCAGCGCCGTATCCAGTGCCGCCTCCCACGACATACCCAGCACCCGCCCGGTAAAGAGATTGGTATAGACAGCCACTGCTTGCGCGGTGCCTAGCTGGCGAAAGACCCGAATGGCACTAAAAATACGCCAGAATGAAGTAAGCGCCGCTTCGGCATCGGCATCATCGCTGTGCCAGCGGTAGCGTACACGGCCCGGCCCATGCTCCGATGTTACCCAGACCACCTGCGGCCACTCATAGCGCTCCGGATCATCGCTCATCTGAATATCCACTAGTTTCCGTTGGTGCAGCTGGTGGAGCGCCCGGCGCACCGCAATGCCCTGCTCATACACCTCTTCACGCGGGTGCGGTGGCATCACATCGATAAAGTCAAAGCGTCGTTTCAGTGCTTCGCTGATCTGGTTCAGAAAGTGACGGTCGAACGAGTTCAGCGTCCCATGATGCGAACGTCCTGCGGCAGCAAGATCGCCTGATCGGCGTCACTAACGGTCGGCACCATCAGCGTTGCCTGTTCCCCACCGCTCAGCGTCGTCAGCAAACTGCCAAACGCCGCATCAATCGGCGCACGCGTAAACTCATCAACACCAGCCAGATGCCCCGGTAACGCCTGCCTTCTTTATCGTGGTAATCCTGGCGTTTCAGTTCAGTCCCTGGCGGTAACGTGCGGCCATCTTCGGTACCGGCAAAATGGCGCAGCAGCGTGCGCGTCAGATGACCATACGCTATCGTATACCGCAGGCTGCCCGTGCGGCCATCGCTATCCAGACACGGCGCAATGCCACCGATGACATCACGCACGCCCCAATCCTCGGTGGCCGTGACCATCTCGATGGCATAGCCATGGCGTTGCTCCGGCACCTCAATCAACGGCGGCTGATACAGTCCAGTTGCCAGCTGGGTAAGCGTCTGCGCCGGTTCACGCCACAACAACGATGGCAATCGCCGCGCCAGTTCGGTCTTGCCCGTCCCCGGTGGGCCGCTCAACACGACATGGCGCCCTGCCAGCAACGAGCGGCAGATCCGCTGAATAACCTGCTCATCGATAATCAGTTCACGGCTCAGCTCCTGCAGCACAGCCTCAATATCACGCACCGGTGGCAACGGCTCATCCATCGTCACATCGGGCAAGTCGTTCGGTTTACCATCGATTTCGGCCAACAATGTTGTCAAAAGGGCATTATACAGCTGCATGGTTGCATCTTCGCCCAGCAGCGGCTGCAACCCATCGGCCGTCGCTTGCCAGTGATCATCGTCAATGGTGATGAACCCAGCTTCTGCATACCAGTTTAGCAACTGCGGTGCTATCCTACGTAGCTCGGCGGTAAACGTATGCATCGCTTGAGTTGCTGTAATCTCTCGCAGACGTGGCAGCAACAGCCGCGCTGGCAGGGTATAGCGCTCCGCACCGCTGCTATCGGGGTGCAAATAGGCCAGCACCATCAAACGCAGCAACGCTTGTTCATTCCCCTGCACATACGGTTGTACATGATAATGGATGTTATCGTCGCTGGTGAGCAGACGCAACTGGCATAGCAACGTTGCCCATTGCTTGGCATCAGTCGGAATACCCTTCAGTACTTTCTGAGCACGAACGAGCAAATCGCTAGCGGTATAGGATGTCTGCGGATCAAGCTGCCGCACAAACGTTGCGTACTCCCACAGCGAGGGCGTATCATCAAGATTCACAATCTCTGTGATGACTTTTTGCAAGAGACCATAATCAGCCTCATTATAGATAATAAAGCGCACCCAATCCGTCCCTTGACGGCTTTGATGTACTGTGTCTGGTCTGCTCAACTGTCTTTGCACATACTGATACAACTCATCCGGTAAGGAGGAAAAGTACACAATCAGCCCATCAGTTGGATTAAAACGGCCTTTATGGATGACCTGACCATTGTGCAGCACCGTGAAGCGTTGATCGGTCTGTGGTTCAAAAATCACCCGTGTCTGAAAGGTCGCAGCCAGCCACTGGGGATAATCCGTGATCAGCCAGGCAACCCGCGCGTCCACGTTGATAGCTGTTTGCCAATCGGCGATAGTTAACCCACTACTGTTGTCGCCGTTCGGTGACTCAAGCCATGCCCGACCCTGCGGCGTAATCCACCAACCCGGCTTCTCCACATCGTAGGGGGAGACATACCCACGTTCCACTGCAACCTTGTTCACAAAAAAACGCAGACTGGCTCGGCCCTGTTCCGAAAGCGGCTGGCCTATCTCCCTGACCACCGCATTGTAGATTTGCTGAATGGTTGCCATTCCATCGTTGCGCACGATCTCCTGCAACGCAATGCGTATCTGCTCATCGTCGCTCAAGCCAACCGCAGCGGCCGTTGCTGTGGCGGCTTGCTCTGCCTGATCGTCTATGCTCTGCTGCTGGTCCGTTGAGTCGTCCATTGTGATCTTCCCCTATGAGCTACCGGCATTATCTCACATTTCCTATGATACACGATATCTGACATGTTGTGGATCACTGCACAACATGCCCCTGCATGCCCCATGCGTTAGCCATCATACGCCAGCACATCCCGTACCGTCAGCCGAATAGCATTGCGTGCTGGTAGGCCGCTCGCAACGACCGACAAGAAAATCACGCCAAAGAACCAGGTAATCAAGCCATCCACCGAAAAGGTATAGATCAGCGGTGCCCCGGTAAACAACTGGCCCACCTGATTGCTTAAAAACTGGCTTAAAGGAAAGGCCAATAGTCCCCCAATCGCCCAACTGAACAGACCAATAAACAAGCCCTCAACCAGCACCAGTTGCAACACCGTGCCATCAGATGCGCCAATCGCTCGCATCACCCCAATCTCGCGGGTGCGCTCCAGCACATTGATGCTCATTGTGCCCGCCAGACCCATGCCACCTACCAGCGCAATCAGCAGCGCCATAATCGTTAGCAGCAACGTGATAATGTTAAACTGGCGCTCGTTCAGTTCGCGCAGCGCCGTAGCCGTCGTCGTATCGCTCACCCGAATGCCGCGACTGCGAAAGAGTTCTTCCACCTGCGTTGCCACCTGTGCCTGCGCCGCGCTATTGCCGCTCGGCTCTATCGTCAGCAAAATCTGCCGCGTTTCGCCCACCTGCCGCACTTTGCGATCAAAATAATCGGCATTGGCATAGGCAATGGGCGCATTGCCCAGCCCCTGAAATGCCCCGACAATCGTCCAGCTGATTTCACGCTGGTTGATGGTCAGCACCATATCGTCACCAATTGCCAGATCCGGCTCATCGTTGAGCAAATTCGCGCTTACCACAATCGCATTTTCATCGGCGGGCAGCAACCAGCGCAGGCGCGGCTCAATGGGTGCCAGGGGCGAAGGGGTTTGTTCCGACATGATCTTTACTCCTTATCAGTCTTTTCTGGGCGTCAGGTACCGCACAGAAGTGTATTTCAGTGTACCACGGAGTAGGAAACTATTACAGGACAGGTTGTTGTACATAAACGACAGGAGTGCATACAAACTGCATAGGTCTATCCTGGTCCGGCCCAGTCTCTGGCGCACTGCGCACAGTGCGGTGGGTCGGTAGCGGTAACAGCGGCGCAATACAGCAAACAATCTACCCATTGTTGCGCAATCTATAGTAGTATATGGTTATTCTCATCGTTCATATATCAGGTTGTATGTATTTACTAACGTAGCGCAACTTCGCATGGTCATGGTATGCTTTGAAAGACATACCAGTACAACAGATGGACAAAACGCATGAGCACATTACTGATTGTCGATGATAATGTTACAGCACGTCATATGATGAAGACGTTGCTTCAGTCCGATGCATACACGCTGGTGTTTGCACATGATGGGCAGACTGCACTGGAGCACGCCGCACGGGTGGTGCCCGATTTGATCCTGCTGGATGTGATGATGCCCGATATGGACGGCTTCGAGGTGTGCCGCCGCCTGCGGGCCACCCAGATGCTCGCCGAAGTGCCGATCATTATGGTCACGGCGCTGGATGAATCA
>JAAURD010000046.1 GCA_012034075.1 Chloroflexaceae bacterium | reverse complement strand
ATGAGGGAGGTGCGGTCGGCACGACCGCTTTTCTGCCTCCCTTCTCCCCTTGTGGGAGAAGGGGTCGGGGATGAGGGAGGTGCGGTCGGCACGACCGCTTTTCTGCCTTCCTTTTCCCCTTGTGGGAGAAGGGCCGGGGGATGAGGGGGAAAGGCCGGGGATGAGGGTTGCGTGAAGTCACATGCGGGCCAGCAGCATCAGCGTAAAGGTGCTGCCCTTGCCCTGGGTACTGTCAATCCGTAAGCGCCCGTGATGGGCATGGGCCACCGCCCGCACGATGGCAAGCCCAAACCCCAGGCGGATATCTGAGGCCCCATGACTGTGTTCGGGTGATGAAAACAGCTCGAAACTGCGAATCTGCTGCTCCTGCGAGATACCAATGCCATTATCTTGAACGGTCAAGCTGACATAATAGCGGTGCTGCGCCACGCGAATCCAGACTTCGGTGCAATGAGTCGCATGCTGCAACGCATTTTCTAACAATTCACGTAATGCCAGGCGTACCTGGTTCATGTTGCACTGAATCAGCGGCAGATCGGCAGGAATATCCAGATTGAAGCCAATCCCTCGTTTTGCCGCACGCACTCGGACATCAAGTAAGACCCGTTGTATGAGATTGCCGATAGCAACCGTTTCGGTTTGAATTTCGCCTTGCGCTTCAATCCCCTGCAATAGCACCAGTCGCTGCGTCTGGATCATCATCTCATTTAAGAGACTCTGCATCTCAATAATCGTATGCTGATATGCTTCTTGCTGCGTCGCCAGCCAGGGTAGGGCCATGGTGTGTTTTTGCATGCGAACAAAGTAGTATTGCAATAAGGGCAGAATAGGCAATGTACGACGCTTTTTGCGCGGTTGATTAGATTCAGAGACATGCAGCCGGACAATCCAGCCGATGGGTTGGTTACGGTCATCGGTCACGGTATGACTGCTCGAAGCGACGGGACCATGTTCCGATATTTCGAGCAAGGCCATCAGCGGCCATTGAACACTGGTAGGGTCGCGTTCGGCAAACAGACCATTCCCACAGTGGTTGATCGGTTTCCCAATCATCTCTTCACTCGGATCACCAATAATCGCACAGGCCATACTGTTCGCGGCAAGCACGGTTTTGTTCTCGTCCAGCAGGAGCATTGGTGTATCACAATGCAAGAGTGCTGTTTCCAGGATGGCGATGTAGTTCTGGACTGAGCCATCATTTCCCGATAGTGTATAGACCTTCCTGTAGACATCGATACCAGCAGCATTTTGTTGATCCTTGTGATCCATGCGTCTCTCCATTCGCGTTTGTCCTGATGTGATCTATTATACCCCGCTTACCAGGTCATCGTAAAACGATGCTGGAATATGCACATGTCTCATGGGACTACGGTGAACGGCGTTGCACAAAGGGCAGAAAGAGACGCAATGGTTCTCCCGTGGCATTGATGGTAATACGATACGTCGAGAGCACCGGCCCCGCCTGGTTCCGTGCTTCCAGGGTGACGACTTTGCTGCCCGGCGTCTCCCAGGTATAGCTTACCGTATCGCTGAGCACGCCATCACGGGTGAGGCTCTGCTGGTCGGTCGCATGCCAGAGATAGGTAACAGGTGTGGTCACCGTGGTGCGGCTGAGCGTGGCCGTCAGGGTTATCGGTGTAGCAAGTTTGCCAATCAATGGCCCCTGGATAGTTGCGCTGGCCGGTGGTTCTGGCGGGCTATACGTCAGCCCGGCCAGTTCGCGATACACCCAGAATGAAGGCCGCAAGAGCACTGGCCGACCCGCGACATCATAACATGCCCCCCCAGGACAATCGCCATCTTCAAACGGCACACGCACCACGCCCCATTGCTGGGCATTGGGACCAGTAGCCGGTGGAAAATCCTCGTATTTAAACCAAAAGAACACTTCCACATCAGTACGTTTGGATAGTAACATGAGCACGCGCCGCATAAATTCGGCCTGCCCAGCATCATCCTGTGAGCCAAAGGCGCTATTATAGCCAATCTCGGTAATCCAGAACGGCAGGTCTGGATCTTCCACAATCTCGAGCACATTGCGCACCGCGTCCAGGCGATCCGTAATCAGGCTCATATCGCTCTGCAAGCTATTGCGGATCTCTTCGGGGTAGGGATGATAGCCCAGACCATCGATTGGAAATGCGCCATACGTTGCGCGATAACTTGCAAATCCATCACTCTGATACAGCTCCAGCAGGTACTCTCGGTCGGTCTGATAATTGGGATGCCCAGGTTTGCTGGTACCCGCCGGGTGCAAGCCACCCAGCACAATAGCACTATCATCGCGCCAAGACTGATCGCCCGTACCCGGAGCGAAGCGGTCTACCTGTCGGAAGAAGCGATAGAACTTGGTATGCAGCCGTGCTGCCATGGTCGGTGGAATAAAGTCGCACTCCGGGGTCAGTCGATTCTGCTCGTTCAACACTTGATACGCTGCTATCTGGTCTTCATAGCGATCAACGATCATGCGAGCGCGGTTGAGCCACGTCTCCATATAATAGTTGATCCCCCCACCATATATCGGATCATCCCACGTATCCAGTGACGCCAGGTCGCAACGGGGCACACCGCGCAACAGACTAAAACCGAGCAAGCCCAGCACTTTGAAGTTATGTCGTGGCGCGACTTCACGAATGAAATAGTCGTACTGTGCCACCTGGGTTGTGGAAATCACATCATGGCCCTCTATCTGAAACTCCAGGCGCACCCAGCGCACACCGAGATGTTCTAGCATCTGGCCCATACGATCCTGCGCGACGGTATTGGGTTCATCGGCAAGCCCCGGGTAGGTGCCAAAATCGTACCACGGATCACGAATAACCATGCCACGCTTATCGGCATCAATCCACGGCTGTGTTTGCTGCACAGCCGTGGATGTTACCGGTGCATCTGGTACGGGTTGCGGATATGCATGGGCATGTAAAGAACTCGAACTGGTCATACTCAGAATGATACTACAGCACAAAACCATGGCACTGAAGGCTGCCCATCGTTGCGTTCGACCGGTTGCTGAACCATTTGTCTTCTGTCGGTACCAAAAAGAGTGCATCGTTTCTTCTTTCAATCGTTATCAAGCGTATCGGTTACAATAGAGCGATGAATACACCAACCAACACGCGCCTGCTGCTTTTTCTGATCATTGTTCTCATGTTCTGGGCTTCGGCCTTTTCGGGTGTACGGGCAGCCCTGCAAGGGTATACCCCTGGTTCGCTGGCATTGCTGCGGTTTCTGGTTGCTTCGCTGGCTATCGCTATCTATCCAGGCATACACCGTGTTGGCCTTCCATCTGCATCAGACCTGCGCGGTCTGGTGTTGCTCGGCTTTATCGGTATTACCGTCTATCATATCGCCATCAGTTATGGCGAAGTGAGCGTGACCGCCGGTGCGGCTAGCTTGCTGATTAGCTCGGTCCCGCTGTTTACTGCATTGCTCGCTACCTTCTTTCTGGGCGAGCGGTTGCGTATCTGGGGCTGGCTTGGCATTGCCATCAGCTTTGCTGGTGTCCTGCTCATTGTGCTGGGCGAAGGTACTGCATTGCAGTTCGACCCTGGTGCGCTGCTGGTTGTGATCGCTGCGGTGTGTGCCAGTCTCTATTTTACGTTTCAAAAGCCCTATCTCCAACGGTATGGTGCATTGCGATTCACCGCCTATGCCATCTGGTCTGGCACCTGCTTTTTGCTGGTCTTCTTGCCCGGCCTGCTCTTGGAACTCCCGACTGCGCCCATAGACGCAACCCTGGCTATTCTTTACCTGGGCGTCTTTCCGTCGGTCATTGCCTATGCCCTTTGGAGTGAAGTTCTTAGGCATATACCAGCATCGGTCGTCGCCAGTTTTCTCTATCTTTCTCCCGTCCTTGCCATTTTCATCGCCTGGGTCTGGCTCAACGAAATCCCGTCACCACTTGCATTGATAGGAGGTCTCATTGTTCTGACTGGCGTGATTCTTGTGAATACCAGAGGCAGATAACATGCGCAAATCCATGCTCCGATGTCTTCCGTTGCTACTCATATACCTGGTCATTTTCTTTCCCACCGGCTGGCTGATCGAACACTGGTTACGCTCAGGCGAGAATCTGTGGTTAAGCCGATTTTTCTACAGCGAAAAGGCCCATACACTGGCCCATACCATCATCTTTCTGGGATCAGGTCTGGTCTTGCTGATGACCTTTCCAGGGTTACAGCGCCGTTTTCTGCTCTATCTGAGTCTTATCCTGCTGGCCGGTCTACTCCAGGAAGGCTTCCAATTGCTCTATAAACGCCGAGGCGTCGCCTGGAATGATCTCTTTGACCTGACGGTTGATATGAGTGCCGGTCTTGTGGCATGGGTTTTGCTGTGGTTCTGGAATGCATACATTTACAAACCCCGCAGATCATAGTGCTGCCAACCGAGTGCCTGACGCATGACGAGAAACACAAAGAGTGGATTGTTGAGCACATAGCGTTGCCAGAGCCGGCGTGGTTCGGTTGCAAACCGAAACATCCACTCCAGGCCATTGCGTTGCATCCAGCGCGGCGCCTGCGGTTTCCGCCCGCTGTGAAAATCAAACGCCGCGCCAACCCCAATCAGCACCGGTGCCGTTAGCCGTCCCACATGCGCAGCAATCCAGCGTTCCTGGCGTGGGGCGCCAAGCCCCACCCACACAATATCCGGCTGTGCCGCATTGATCATCTCAACGACCTGCTGGTCTTCATCTGGCGTCAGTGGTCGAAACGGTGGCGAATAGGTACCTACGGTTTGCAGGTCAGGAAAGCGCTGGGCCAGCCGCTGGGTCAGTTGCTCGGCTACCCCTGCCGCGCCGCCATAAAAATAGTGGCGGTAGTTGCGTGACTGACCATGCGCACACAACGCCAGCATTAAATCGGGGCCATACACTCGCTCAACGTGACGAAACCCATGCCCCCAGCAGAGCCAGACCAGCGGCACACCATCTGGCGTTACCAGACCGGCGCTGTTGTGCATACGACGGAGATGCTCATCACGTTGACACTCCATAACGACATGCACATTGGTCACACAGACATAGTGGCACGTTCGCGCAAGGATCCACTGATCAATGACCCGCAGGGCATCATTCATGCCAATAGCACTGACGCCAACCCCTAGAATGTTTACCCGCGACACGGCCATATGCGCTCCTGTTGACTAGACTTCTCTTCTATGATCCAGCAGATGCAATGGCATGCCGATAGATCGCCATCAGCCGGTCATCATCAGCTGGTTGGGCCAGGTACTTCGCTTCAAAGACCCGCCGTCCCTGCTGACCCATCATCGCGGCCTCGGTTGGATGTTCCCACAACCAGTTGACCCGTTCGGCCAGGGCCGAGGCATCGCCGGGCGGGATCAACCAGCCGGTCTCGCCATCATCCACAATTTCACCCACAGCGCCAAGATTTGAAGCGATCACCGGGGTAGCGGTGGCATAGGCTTCCATAATCGTGCGCCCAAATGTTTCATACGAACGGGATGGCATCACCAGCAAGCGACTTGTCTTCATTTTATCGAAAACGGTCGCCTGTGGCAACGGGCCGGTGAGCGTCACATGCGGCAATGCCCGTGTTGCCAACTGATCTTCGACCCAGGAGCGCAACGGCCCATCACCCACAATCTGCAACGGAATATGCGCTACCTTGGCCCAGGCATCCAGCAGCGTGTCCAATCCTTTTTCTGGGCTTAAACGACCCACAAACAGCGCACCATCACGATGGTCGGTGCCCGTACCCGGATCGGTCTCCAGAAAATTGGGTCGAACAAAGACTCGCTCAGCCGGAATGCCACCGGCGATAGCTTTAGAGCGGGCAAACTCACTCAAGGTGACAAAAGCCGCCACCTGTCGTTGCCAGGTGTGCAAACGCCGATGCACCGCCAGCATCAACGCCACGGTTGCCGTTTGCAGCCGCGAATCATGATAACAGGCGTACATGACACCGCGCCAGAGCGAATGGTTCAGACACGCTTCGCAGACACGCCCATTCCGCAAAAAGACGCCAATTGGGCAGAACAGCCGGTAATTGCGCAACGATTGCACCACCGGCACCCCAAAGCTCCGGCAAGCATAGTGCGCTGATGGTGTGATCAACGGAAAAAAATTTTGCACATGCGCAATATCCGGCCGAAAATCGTACACCACCTGCTTGATCTCCCGAAAAGTACGGTTCGACCATGTTGTTTCGCCGGCTAATCGTGCTTTCATGGCCGGCGACCAGGTTTTAATCTCATCATTATGGCGCGTATACAAGTGTACAGCATGCCCATGCGCACGTAGCCGGCGTACTTCCTGGTCGGTGGAGACATCTTCGCCACCACGCGTCTGATAGTAGTTATGAATCATAAGAATGCGCATATCAGAACTCATTCTGCCGGACTTTCGCGGCTTGCTCCTACTACCGACGGCCCAATGCCAGACGATAGGCTTTTATGGGCACACGATTGATCAGCGACCACGGGTCAAGCCGCACCGCCTGCCATGCCGCCAGCAGACACGAACCATACTGACCGGACCGGCATTCAAGATACGCCTCACGCCAATAGGTGGACATAAAAGCCTTTGTTTCCAGCGCATACAGCAGCGGCGACAGGTCCCGTCGCTGGTAAAAGCTGCTCAGGAAACGGCGTCGCTCCTGGGTCACCCGTTTGCCGCCGGTCAAACTCTTTGTCTTGCCATATTCGCGCGAACTGGCAACACGCAGTGGCATGTAGATAACCTGTTCTGGTGGATAGTGACTCAACAGGCGTACCGTGAATGACCAGTCCAGCGCATAGTGCAAGCTCGTATCAAGGTATCCCACCTCGGTAAAGACGTCCCGATGGAAAAAGATCGATGGTTGCGCGAGACTCGTACCCAGCATCAAGGTGGTCAGATTGCGTTGGTGTTGGCGCATCAGCAAACGCAGCTGGCTGCGTTCATCAATCACCTGACAATCGCCATAAAAAACCCGCCCTTCAGGATACTGTTGAAAGGTTCGCGCCAGCTGAGCCAGGGTGTCGGTCACCACATAGATATCATCCGAGTTGAGCCAGCCAATCAGGTCGCCCTGGGCCATGCGCACGCCCTTGTTCACCGCATCGGCCTGCCCGCCATCTGGCTCGCTAACCCAACGCATGGGGTACAGCCCCTCATACTGGCGCAGCAGGTCTACCGTGCCATCGGTCGAGCCACCATCACAATAATATGCTCAATCTGTGGGTAGCTCTGGTTGATGATTGAACGAATCGTCTCCTCCAGAAAATGGCCTTGATTGTACGATGGCGTTACAATAGAGATCAGCGGTCCGTCCCTCATGAATCCTCCTCGGCGACTGCTGGCTGAAGCAGCAGGGTTGCCATCACCGGGCGATGATCGGAGACGCCATCCCATGGGCCAATAGACGCCTCCTGCGCCTGCCAATCATCCGAATAAAAGATATAGTCAATGCGTACCAGCCACATCGGCAGGGAGATACCGCCAATTTTTGGACGTGAGCTGCCCGACGATGATGCTCCCGGAAACGTATGCCCCAGGCCCCAGCCCGCAACCCGCCAGGAATCATGCAATACACCGGTGAGCGTGCGATAGGCGTCGCTAAGATCACCGGTATTAAAGTCGCCCATCACCAGCAGCGGCTGCGACTGTGCCGCCGCAAAAGCCGCAATGGTTCGGGCCTGTTGCTCTCGTTCGCGTATCGTCGATTCCATAAACGATGGGTCAAAGATGATATTCCCGCCTTCACCAATGCTCGTTGAGCGTACATGAACATTCAGCAGCGTTACCGGCAGCCCATCAAGGTCCAACTCAACCACCTGTGGTTGGCCCATCCAGTCACCGGGTAACGTTGCATCGACCGGTCGTAAGGGATAGCGGCTGATCACGCCCATACCGTTATTGCTGCCCTCCGGCACCAGCAGACGATACGGGTAATCTGCTGCCAGGTGCTGCTCAATTGCCTGGGTGATGGGCTCGTTTAATTCTTGCAGCGCAATGACATCGGCATCTGAGTCTCGCAAGGCAGTGATTAGCGATTCGCTGTGCGTATTATAACGCAGCATATTGAATGACATCACCGAGATCGATACCCCCTGCGCCGCGTGGACCGGTGGCAACGGTGGGAAGAGGATATCGCTATAGAGATACAGCCCCAACACCATACCTGCCAGCACTCCCGACCAGGTGATCCGCTGTCGATTCCACCATGCCACCGCCAGTGTCACAGGCAGTGGTACAAAGAGATACACCGCCAGGGCATTGAGTAAAAACAGCCACCACCAGCGATCACCAAAAAGCGTATGCAGCATGGCCCAGGTCAACAGGCCGATAAGATACAGATGCACCAGGGCCGTCAGCCAGGGCAGAACCGGTTGCATCACAGTCGTCATACCCATTCTGCCGGACAGCTGTCGAATACGCACCATAGATAGGTTCTTCTCCTTGATTATAGCATGAAGCTGAAATAAACAGACCACTGAGAACCAGAAACGTTGTCAATGAACATGGTCACGCTGCTCTGGCACAACCAGACAGAGTGTAGTAAAATGACAGCAACAATACACTGTCTCTTTTGCCTCGTTTACACGAACACAGATATGTCTGGTTCATGCTGGAGCAACCTATGCAAAGTTCACAAGATCTTATCCACACCGTACAACAGCGCCTGGATCAAGGGGAAACACCGTCAGTGGCCGAAACCAGGGCCTTGCTCGAACAGCTACGGGCAGCCCAGTTGGAAATTGAGCTGCTGCAAGTGGCAATACGAGAAGCGCAGGCGTCACTCAATACGATGATGAAAGCAACCCTGCGAGCAACGCTCGATCGGTTTTAGATCGGTTCGTCGATTGTCGGTCGTAGCCAACAGGCATGGTTCAAACCAGAACAGGTAGGTGTATGATAACGTTCCTAACTCGAGGAGTGATACCTCTTTTGATCGAAACCGTCAAAGAATGGTTAAGTGATCAATGTTTGCGCCTGGGAGCAACCATCTCGTATTATGCTTTTTTCTCGCTCTTTCCCCTTGTGCTCATTATGTTCAGTATTATCGGCTTTCTGGTTGATCCCGAAGAACTGGCGTTGACGGAAGTCATCAACAATCTCTCACGTCAATTTATTTCCAGCGACCTCGTTCCAGAACTCAACGCCGAAGAGGAATTTTTTACCCTCATTCGCGAAAATGTTTCGGGTCAGGTAGCCGATTTGATCGAAAGCACGCTCCTGCAACTGCGTCAAAGTCGTGGTGGCCTGGGGATCATCGGGTTTATCACGCTATTACTGAGTGCCAGTGGCGCTTTTGATGCCTTAAACTATGCTTTTAATGTCATCTGGGGCATCGAAGGTCCCAAACGAGGCAGTGCCCAGAATAGTGGTATTACATCGGCAGCGATCACCTTTGCCGGCAAAAAACTGCTCTCTTTTGGCATGGTCTTTGGCTGTGCCATCCTGCTGCTCCTGTCGATGATTTCTGGTGTTGTGATTACGTTTTTCAGCACCTACACCGCTGGTCTGCCTGGCGGTGAGTTGCTCTGGCAAAGTGTGCGTTTTCTCATCACCATTGGTCTGTTTACCCTGGTATTGATGCTGCTCTTCAAGTTTTTACCCCAGGTTCATATTGCCTGGGGCGATGTCTGGATTGCCGCACTCTTTACTGCCCTGGCGACCAATCTTCTGCTGATCGGCGTCAGCTACTATATTAGCCGTGGGAGTTTCCAGGTCTATGGCACGATTGGCACCGTGATGGCGTTGCTGGTCTGGATCTATTTCACCAGCGTTTTGCTGCTCTTTGGTGGCGAACTTTCGCAGGTCTATGCCCATATGTTTGGCAGCTTTCGCGGTCAGCCACTCCCAGGTACTGCCCCGCCCCAGGAATCAGTACCCCCAACGACGGATGTTTCCCCCGATCAAAAGGCGTCATCAGACGATACGCCAACCTATGCCACCGACCTGGATGTGTTAAAAGCAGGCATCATCGGGGCCGTTGCCGGGATAGTGGCAATCATCGTCGTCAGCATCGGCTCAGTGGTCATTGGCATCAGTCGAATCAAGCAATGGCTGCAACGCAAATAGAAAGCCGGGAGCTACGATTCCAGCAGTGCCTGCACCCGTGCTTTCGTTGCTGCGTCGGCATATTCCTGTGGTTCACGTTGCCCCACGCAGAGGCAGTAGACCCCATCGGTATCGCTATGGACGGTCATCAGGTATTGACCGCCGTCGAGCAAGGGGTTTGCCCGCTGCGTTCGTTGATAAAGTGTCGTACCAGCACGCATGCCCTCATCAGTACTGGGCAAAATGAACCCATCTGGGGAAAGACCAGGCCCATGCAGCGCAATGACCGGGCGAAAACCGGCCTGATAATGGCGCACGGGGACCAACATCGAGAGCGTCATGCACGTATCTGGCGCCACCTCAAAACGATAATAATCAGCCATACCAGCTGATAACCGTGCATAGAATGCCTGTGCTAGCGTGATATCGGCAATGATATAGGGTTGGCCCGGATCGGGGGTGCCTTCATGGACGACAGCCAGATGGGTACGTAACAGACGAACCAGAAGAGTCATCAGGTGCCAGTACCAGATGATCAGTGAAAGCATAGAACATCTTCCTTGCTAGGCCAGCAAGCGGCGTGCCCGTAAGTAGGGAACAATCTGTTTTTCTATGGGCCAGTTGGTTGGTAAACGAACATAGGTTGCGCCATACCGCGCACAGTGACGGGCCAACCATTCTTGCCAGGCGGTCATATTCCGACGATAGGACTCCAGCGCATCAGCATCGATCATCAGGGCAATCGCTGACCCGTCTCACTATCCTGTACTTCAATAATACCATGGATCTCTGGCTTCAATTCAAACGGGTCGAGCAGGTGCAGCACCAGCACCTGCCAGCGCGGCGGTTGCAGCAGACGCAGCGAGTCCGCCAGGCCTTCACGCGCCAGCAAATCCGAGCAAATCACCAGCATGCCCCCACGTTGATAATTGCGGACATATTCAGCGACAACCGATGCCAATGCAGTCTCGGCCTGGACCGGAATGCCTTCAATATACCGTAGCATGTCCATTAGTCGCCCCTTGCCTTGAGCCGGGCCAAATGGTTTCAGCACGTTCTGACCAAAGGGCACCACCCGCAAACGGTCACTATGTGCCAGCGCGAGATAGCCAAGGGCTGCAACTAACTGCTTGGCCACCCGGAGCTTGATCATCTGGGGTTCACGGCCCCAGGCCATGCTCTGCGATGCATCGATCATCAGATGCACATCAACATCTTGCTCGGCTTCGCCTAGCTTGAGCAGCACATGATCTTGCCGCGCATATGCATTCCAGTCAACATAGCGCAGGTCATCGCCAAACGTGTATGGCCGATGATCGGTAAAGATGGTTGAGGGCAAATACTGCTGGCTGGGATGCTCCCCACTCGATGGATGACCCCTGAGCGTGCGTTGCGCCTGCAAGCTCATCCGCTCTAGCCGCCGCAAAAATGCCTCATCAAAGAGTTGGGCTGCACGGCTGTCGGGGGTCGGTCTTTTGTTCGCCGGCTTCCCCCGTGCCGCTGCGTTATTCCTGGGCCGACGGTGAAAAATATTCTTGAACCACATCGCGTAACTCTGGCGGCACCCGCAACGGGTCCTCGCCGGTCTGCACACTATTATTACTGGGGGTACCGCTACCCCGTTCAAAACGTCCCGACCCACTGCCATCCGGTGGCTGATCGGCCTCGCTCTCCGATGTACTGCCGTCGCCGTCGCTCTCTAATTCCAGGGGGACGCCATCAACATCCAGGCGATCCATGGGCTGTTCGCGCTCACGCTGTTCGCCGGGCAGCGAACCACCATTGCCGCCGCCGTCACCCTGACCCTGATCTTGCTGCGGATCAGGTGGCTGCGGGGCGTTGCTGGCCTGCTGGCTTGAACCATTCTCGCCCGGTGGCGGGGTATTACTGCCGAGTTGTTCAACCGCTCCGGCCAGGTCTTCCAGGGCCTGGGCCGCCTGCTGATCACCTTGCTGCAAACCATAGCCGCTCTCGCGGAGCTGATCGGCCAGTTCAACATCGCTACTGCCAATCTGATTGGCGGCATCTTGAAGCGACTGCGCCAGATCATCGCGGGTCTGCTGCGACAGCTGATCGGCCTGATCCGCTAGTTCACGCAGATTCCGCGCGGCCTCGGTGGTATCGCCCTGATCTAAGGCATCGGCGGCTGGTCGCGTAGCGCTCTGGTCGCGCAACGCATCAGCCAGTATCGCCGCCGACTGCTGGTCTTGCGCCGACTGCGGGCCGGGTTGCGGTTCTGGATTCGATTCAGCAACATTCGATTCGTTCCCGTCAGACTGCTCTGGGGGGGCAAAGGGTTCTGGTGGAAATTGTTCAGTGACATCATCCGGACGGGCGAGCTGGGGCACTGCCTCGGCTCGCGGCCAGAGATCAAACGAATCCATATCCGTGAGCAGCACCAGCCCGGCCACCAGCAGCAGCATGGCCAGCACCATGCCCAGTTCGGGCCAGGGCATGCGCCGATTGCGGCTAATGTAGCGCTGTATCTGGGT
Organism: Chloroflexaceae bacterium; assembly: GCA_012034075.1. GTDB lineage: Bacteria > Chloroflexota > Chloroflexia > Chloroflexales > Chloroflexaceae > JAAURD01. Next base: position 13,225 of record JAAURD010000046.1, on the reverse strand, counting down.
CGTTGACGTGTTGGCCTGATTCAGGAGATAGCCAGCAACGCCATCTGTGTTGTTGCGTTGACTGACCTCAATCGCCGTGCTCAATTGCTCATTGAGTTGGAAGCGCTTATCCAGCACACGGGCTACCTGCTCAGGGTGGGGGCGGGGGCGTAACAGGGTGATCGCGCCGAGGGCAATACAGATCAGCACCAGCGCCAACAAAAGCTCTAACGGCAACGACCAGCCAAGCAACAGTTGCAGCCCCAGCGCGACCGATGCAAGACAGAGACCAAACCAGGCCGATTTGAGCAATGTGATCAGACCACGACGGGCCCAGCGGTCAGTGGCAAGTCGTTCCAGGCGTTTTTCCAATTTCACGATGTTCTTCCCCGATCAGGCTTCAACACAACGTGGGCAACAGAGAGACATCAACGATCCCGTGGGCAGTATACCACAGAGTAGCGTCTTGAGCATACTGCCCTCAACCGATGTTAACGGATCGTCACAAAAAACACATGCTCGACCCCGCTTTCACGGCCCCGAGCAACGACCTGCCAGGCACCTGCTGCGGCATCCTCTGGCGCCCGCCAGTTCCAGTCTGCGCGGCCATCATCGTTGGCAAACACCGCGTATGCGTTGTCCTCGCTATCAACTCGACCATCGGGACCGTTGGCCCAGTAGCCGACCCACTCGCCACCCTCAAAACCGGTGGCAAAAAAGGCAAATTCAGTGCCAGGGCTGCCCTCTTTGGGTTCAACATTGGCATCGGCGTCTGCCGGCGGGGTTTCCCCAGGTGTCTCTGCCGGCATCGGCGTCTCTTCCGGCGGTTGGGGTGCTTCAGACGGTGGCGCCTCACCGGGGCGGGTAATCTGCACTGTCAACACCACCTCATGATCGCTGTCATTGCCAAACGCCACAATCGCCCATGTGCCTGGCGCAGCATCGCCCGGCGCACGCCAGCGCCAGTCAGCGCGACCATCTTCGTTGGTAACCACGGCGTAGCGAGAGTCGTTGCTATCAATACGACCATCAGGCCCATTGGCCCAGAAACTCACCCGTTCATTGTCATCGAAACCAGTTCCATAAAAATCGAACCATGTGCCTGGGGTGCCGACCTTTGGTTCAACATTGGCATCTGGTTCATCGGCATCCTGAGCTTGCAATGCGGGAACGAGCGCACTGCTTACCCAGAACAGCGACAGAACGAGGGTCACGAGGTATATCCATCGGCGTTGTCTCACTGAATCATTCCTTTCCTGCTCTTGCTATCAGCAGCCATAATCCATACCTTATGGTTGCAAACCTGTTCCAGCCAGGTATTCACGTCCTAACAGCCCGAACTGCATTTCATACGGCGTTCCCTGATACACAGAGAAGAACTCAAGACGGGCTCGCTCAAAATATTGCACTCTATAAGACGTTCCAGTTGCCGCATCGGTTGCATCAAAGGGTTCCGTGATGGGCAGGCCGATCAGCTCGATGGCCTTCTGTTCATCGCCATTGCCACGTTGCTCCCAAAACGCACGAAACGGCGGGCAGAGCTGATGACCAGTTGCGCCAAAGAGACGGCAATCTGCGCCAACTGCACCCGGTCGTGGCCGCGTCGTCCAATCGATGCCCTGCTGCTGCAACACCAGGTCGCCCAGGCGAGCAAGCTGCACGGGTGACGCCGGGTTGCCCCGTTCATGCACAAAACCCGCCCGTTCGAGCCGTCCCCGTTCGACATATTGCACTACACGTGGGAACAAACTCCCTGCCTCCGACTCAATCACTTCTGGCGTGATCGGGTAGCCAAATTGCGCCATACCGCCATTGGCCTGCCAATAGCTTTGAAACGCGCCCTGCAACGTGTATCCGGTTGCCTCAAACCATTCCCCCGAACCATCCAGACGCGCAGGCGGATCATACACCACATACAGCGGGATGCCCCCGGCCGGCAGCGTCACCGTAATTGCCCCATTGTCGCTCCGCAGCAATGCCAGGGTGGCACCATCCCAGGCGCGTACCAGCACCTGTTGGCACTGGCAGGCCAGCGTCAATATACGGGGGCCGTCGCCCATATTCCACAACACATCCACCCGGCGATCTGGGCCAGCAAACTGGTAGTGGTACATACCACTCGCATCCGGCATCGTCAATCCCGATGGTTGCATCACCAGCCCGCTGAGTATCTCGGTCATCGCGCGGTAGGCTGCCAGTGCTGGCTTGCGCAGCGTCGGGTCAGTGATGCTCAATGGGTAGGTGCGCCGCAGTAAGCCGAAGTGCAACTCCACTTCATGCGGATTATACACGGGCGCGTTATAGGGTGTACCGGGATAGATGTCATTGCGCAGGTCATACCAGAACATTTTTCAACCGCTGGATGACTTAGCGTCAGCATGTAGGCACGTACCAGCTGCCATGCCTGGGTCATTTCATCCACGCCATGAAAGCTCTGGCTACTGGCCCACCCCAGTTCGGTAATCCAGATGGGCTTGGGGCCATACTGCCACAACAGATCATCCATGCGAGCCAGTTCTTCGGTCATCGTCGTTGCCCGCCCAGGCCGCTGCGATGCTCCCTCCGGCGGGCCGAGATGGTACGGATGCAGCCCAATAATATCAACCGCATCCCAGCCACCGGCCTGCGCTACCCGGTTTAGATAATCCAGGTGATCATAGGTGAAGCCGCTTGCCTCGCCCTGAATCGTCGCCAATCCCCCCAGCACAATCCGCGCATTGGGGTCGGCTGCCTGCGCCGCAGCACGGCCCACCTGCAAAATGCGTACAAAGTCTTTGATTTCATACAGACCGCTTTCATAGCCAGAGGCGGCCAGGTTCGGTTCATTCCACAGTTCCCAATGGCTAATCCATCCCCGCTCACGACCATAGCGCGAGACGGCTGCATACACAAAGTTGCCCCAGTCTTCGATCCACTCATCCGGGTGCGGGTTTTTGCCTTTGAACCAGTAGGGGTTATAGTCAAGCAAGCCAAGCACATTGATACCAGCAGCGACCTGTGCTCCGATGGCTCGGTCATAATCATAAAAGCCACTGCCATCACCGGTCCAGATCATCGGACCGCCCGGCTCCTTCTGCACACGGTCCCAGAAGATTTCTTCGCGCTGCCACTGCACACCGGCCTCTTGCATCAACCCAATCATCGCATCTATCTCGGTGGTGTGGACACGGTTACCCAGGGTTGCCACAACCCCAAATGGCGTGCTCTTATCGTACCAGGGCAGTGCCTGATGTGCCGCCTGGGTTGCCCTGGGAGCAACGCAGACCCAATCAACATACCCAGCAGCAAGAGCAGAGTCAGCCGCTGTCGTAAGCGTTCGGCCATTGATCGCCCTTCATTGACCATGGTTGTATCACTTTCTCAGATTGCTGATGTCCAGATCGATTCTATCCTAATCATCGTTGCAAACAAGGAAACACAACTCGTATAGTACCATAAAACGGAGCAACAACCATGTATCGGCGTATGCTTTGTGCTGTTATCAGCACAGAGTAGAACGATCAAGCGTTATGGCACAACATCAATCCAACCGAGCATGGCCGTATCGCTTGCTTGCGGTGGGAGACGTGAGAGCCGTTGCAGCGAGGGGTACTGATACCAGCCGAAGAGCACCTGATAGCGACCGGGCGGCACATCAGCCGGCAATTGCGGCGTATAAAGATCATGATAGACCTGGCCGGGTTGCCACTGGTTGGTCGGTACTCCTGCCGGTGGTCGATCTTGCTGGGCCCAGAGTTGATCGTTGCTATCGACAATATGGACAAAAGCGATATATGCCTGGGCCGGAGCAGCATCAACCTGCCACTGAAGCATGATCGGCACCTGAGCACCGGCACGATACGGGCCTGGATCCAGCCGGAATCCGCTCAGCTGCAAATGGTCATCCCAGCGAACATCAGCATTGGCTGGCAGATGCAACGGCTCGCTCGTGACCCGTAAAAACGGCCCCTCCGGCTGCTGGTTCAGCGGCAGTTGGGGCGCAAAGTGCAGCAGATAGACCGACCGATCCTGCGCCAGCACATCACGGATACGCTGCTCATGCACATGCCAGGCAAGCTCAATGTCGGTGCGCAGGCCCTCCACCGCTTGCAAGTAGCGCAGGCTCTCAATCGTAAAGCCATCACCATAGAGCAGCGATTGCGGTGGCAGCGGATAGCCCAGAAGCTGCCGCGCATAGCCTTCATGCGCACTCGTGTTAAGTTGTGCCAGGACGGGCCGATTGATCACAAACAGCGCCAGCGGCAATGCCAGCAAGCCCAGTGCAACCAGCGGACGCATACGCTGCGGCAACCACTGGCTGATCCAGGTTGCCCCACTGGCAATCAGCATTGCCTGGAGCACATGCGCCCCGCCTAGAAAGACGGCTATATCATCGACATAATAGGCGCTACTAAAGCCAAAAAAGCAGATATAAGAGCTGAGCACCAGGGTCGCCAGCGCCCGGTCCGAGACAAGCAAACGCACCGTGCCCAGCAGTGCCAGAATGGCCCCCACAATGAGAAATTGGGGCAGCACTAGTGTGCTGATCAACTCCCAGGGCCGCCCAGGCATCTCCGCCCATAGGCGCTCGGGTTGCAGCCACTGCCAGACCATATCGGAGCTCATGTACGAGCGCAACACCTGCCAGCCATCTTCCCACGGCGGCACACGCCACGGTATAGAGAGATAAAGCAGACATGGTAGCACCAACGCGCCACTAGCCACCGCCAATTCGCGCCAGCGCGGCAGCCGCGTGAGCAGCACAAAGCCCACGACACCCGGCAACATCAGCAGTATCAGGCGATGATGCGCCAGGTTCAGGCCAATCACCAGGCCAATCAGCCAGAACGGCAACTGGCGCTCACGCCAACCAAGCAGCGCCAGCATCAACGCCACCTGCAGCAGACTTGCCAGCGCATACACCTCCGCATGGGTCGCCTGCTCCCAAAACGTCAGCGAAAGCCCCAGCGCTGCCGAGGCTGCAAGGGCAATACCACGGGCATGTCCCAGCATACGGTTGAGCCAGTACATGCCACCGAGCGTTATGGCAGCCGCCACAGCCGAAAACAGATTGATGCGCCAGGCCGGCAGGCCAATCGGCAAGAGCTGCTGCCAGAGCCAGCCAGTGAGCGTGTAGAGCGGATAGCCTGTGCTATGGGCGACGCCCAGGGTGGCACAGACGCGCTGGAGTTCGGCGGTGTCACCGCCGCCAATGCCAGGGAAGAGGGTCAGCGTATAGAGCAGCACAAAGGCCAGGGTCAGCGCAAGAGCGATCATCCCATCCCATACCCAGCGTTGAAGCGCAGAGCGGTACAACGCAGAGACGCACTGGTCGGGTGTCGGATGTCGGGTGTCGGATGTCGGGTCGCACTGGCTACTCATTTCGCGTCGTTTTGCCTGCGCTCCACGACGCTGCATGCGGGAGCGCAGGCATCCTGCCGGCATGCGGACGGGACGTGCGTGCTCCGTCTGATATTATGCTTCATGCACTCCATTGGGCAACTCGGCGAGAAATGCCTCCAGGGTTGGTGCTCGCAGCACCACTGCCTGCAACTGTCTCAATTGCTCTGCATTGAGGCCCTGTAATCGCAGTGCCAGGTCTTCTGGAAGCTGGCCAAAGCGCAATTCCAGAAATTCCAGCAGGCTCTCACGTTTGCCTTTTTCCAGGCCCTGCTCCATGCCTATCTCAATGCCCTGCTCCATGCCTATCTCAATGCCCTCTTGTTTACCTTTTTCCAGGCCCTGTTCCAAGATGTCTTGCATGACTTCCTTGTATAGCGGCGATTCGGTAATAACAGCCATATCCCACCTCATAACCTCTTCAATGTACGAGCGTTCAAACACAAAACTGGCAAGGAATGCCAACACCGGTTCCATATCGGCGAGCATCGGGTCGGAGCGCAGGATGGCGAGCACTTGCCGCTGGTATTATGCTTCATGCACTCCATTGGGCAACTCGGCGAGAAATGCCTCCAGGGTTGGTGCGAGGATCATGGTCTTGAACAGGTGCTTCAACTGTTCCGGAGTCAGTACCTGCAAGCGCTGCACCACATCCACTGGTAGCTGGCCAAAACGGAGTTCCAGACCACTGAGCAGGCTCTCACGCTTGCCCTGTTCCATGCCTATCTCAATGCCCTCTTCAATGCCTTCTTGTTTGCCTTTTTCCATGCCCTGTTCCAAGATGTCTTGCATGACTTCCTTGTACAGCGGCGATTCAGTAATAACAGCCATATCCCACCTCATAACCTCTTCAATGTATGAGCGTTCAAACACAAAACTGGCAAGGAATGCCAACACCGGTTCCATATCGGCGAGCATCGGGTCGGAGCGCAGGATGGCGAGCACTTGCCGCAGCACCGCTGGCTGATTGCCGCCGCGCATGAGCGGAGCAAATGCCAGCAAGAAGCGCAACGGTGTGGTAAACACGGTGTTGACGTCTTCTTCCCACAGTTTGATCACGCGAAAGTCGCGGCGGGCGACGAGGCCCATAAAATCTTGCTCATAGCGCTCTGGGATGACCGTTTGCGGACCGGGTGCGAAGAGATAGATGACGACCGGATAGACCGGCAGGTTAAACTTCTCTTCGGCCAGGGCGGCATAGGCTTGCGTCCGCCGATGCATGCGTGCGTCATAGCGAAACTGAATATCAATGAGGATCAGAAAGTGCCCATGGACCGGGCTATAGACCTCGATCACAATATCGGTGGCGCGAGCGATCCACTGAAAATCGCCCGACCCCAGGACCTTGCGCACAAAGAGGTGGGTGAGCCCGGTGACCCAGCGTGCCCAACCACTGGCGTCTTGTCCAATCAAGCGTTTGCTGCCCGTATCGGCTTCATGTGCCATTGTTTTGCTTCCTGTTGCTGGCGCCCGTAGGAGCGCACGATGATTGGAAACTATTGTAGCACAGGTCGGGTGACTCTGGTGAACAGAACCTGCCATCACGGCGGAGGTGTGGGTAGCGCGGCGACTGGGGCGGCAAGTACCAGGCTCACATGGAAGGACCACCGTGAAGCGTTTTTCGTGGGTCGGTGTGTGCAGTTGGAGCGCAGGCATCCTGCCGGCATGCGAACGGGACAGCCAATACTTTATATGGATGCTCGCCCGCTTTCTGCTGTGTAGGGCGCAGCGCGCTGCGCCCCTACACAGCAGAGTACGTCCATTTGGCAACGCATATATCCTATCTGCATGTAGGATATGCCCATACATGAGCACATACATCCTGCCGGCATGCGAACGGGACGACCGCGCTCCAGGTGGTCGTCCCGTCCGCGTTCAGCTAACGCAGTGACAGGCTGCTCCAGGTCGTCAGATACTCGCGACCGAGCAGACCAAGCTGGATTTCATTGGGCGTCCCACGATGCTCAGGGAAATATTCCAGCCGCGCTCGCTCAAAGTACTGTACCAGACGTGCCTTCCCGGTTTCGGTCTCCATTTCTATCGGCTCCGTAATCGGGTAGCCCAGGAACGTGATCGCCCCGGACTGTTCCCATGCATTACGGAACGGCGGGCAGAGACTGCGCCCGGTCGCCTCAAACAAGAGACAATCTTCGGGAGCCGACGTGCTCTTCGGCAATGAGTGCCAGTCGATACCCTGGCGCTGCAACATCGTCTCCCCTAAACGACCCAGATAAATTTCCGAGTTAGAACCACTGTACTCAGGGAAGTGCTCAAACCGCACACGGTCGAAATACTGCACCACGCGCGGCAGTCCGGTGCCAAACTGCGGTTCAATGAGTTCCTCGGTGATGGGGTAGCCGAAGCGGCGTAGACCATCATTGTTTTGCCAGTAGTGCAAAAAGGCACCTCGCAACGTATGCCCGGTCATCTCAAACATCTGTCCGCCCGGTTGCACCGGCGGATCGTACTGGACATACACCGGCGCACCATGGAGACCAAGATTAAGCGTAATAGTACCATTGTCGGTATAAATCAGGCTCTTTACTTCGCCATTCCAGGCGCGGACCAGTGCTTCACGGCAACCACAGTCTACATACAAATCGGTGGGCGGAAAGTCACCATTGCGCCAGATCAGATCAACGCGACGATCACCGTTCGAGTTGCCAAAACGGTACCAATAGACCCCCGGATGGTTCGGGTCATCGCCATCGGCGATCATCTGCTGAATAGCCAGCCCACCAAGCATTTCGGTCAAGGTGCGATAGGCGAGAAAGGCCGGTTTGCGCAAATCTGGCTGTGCTGGATCAAGCGGATAGGTGCGATTGAGCATGCCAAAATGAAACTGCACATTGCTTTCATGATAAACCGGTTGATGGTACGGCGCCGCCGGATCAGTATCGTTGCGTAGATCATACCAGAAGACCTTCTCAATACTGGGATGAGTCAGACTGAGCGCATAGGTCCGAATCAGATAAAACGCCTGGGTATCGAGATCAACGCCGGGCCAGACATTCGCACTGGTCCAGCCAATTTCCGTAATCCAGATCGGCTTCGCCCCATACGTCAACAGCATATAATCCAAACGATGCAGCTCATCGCGCAAGTCCAGCGGTTCCCCCCGTCCTTCCAGCGAGCCTTCGGGAGCATTGGGCCGGTAGGGATGAATCGCAATGATATCCACATAGTCCCAGCCACCCAGTTGTCCTACCTGTTCCAGGTAATCAAAATAGTCGTAGTTTTGCGGAGATGGCGGCACCCCCCAGATCGAAGCCATCCCGCCCATCACAATTTTGGCATCCGGGTCGCTGCACGTGCCGCCGCACTGCCCACCTGGAGCAATCGCACAAAGTCGGCTACTTCATACAGGCCGCTCTCATAGCCCGAACCGGCAAGATTCGGCTCGTTCCACAACTCCCAATATTTAATCCAGCCCCGTTCACGGCCATAGCGTGACACCGACGCATACACAAAATCGCCCCAATCCTTAATCCACTCACTCGGATGCGGGTTTTTTCCCTTAAACCAGTAAGGATTATAATCGAGCAGCCCCAGCACCTGAATACCAGCATTGGCCTGCATGCCAATCGCATAATCATAATTATACAAACCACTGCCATCGCCAGTCCAGGTAAAAGGCCCACCCGGCGCTTTCTGCACGCGGTCCCAGAAAATCTCCTCACGCTGCCACTGCACACCGGCCTCTTTCATCAATTGCACCATTGCCGGAATTTCTGCTTCATGGACACGATTGCCAAGTGCTGCAACCACACCAAAAGGGCTGCCTTTATCATGCCAGGGCAAACTGGCTAACTCGCTGGAATCGCGATCCTGCGCCTGCACCGGTTGGATCAGCACTGGTAACAAGACCACCAGCATAACCAGGAAACACACCACATAGACAGAACGTTTCATGATGCGAACCACTGCTTTCCTCCTCTACACAAAACCACACCATATGATAGTAGGGGAACAGACGCAATCTGATTGCGACACTGTGCTATCCCCCTGCTTGCTCTACAACATGTATACACGCTTGTTGCTGTTGTTGCTGTTGCTGTAAGGACCACCACAACCCAATGAGCGAAATAATCAGCAGAACGACAAAGCTCACCGAGAGCAGCGTCGCCACGGGCTCGGGAAAACCAATATCGGGGCGACTCAACACAAAACTCACAATGGGCAGATCAGAGAAATCGAGCAACTGAAGATGGCCAACAATCGGGGACTGGGTCCAGTCATACAGATAAACGACCTCGCGCTCAAACTTTCCTTGTGTGACAAGCGCCAGATGCTCGTTAAAATCGACCAGAATACCCAGCAAATTGATACCAATCGATATGGGAACAAAAACGAACAAGAGAACCATCCGCCAGAAAGATCGCTCGAACAACACCCCAAATGGGAGCATCAAAAACGGCATGAGCGGTACCAGAAACCGTGGCCCCCAACCCCAACCACCCCACCAGATCCACCAGGCAGCACTTTGCAAAAGCGTCGTCACACTGATCAAAACAATCAACGCCGTTTCAGCCCGAAAACGGCGGCTAAACAACACCAGCGCCACCGGCAGCAGGAGCAACAGGGGGGCATACAGAAAGACCGATTTTCCTGGGCTGAAGAGTAGTCCCCAGAGACCCTCAATGATATGCCCAGTAAACCCTTGATCGTCATACCCTTGTTCATAAAGGGTACGAAACCGTGCCCAATTATTTGCCAGAATAATCAAGAAACCGGGGATAAGACCCAACGACCAGCCTAGCATGGCGACAAGTCGCGGGCGCGTCAATTGCCACCAGGCACTCCCATGCGCCTGTACAAACCAGATATACAGCAAAAACGCTGGTAGTAACATAACACCGCCGAGGCGTGTTGCAATGGCATAGCCCAGCGCCAGCCCGGCAAACCCAAAGGAGCGCAGATAGATGGCGAACGCCGCAATTACCAAGCAGCAGGTAAAGAGTGGTTCACTGAAGAAGAAGCGCGTATACGGCCAGGCCAGGGTCGCCAACCCATAGAGCAAGCCTACTGCAACACCAATCCATGCCTGGCGATAGAGCCGCTGACTCCAGGCACAGAGGACAGCAGCACTGACAGCAGTGGCAACGATGGGTAAGAGCAGCGCCGTAAAGTGTCCCATTTCGAGATGCGGCGGGGTCGAACCAACGACCAGTAGTGGCCCAAGGACAGAGCTCCCCAGCATATAGAACGGGACAGCAGCAAGGGGTTGGCCCAGACCATAGCGCGAAAAATAAAAGCCACCCTGACCCTGTACCACCTGTGGAAAGAGATATGCCCGTTCAGGTTGCAGCGTCAGCGTATGCGCATCGGCAATCCGCATCGCCGTTTGGAACATAATTTCGCCATCACTACTGAATGTCTGTCCGCCATTGGTCAGTAGATAGACGCTCAATAAGAGGAAGCCCGTCCAGACTGCCGATGATCGGAGTACGGCACGTGCAGCCTGTCGTATCTGGTCGTTCATGGACCTGATTTGCACTGCTATCTTAATGGTCGTTACATGGACCTACTACCCATACCGTGTTGTATGGGATGGATATATTATCGCAAAAGCGTGACGGGAGTCAAGTATCAAAAACACAGATTCAACGATAACCGATGATCATCCTATCGAACTGTTTCGACAACACCCTATCTTTTTATTATACTATACTATACCATACGAAGATACACGACCATAGGACATATCACCGAGACTCTTGCCCGGAATCGTACTGAATGCGAACGACGAAGCCAGTTCTTGCGTTATCAAAAAGCCCGGGGCAACGACGTTTAAGTAGAGAAGTGTTTTCGCCAATATCCCATCTTCCCCATGAGCAACACTGATACAGAGGGAGCATGGTTGCGAGTATGACAAGTGATAAGACAGAACTGATGCAGTTGCATCAGCGCATAGCCGAACTGGAAGCACAACTGCATGAACGTAACCGGTTTGTGCAACACCTTGAACAGCAACAGGTACGTTATCGGACGATGCTGCAGGCGCTTCCCGATACGGTGTTTTTGCTTCACCCAGAAGGAAGAGTGCTTGACTATTATGTTACCAACGATGATACCTGGTTGCAACTCGGTGAACACGTGATTGGTCAGCCAATCCAGCAGTTGCTTCCCGACTGGCTCGCCGACCTGACCCTGCAAAGCCTGCATCAAGCTCGGGATACCGGCTCACATACGGTTCAATATACCCTCTCTCGGGCCGATCAGTGCTTCTCATTTGAAGCACGTTCGGTGCTTGTCAATGACCATGAAGTGCTGGTCATCGTGCGCGATATTACCGATCAACAGCATGTCCGCATTGCCCTGGAACAAAGCGAAGAGCGATTCCGTCTTGTTTTTGAGCACACACCAATTGGTATGTGTATTACCAATGAGCAAGGTCTGTTTGAATATGTCAACCCGGCGTATTGCCAACTGTATGCCTACGCTCCTGATGAACTCATCGGTCAACCCTTTACCATCGTGGTACCCGAGGGACAGCGAGACGTTTTGTGGGAATTGCATCGACAGTTTATTACTGGCGAGACTGAAGAAATTGGCAGTGACTGGCAGGTCGTCAATCGCCATGGTGCTTGCCTGACCATACTGGCTGACGCAGCACGCATTATGGGTCATGATGGCCGCCCGCGTAAGGCAACGTTTGTGCGGAATATCACCGAGGAAAGAGCCACCCGTGAGCGTCTGACCCTGATGGATGCAGCCGTCCATTACTCCACTGAATGCATCTTGATCACCGACAATGGCATCGATTTTCCCGGCCCCAGGATTGTTTTTGTCAATCCGGCGTTTACCCGTCTCACCGGCTACCAGCCCGAAGAGGTCATTGGCAAGACGCCGCGTATGCTGCAAGGCGCCCGAACCGACCGCACCATGTTGCAACAACTACGCCAAAGCCTGGAACAGGGCCAGCCATTTGGCGCCGAGACCACCAACTATCGCAAAGATGGCTCAGAGTATGTGGTGGAATGGCGCATCTCGCCTATTCGCAATGCCAGCGGCGAGGTGACCAACTGGGTATCCGTCCAGCGTGACCGTACCGAGCAGAAACAGGCCGAACAAGAACTCCAACTGGCGAAAGTCAGCGCCGAGGCCGCCAATCGCTCCAAAAGCATGTTCCTCGCCCAGATGAGCCACGAATTGCGCACCCCGCTCAACGCCATTCTGGGATTTGTGCAACTCCTGTTACGTGATAAACGCCTGAGTGCCGACCAGCACGAACACCTCGACATTATTGGTCGCAGTGGTGAACATTTACTCGATCTCATCAACCAGGTCTTAGAAATATCCAAAATCGAAGCTGGCCGCATGACCCTGAACGAAGTTGGCTTTGACCTGCATCGCATGCTCAACTGGCTGGAAGAAATGTTTCAAGTCCGTGCCCAACAAAAAGGTCTCTCCCTCAACCTGCGCCGGGCCGAGTCGGTCCCCCAATATGTCTACGGCGATGAAAGCAAACTCCGCCAGGTCCTGATCAATCTGCTGGGCAATGCCATCAAGTTTACGGAAACGGGCAGCATCACACTGCGCGTCACCGCCCAGGATACCTATCGTCCCCAGGGCACCACCGACGATGCAGCCATACCCGTTCGCCTCTGGTTTCAGGTCCGTGATACCGGTCGGGGCATCGCCCCCGACGAGCTTGACCTGTTGTTTAAAGCCTTCTCACAGACCCGTACAGGTCAAACGTCAATGGAGGGCAGTGGTCTGGGCCTCACCATTAGCCGCGAGTTTGTGCGCCTGATGCGCGGCGATATCTTGATCACCAGCGAGGTCGATATTGGCACAACCGTGACCTTCGATATCCCACTGGCCGTCACTGATGCGTCACTCGTCAAGCCAGCCGAGCAAACCT
>JAAURD010000045.1 GCA_012034075.1 Chloroflexaceae bacterium | reverse complement strand
CTCGAGCGACATCCCTTCTCCCCCTTGTGTGCCCATGGTCGGGGCATGAGGAGTTCCTACCCTTAGGGGCGCAGCGTGCTGCGCCCCTAAAGGGTAGGTGGGTGCTTTCATGTATGAATGTGGTGATCTATCCTATGGGTAATGTGTTCTGCACCCACAGGAGAGGTGACCACCTGTAGACATTCGGGAGCACAGACAACTGCGCTCTATCCTACCCTACGTTTACCAATTCTGCGATTGCACCCAGGCAATCCAGTCGGCCTCCAGTTCACCCAGTGACTTGCCGTAGACCCCGCGATAGTCGGATGAACCGGCGGAGCGGCCCCAACCACTGCGATACACCTTATCGTAGCGGTCGCGGCCATAGGTCTCCAGCAGATACTCAGTGAACGATCCCCATTGCGCATAAAACGAGGCAGGACCGCCGGGAGTCAAAAAACAACTGCCCGACGGGTAGCGTGTCAACGATAACTGCTGACCAGAGCGCAGCGCTTCACGCACGATCACCTGATAGAACGGTTCACCCTGTTCATTGAGATAGAAGCGACTGCTGGCCCAGACGGCCATGCCCTCCAGTAAGATATTATCCGATTGGAGATGATCACCGGAGCCGTAGTAGTCGTGCTGCAGCTGGTGAATAAACTCGTGGGCAAGCACATGGCGAACGTCATCACGATTGGCACCGGGGCTGTAATACATAATGATCGTCCGTTGTCCGGTATAGGCAACCCCTAAGTCCGGGCATCTCCCGCCAGAAGATGGCTCAAATCGTACCGCAATGCGTCCCTTCGGGCTGTTGCCCAGCTGGGTACTGCCGCTCGCAAGCACCTCTTCGGCGACAAGGCTGATGGCACGAATTTCATCGTCGGTGAGCGCACCTGGAAACCGATAAAAATCGACACTTTGCGTGCGGACGACCGGCTGCCCGCCAATGGTTGGGGCTGGCACACCCTCAAGCAGTGCCTGGAGATTCGGGCCTTCTGGCGTCAAACGAGGAGTGGGAAAGACCACCAAGTCACCAAGAGCTGGCCCAAAGGCATAGACCGTATCGCTGTTAAGCCACCAGATCAGCCAGCCCCGATCAAAGCGCTGTATATTGGCCTCCCCCCATTCTTCCTCGGCAGTGGCCCAGCCCAGCCGTGCCGTCAATTCAGGGTCGCTGGCCCAGACTTTGCCAATGCCACGCTGTGGGACGATTCGGCCATCTGGTGGTGTACTAGAACCGTTAATGTGTGTAATATCTGGGATAGCTGGCTCTGCTTCGCTCCAGGTATCCGCGTTGGAGCGCTGGAAGAGACTGGACACACGCGCCAAGGCCAGCACATGACGGCTACCATCGGGCAGACCAATCCAGAACATCTCACCACGTTCAAAGGGTTGCCTGGCGATTGCGATATTCCAGTGGGTTTCACCGGGGCAGCCGAGGCTGCGACGGAACGGAATACGTTCAAAGCTATTGCGGAGCGATTCTGGCACGCTGTTGGTACAGACTGTGGGGCTGCCCATTGCCAACGCTTCGGCGCCCAGGTCGCCCATTCGGATGCCATCCGGTCGCGCTTCGAGGCGATACCGTTCAAAATACTGTACCAACCCCTCCTGGCCGCTGGCAACCTCTTCACGCGCAGGCGTCAACGGCAAACCAAAACGCTGAACGCCGCCATTGCTCTCCCAGTAGGCCAGAAAGGGTTCGCAGATATTTTGCCCGGTCCGTTCGATAAAATGGCAGCCAGGCGTTTCACCAGACGCACGCTGGGCCGGATCCCAAATGTTGTAGCCGATATGAAGAAGATGCTCGGTACCGAGTTGACCCAGACGCAATCCGTAGATTGCATGGTCTTCGATGCGTCCACGTTGGAACCACTGGACCGGTACCGTCTGACCGTCATCAACGACTTCGGTGCGGATATCCGTAATCGGCGCACCCAGAAAATCAAGGCCACCATATTGTTCCCAGAAGCGTAAAAAGTCGCCACGAACACAGAAACCAGTCTCGGGAATACAGCGCTCAGCATCCTGAGCCGCTGTAGGTGATGAAGCGACCAGCAAAACCAGGCTGGTCAGGAGAAAAAGCATGGCCGTGAGCCATCTCAGGGTCACCCCATACCGTTGTTGCTTGTTCTGGATCATCCTGGATCCTTTCTTGTGCTATCATACAGGGCACGTATACACCTATATAATCACCGCATGGTCAAGCCAGCGGGCGTTCAATCACAAACGTATCGATAACCTCTTCATTCCGTGTAATAAACTGAAGCGAGAGTTGCTCTTCGGTTGCCTGCACCAGTTGGGCGCCATGATTCATATTATAGCGCACCTCGCTGCCCTCGGCGATCTCGTCGAGAAAGGCGTAGAGCGGACCACCGCCGGCGCCATTGGTAATATAGGGAAAGCCATTGATCATAATGCGCTCATACACATGGTTATGCCCATTCAGTACGACATGAGCACCCCACTCTTGAAACGGCCAGCGCATCCATGTACTCACTCCCTTATAACCCGAGCCATAAGGTGGATGATGAAAGACCACAATATTCCAGGCCCCGTTGGCGGCGGCGAGTTCTCGCTTCAACCATTCCGCCTGAACGGAGTCGGGATGAACGCCATCATCTTCAATCCAGGGCACACTATTGACGGCATATATTCGCACTGGCGGCCAGTCCACCAGATAGTAGCGCTCATTGCCTGGTAAGACAAAATAGTCAAAGTAGGGCTGCCCCAGATCCGTATCGGTATCGTGGTTGCCGAGTACCGGGAAGAAGCGGTTCACCTCAGAACCAGGGCCATAAGCACTACCGGTATGAGCCATATATTCGTGGTAGTACTGTCCCACATTCTCATCGATTGCAGCAGCAGAACCGGTGGGATAGTTATTGTCACCCGTGGTCACAATAAAGTCGGGTTGCCAGCTCTTCACCAGGCTTGCCACGGCTGCCTCGGCATCGCCCGACCAGCCAAAATCACCAATGACGGCAAAGCGTGCCTGTAGGGGCACTGGTGTAGCCGTTGGTAGTGGCGTTTCCGTCGGTTCAGGGCTAGGCGTTGCCGTCGCGGTTGACGTTGCCAGCGGTGTGACGGTGGCCTGTGGTGTTGCCGTCGCGGCTGATGTTGCCGTGGCACCAGCTGTCTCGGAAAGCGCGGCCTTCTGATCCACACCACAACCGACCAGCACAGCGCCAATGGTTGATAGCGAGAGGCCCAGCGCCAGACCCCGCTTCAAGAACTCACGCCGAGTCAGACCTTGACCGCGTCCTTCCCAGACAAAACGTGCGAACTGTTCCATGCGTTCATACGTATCCACGTTTTTTTACTCCTATGCGATGAACGTTCATGTTTGTTGCTGCCCACTGACCACTGAGAAGTATACTATGGTATGGCGATGGTTGTCAATAGCTCCGAACGATGGAACGATGGAGAAGATCAGCTGTGCCAATCCATACCGATATCGAGCGAACGCACCGAATGGGTCAGCACCCCGACCGAAATATAATCGACGCCGGTTTCCGCCACCGCACGCAGCGTCTCAAGCGTAATCCCTCCCGATGCCTCAAGCAAGGGCAAAGTGCCTGGCGCCGCATCGCCTTTCAGTTCGTGTACGATCTGGCGCATCATCGGCGGCGGCATATTATCCAGCAGAATCAGATCAGCGCCAGCCTGCGCAGCCAGATGTGCATCGGCAATGGTTTCCACTTCTACTTCAATGCGCACGGTTGGCCCGACGGCGTTGCGGGTACGTCGCACCGCTGCGGCAACATCCATCCCCAGGGTTGCCAGCAGGGCCAGGTGATTGTCTTTGAGCATCACCGCGTCATACAGGCCCATGCGGTGGTTGGTGCCTCCACCAACGCGCACAGCATACTTCTCAAAGGCACGCAGGCCGGGTGTTGTTTTGCGCGTATCCAGCAAACGCGTAGGCAGACCTTGTAGCACCGCCACATACTGCGCGGTGAGCGTCGCAATGCCGCTGAGATGCTGGACAAAGTTCAAGGCTACCCGTTCTGCCGTGAGCAAGCCGCTGACAGGTCCGCTGATACGGGCGATGACCGCGCCGGCTGGAGCGTTTGTGCCGTCGGTGATGAGTGATTCGACCTGCAGGCGAGAGTCGACCATGGTGAAGATCACGGGTAAGAGCGGTACACCGGCAACCACGCCCGGTTCGCGCAACACAATGTCGGCCTGCCCCTGAATGTCGGGTGGAATAGCGGCTGTGGTCGTCAGGTCACCGCGACCAATATCTTCCTCCAGAGCACGGAGGATCGCTGCATGGACCATATGGTCTGGAATATCGATAGACATCTGCTGATGGTGCATAATTCTTTCCTTTGTCTTTCTGTATGTGCGTTTGATTTCGTTGATATCAATGATCGTGTCAGATGGCGTAGACGATGCCAGCGCCCGACCTCTCCATGCCGTAGGTGACAGATCGTAGGTGCGCTTGCCGCCGCACGACGCTCCCCACTCCGCAAGTGTGCGACCCGCGTGCGATCGGAACGACCGCACGCCCTCATACCCGAACCTTCTTCCGCAAGGGAAGAGTGTAGACGATGACACGCCCGATCTCTCCTGGCATTCCCGCTTCCGGACAGCGTGCGGTCGTGCCCGACCGCTGTGCGGCTACAAGCCGCACCTACGATTCCCTCCGAGGGGAAAACGGCGGCCCGTACCCCAATTGTCAATTATCCATTGTCAATTATCAATGAACCCCTGATCGCCTTCATTTGGCCTTACACAGCCACGGCAATGGATGTTTCCAACGGCAAAGGCTCACTCGCAATAGTCTCAACCAGCCTGGGCCGTTGCTCGCGTTGCCAAACCAGGTGGCAAGCCCAGGCGGGATCGGTCTGGGCAAAATCAGTGCGAAAGTGCGCCCCACGGCTCTCCTGGCGCACCAGCGCAGCAGCGACAATCAAGCGGGCTACCAGAGCCGCATTCGCCAAAGTGATGGCGTCTGACACAAGATGCGCTGCTTGCAACGGGAACGACGCCAGCTGCTGCCATGCCTGCGCCAGACCATCGCCCGAACGGCGCGGAGCGGCCAGGTTGCGCATGATTGCGGCCAGACTGGTACGCCAGTCAGCGGGCAAGCATCCATGCGGCGAACCTGTCTGTACCGCACGCTCACGGTAGGGTAGATGGAGCGAACGCGGCGTGGTTGCACGATAGGCGGTATGCGCAGCCGCCAAACCAGCCCGCTGCCCAAAGACCAGACACTCCAGGAGTGAGTTGCTCGCCAGCCGGTTGGCGCCATGCACACCAGTACAGGCACACTCCCCTACGGCATACAGGCCAGGCAAACTGGTGGCACCATGCAGGTCGGTAGCAATGCCGCCCATCAGATAGTGCGCCGCCGGTGCGACCGGTATCGCATCCTGGGCCAGGTCCAGGCCCTCTTCACGACAACGCGCAGCAATCGTGGGAAAGCGCTGTTCGATGACCGGCCGCGAAAGGTGGGTTACATCCAGATAAACTGTATCCACGCCTTCCTGTTGCATCACCTGCAAAATACCGCGTGTGACCACATCACGTGGGGCCAGTTCGGCCCGTGGGTCAATCTCGGGCATAAATCGCCGGCCAGCCGGTGAAAGTAGGCGTGCGCCTTCGCCACGCAAGGCCTCGCTCAGCAAAAAGCCGCGCCCCTCGCGAGTACGCAAGACGGTCGGGTGAAACTGCACAAATTCCATATCGGCAACTGCGGCCCCAGCGCGATAGGCCAGCGCAATGCCCTCGCCCAACGCGCCAGGTTGATTGCTGGTGAGACCATACAATGCACCCGCGCCACCCGTCGCCAGAATTGTGGTATGCGCATGCACCGCGAGCAATTGCGTTTGCGCATCAAGTGCAAGCACACCCCGGCAGACGCCCCCGGCAAGTATCAGATCGATTGCCTGGTAGCCTGCCAGCACATGAATCCGGGGCGACTGATTGACCTGCTGAACCAGCGTATCCATCAGGGCACGACCGGTCGCATCACCCACATGCACAATCCGTCGGCGTGAGTGTCCGCCCTCCAGCCCAAGCTGGATATGCTCGCCATCGCGATCAAATGGCATGCCCAGGCGATGCAAGGTCTGGATCAATGCCGGTGCCTGGCGCACCAGGGTTGCTACTGCTACGGTATCGGCAAGGCCCGCACCGGCAATCAGCGTATCCTCAATGTGGAGAGACGGCGAGTCGGCGCTATCGAGCACAACCGCAAGACCACCCTGGGCCTGCGCCGAATTACTCTGCATCAATGGGTCACGGGTGATAAGGCACACATTGGCGCTGGCTGCGGCCGAAAGCGCAGCAGTCAGCCCGGCCACACCGCCACCAATAATCAGAACATCAGTACTCTGTTGCTGGATTGACTCGAACGCGGTTGCACCGCCGTGGATGACCTGGTGCGGGGTATCAACCTGGGCGTTCTGCCATGGAATAGATGGGTTCATCACTTCTTCTCATTTCCAGGGTCTGGATGTCAGACCAGGGTTAACATACGTTCGATAGCCTGTCGCGCCGGTTGGGCAATATGCTCTGGCACGGTCACCTGATAGCGCATCTCCTGGAGCGACACCAGAATCTTCTCCAGGGTGATCATTTTCATATAGCGGCAGATGGCTGCCTCATCAATCGGCAGAAATTCGCGGTCGGGGTTGGCCTTCTGCATCCGGTGCAACACGCCGACCTCGGTCGCGACGATAAAGGAGTTGGCGGTGCTCTGCTGGCTGTGGCGGATCATGCCTTCAGTGGAAAGAATATGGGTATGTTGGGCATCAATATCACCGTTAGCCAGAAAACTCATACAAGACGTAACACAGCCACACTCTGGATGGATCAGAAAATCGGCATCGGGATGTTTTGAGCGCATACTGGTGACCTGGTTGGGCCGAATGGCGGCATGCACATGGCACGAACCCGGCCAGACATGAATGGATCGCCCGGTCATGCGCCGCACATAATCGCCGAGAAAGATATCCGGCAGAAAGAGAATAGTGCGGTCCGGCGGGATCGACTCCACGATTTGCACGGCATTGCTCGATGTGCAGCAGTAGTCGCTTTCGACCTTCACTTCGGCGGTGGTATTGACATACGAGACGACCACCGCATCGGGATGGCTGGCTTTCCACTCGCGTAGTTCGTCAATGCTGATGGAAGCGGCCAGGGAGCAGCCCGCTTCTTGATCGGGGATCAGGACGGTCTTCTCGGGACAGAGAATAGCCGCCGTCTCGGCCATAAAATGCACGCCACAGAAGACAATCACATCGGCTGGCGTGCTGGCGGCGGTCTGCGATAAGCCCAGCGAGTCCCCCACAAAATCGGCAATATCTTGAATTTCGGGATACTGATAGTTGTGTGCCAGCAAGACCGCGTTGCGTTCGTGTTTCAGGCGCATAATCTCAGCAATCAGGTCAGGGTTTGCCGCGGTGCCATTGTGTGTCGCGCCCTCGTGGGTGCCATTGGTGTGTTGTAACAGTTGTGGATTCATCAAGTGTTTCCTTTCAGTTTCTACTGGTATCATTCAAATAGTGTCATATTAACACTATTTCTGCGAATAAAAAAAGAAGAGCCACTCACTACCAGATCCGGCCCGCGTGCGGTCGTCCCGACAGCTGTGCGGCTGCACGCCGCACCTACGGCCTCTAGCTGGTTTCGTTCGGCCCGGCGCGGTCGGGACCGACCGCCGTGCGGCTGCACGCCGCACCTACGGCCTCTCATCGGTCAGCACAGGCATTTTGCGTTTACCTGAATCACCAGGTTAATTGCCCAACAACGTCTACTCCATTCATCGCCATATGGTGCAAAGAACAGATGATGGACATCACCCGGATGAGCGGGTATACCGGCTTCACGGGCAACACTGACCGGTGTATCGAATGTATCGACCAGGTTGGCAGCGACAACCACCCGGCGTGGCCGGTTCAGCGCATGCGATTGAAGTTGCAAGTACATCGCTGCCGAATAGACGCACAGGTCGGTGCAATCACCGACAACGATAAAGGTGGTGATGTCGGGATGGGTCGCCATCCAATCGTCAAACGTTGTCGCAATTGCTATCGAAAGCGCATTTTTTTCAATGATTGTCATCTCGCTGGCGAAGGACAGACTGGCCAGTTCAGTGATGGTTTGGCTCTCACTGGTACCGGCAATGCAGTGCGGAGGGTAGACGCGAAACTCGGGGGTTTCGGGATGGTGCGCATCTTGCGCCAGCACCATGGCTCGCACGCCCTGCTGATAGGCTGCTTGAAAGAGATCAGCCACCGGCGTGATCAGCGCCGCAACCCGCTCACCAGAGAGTGGCCCTTCTTTGCAAAACCGTTGATCATATCGACCGAGATCAGCGCCACCGTTTCTGGAGCACTGTCAATGACGGTTGCCAGCGGCACCAGTGGCAACTGCCGATACCAGTCTTCGAGGTAGGTCAGAAACGCAAGTGATCGGTCTGCAAGATTCATATGGGAAGTCATCATCATCTCCATGACTTAGTGCAATCTTGACACTAGTGTATAACTGACACTATAACACATGCATCCCTTATTGTCAAGAGGGCACTTTGTCCTGAGATTGCAGACAGGGAGTACACCTATCTCATCTCGATACAATTCATGGTGTTCGCCGTCTTGCTATTTCGGCAACTGCGTGTTAAGATCAGCCATCAGACAGAGAAACGTTGTGTATCAATGATAGTAGGTTTTGTAGTATGCAGCTGGCTTCTGGAGCAAATGCTTCTCGTGCAGAGAACCTTGAAGTGAACACGCAACCACAGTTGATTCTGGCTTCGGCCTCGCCCGCCGGCGGGAACTGCTGCAGTGCCTTGTCCCTGCCTTTGCGGTCGTACCGACCGATGCCGAAGAGCGTGAGGATCCGCTGCCCAGTGCTGTTACAGCGTTGCTGCCCCCATGCCCACTGACCTGGCAACAGCACCCATGTGTGCGGGCGTGGCGCAAAGCATCAGCGGCATGGCAGCAGGCTCCAGCCGATGTGGTACTGGCGGCTGATACCGATGTTGTGCTCGATGGCGTTGTGCAGGGCAAACCGCGTGATGCCCATGATGCGCAGGGAATGCTGCAACGTCTGTCAGGGTTTACTCATACGGTGTATTCGGGTCTCTGTGTGCTGACCGGTGTGGAATGGGGAGGTAACGCTCATACATGCATGCATTATGGCCAGCTTGACGGTGTTCATATCTGGTTTGATCTGGTCGCCAGCTCTGTCACCATGCAACTGCTGGATGAATCAGCCATTGCGGCCTACATTGCGACCGGTGAGCCGCTCGATAAAGCCGGGGCGTATGGCATTCAGGGAATTGGCGACACCCTGGTTGAACAGGTACAGGGAAGTTATACGGCTGTGGTCGGTTTGCCATTGCCCGCTACCGCACAACTCCTCACCGCTGCTGGAATCGATGTGATACAGGATGCATCCACGGCCTACTACCATTGGTTGCGTGAACAAGGGAAGGAACCACGACCATGTCCGCCTACGCTCCCGTAAGAGTTCTGATTATTGACGATCATCCACTCTTTCGTCAGGGGGTGCGCTATGCGCTCTCAGCTTTTTCTGATATCTATGTTGTTGGCGATGCACCACAGGCCGAAGAAGCACTGGAGTGGATTAATAGTATCGGGCATCAGCTAGAGCCCAACGTTATTCTTGCCGATCTGAACCTTCCTGGGATGAGTGGCCTCGAGTTCACCCGGCAGTTACGTCGCCAGTATCCGCGCCTGGGCGTGGTTATTCTCAGCATTCACGAAAATGATCAACAGGCATTCGATGCGTTGCAGGCCGGTGCTGCGGCCTACCGCTCCAAAGATATCAAACCCGAAGACTTGGCTGATGTGTTGCGGCGGGTTGCTAATGGCGAGTATGTCATTAACGATATGGTGCTGGAAAATCCCAACATGGCGCACAACGTGCTATCCCAGTTTCGCAACCTGCCGCAGCAGGTTTCTACTGCCCCGGGGGTTGATTTTCCTATCTTCACGCCGCTCAGCGAACGCGAAATTGAAGTCCTGGAGCAGATTGCCAATGGCGGCAGCAACCGCAATATTGCCGAAAACCTGGAGATCAGTACCCAGACGGTCAAGAATCATATTTCGGCTATTTTGCGCAAACTGGCATTGAACGATCGCACTCAGGCGGTATTGTATGCGCTACGACGCGGCTGGATTGACGCTCCAGAGCAGCTTCAATTGTCGGCTGATCCCGATAATGCCGAATCGGACGACGTTTGAGCGACGGGATCTTCGTTAGAGAGATAACGACGGATCATTTCAAGACCCATTGATCCAACATACTGCCAGCCTTCTGCAAGATTGAGATCATAGTGTCGATTCAGGGTATGGCTACTCGTTGGCGTTACCAACGCCAGGCATACCTGGGTATAGGCATCGGCATCCGTGCTGCTGCTCTGCGGAGTGACGGGCTGCATGGCAAGCGCCAGATCAGCCCTGGCCTGCGTGCGTAAGCCCTCGGCTTGCTGCCCAGCGATAGCGGTGGCACTCGCCGTATCGTGAGCGAGCAGATCACGTTGTACGATAACCTGCTGCAGACACGCCAGACCCTGCGGCGTGCTTCCCAGGGCATGATAGATGGGCGCCGCCATATGGCCTTCATACAGCACCAGATTCAGACCACGCTCATGCAAGAGCCGCGCTACCAGGTGTTCCAGTGGTTCAGCACCAAGCAAAAAGCGGCCCAGTCGCTGGTTCAGTTCTTGTTCGATATCATGCATCAGGGCTTCGGCGGCGTCGGGCGTAGGGGCGGCGGCACGAACACGCAATTCGCACCGGCCCTGTTTGGCAGATGTACCGACACTGGGGTTTGTACGCTCCATCAGATCGGCAATGCGCTCGCCAATGACACTCTCGGGCAGAGCAGTAACATGAAACGTGCGTACCAGAATGACTTCACGTACTCCACATTCATTACGCAAATAGGGCATAACCACAGTCTCAAATAAAAAACGCATCTCATGCGGTACGCCAGGGAGTACGACAATCGTATGCTGTTCCAGTTCGATCAGAAACGCTGGTGCGGTACACGTGGGTTTCAATGGCACGTGCCCCTTGGGGGATGTATGCCTGCACCCGGTTGGCATCGCGCATAGGTCGGTTCATTGCCGCAAACCGCGCTGCTATCTGGTCACACAGGTCCTGACGAAACACTAATGGACGATTCAACGAGCGGGCAACTGCCTCACGGGTACGATCATCGACCGTGGGGCCAATACCACCGGTACAGATCACCAGATCAGTACGTTGACAGGCTTCCGTAATGATGCCAACCATCTGGTCAAGGTCATCACCAACAACGGTGGTACGGCGCAACGTCACACCACTGCGGGCCAGCTGTTGGGCCAGATAGGTGCTATTGGTATCAACGGTGGTACCGAGGATTAATTCAGAACCAATCGCAATGATTTCAGCATCCATACCGATAGACCGCCATCAAGCGCCATTGCCAGGAGCAGCGGGACGAGGCTGCCGTGACGGTTGCAACTGCGCCCCCAGGTTGGGTGTTGGCTGAGTTGGTGGCGCTAATTCAGTGGTATTTGGTTGTGTCCGCTGATAAAATTCCTGCCACAGCTCTGCTTCACGCTGCGACGTGGCCTGTTTGCCTTCTTCCCAGGCAGCTTTCAACTGGTCGGCAATGCTCTGGCGCGTCTCTTCACCTGATCGGGGCGCATAGGCAATCACCGCTGCTGCGCTTGCTGCTGCTCCCAGCACAAAACCAAGAACAAAATGCATAATGGCCTCCTGAACCAGGGCAGGCAACGCGTGAACGATGCCAGTGCTCCTCTATTCCATTTGATATCCATGTTACAACCAAACCAGAACACCGTCGATGGAATGGTCTCAAGCGTGCGTTTCAACCTCAGTACATACCCGTTGCACAAAATCATCCAGCGCAATCGCACCAAGGTCTGCGCCCGAACGCTGGCGCACCGCAACCGCACCGGCCGCCTGCTCTTTATCACCAATGATCAGCATGTAGGGTACTTTTTGCAGCTGGGCACGGCGAATTTTGGCCTGCATGCGATCTTTGCTCTGATCGATCTCGGCGCGGATTCCAGCCGTTCGCAGCCGATCCTGGACCATCGTGGTATATTCCATATGGCGGTCGGTAATCGGGATGAGCGTTGCTTGCACCGGCGCCAGCCACACTGGAAAGGCGCCACCATAATATTCGATCAACATGCCAAAGAAGCGCTCGAAACTGCCGAGCAGAGCACGATGCACCATATAGGGCCGATGTGGCTGACCATCTTCGGCGATATACTCCATACCAAAGCGTTCGGGCAAGTTAAAATCAAACTGTATCGTGCTGAGCTGCCACGAACGGCCCAGGGCATCGGCTACCTTCAAATCGATTTTGGGGCCATAAAAAGCACCACCACCAGGATCGATTTCATATGGGAAATTGCTTTGCTGTTCAACGGCGCGGTAGAGCGCCTGGGTCGCGTGCTCCCAGTTCTCGGGTTCACCAACATATTTGGCTGGCCGGGTCGCAATATAAGCCGTAAAATCAGTTAAGCCAAATGAACGTAACACATACAACGAAAATTCCAGGGCACGGGTAATTTCAGCTTCAATCTGATCCGGCCGACAGAAGATATGCGCATCATCCTGGGTAAAACCACGCACACGGGGCAGCCCATGCAACACACCGCTGCGTTCGTAACGGTAGACCGTACCATATTCGGCATAGCGCATGGGCAAGTCACGGTAAGATCGCACGTGGCTTTGATAGATTTTGATATGGAAGGGACAATTCATCGGCTTCACATAATACGATTCTTCCTCAATCTCCATCGGCGCATACATATTCTCTTGATAAAAATCAAGGTGGCCGGAGGTATGCCAGAGGTGCGCACGACCAACATGGGGCGAAAAGACCCACTCATACCCATGCTCAAGATGAGCTTTGCGCATAAAGTCTTCCATCACCACGCGGATCTGGGCGCCTTTGGGGTGCCATAAAATCAGCCCAGGCCCGACATCTTCGGAGATGCTGAAGAGATCCAGCTCTTTGCCCAGGCGGCGATGGTCGCGTCGGCGAGCTTCTTCCATGCGCCAGAGGTAGTCATCCAGCTCGGCTTTGTTGTTCCAGGCGGTGCCATACACCCGCTGGAGCATGGGGTTCTTCTCATTACCACGCCAGTAGGCACCGGCGATGCTGAGCAACTTGAACCCATCGGCAGCAATCTGACCGGTATGCTCCAGATGGGGGCCGCGACACAGGTCTTCAAAGGTGTCGTGACGGTAGGTTGAAATGACAGTGCTTTGACCATTGCCATTGCCGGCCATTTCCGCCGATTCGGTATCGCCCTGAACCAACCCCTCAATCAGTTCGAGCTTATAGGGCTGGTTGTGAAAAAGCGTTCTGGCCTCATCGGCACTGACAACGCGATAGCTAAAGGGATGATTGCCAGGAATAATCTGACGCATTCTGGTTTCAATAGCCTCCAGGTCATCGGGGGTAAGTGACCGGGGCAAATCGAAATCATAATAAAAGCCGTCCTCAATGGGTGGGCCAATCGCAATCTTCCCTTCGGGAAATAGCTCCAGCACGGCCTGGGCCATTACATGGGCCAGACTATGCCGCAAACGGTAGTAGGGATCATGTTGTGGGTCTACGGGCATGGCTCCTCGTCTCTCAACGGCCATCATTGGCTTCCAGATCACGGTTAACTGCGGTTGCTGGCATGCATGCTAGCATAGCCCTATCGGACTGTCAATAGACACAACAAACGTTTCATGATAGCTACAACATGGCTGACCCTGCGAACGGGCATCCGGTCCAGCACCCATTCTCAGGTAAACAGAGTCTGGAATCTCGTAATCGGCGGCACATTGTTCATAAATATAGATACATTGTACAAGGAATGTTGGCGCAGCCAACGCGATGCCGATAACACGAGGCTTTATCGTATTACACAGCGTTGTAATCGTTAGACGAAAGAGCGTGCTATATTGCAGAAATACTTCAGAAGTGGTAAGATTCAATCGTATATTGATCAGGAACACTGAGGTGTTATTATGTCATCGACACCACCCCCCTGGGGACGTTATGTTGATCTTCATCCCAACAAACTGCACACCATTCGGATATCGGTGCCAATCGCTTATTTGCCATGGGGATCGCTTGAATGGCATGGGCCGCATCTACCATTTGGGATCAATGGGATGATTGCCGAAGCGATTACCGACAAGTTGGTCCGACGCACCGGCGGTGTTGTATTACCAACAACCTGGTGGCCGGCGACTGTTCGGCCACACGATCAGTCGCTGTCGATAACAAGCGATGTGATGCACGCGTTTTGGGATAATCTCTTTACCGATCTAGCCCGTGCTTCATGGCGCGTTGTGGTGGTTTTAAGTGGCCCCTATTCGCCTGGACATGAAATGGTGCTCATGGACGCTGCCGAAACGGCAATGAAAGAACATCAACTGCTGGTACTGGCCTTACCTCCACTGGCGCTGGTTGATGATAAAATGCTTGATTACGGTGGTCTCTGGGAGACCTCGATGATGCTGGCACTCTATCCGGGCCTGGTCGCACTACATACCCTGGGTGACGCCCATTCGTTAACGCCGACAACCAGTGGTATTCTTGGGCGTGATCCGCGTGGTGCTTCTTCGCAATCACTGGGGGAGACGGTGATCGGCATGGCAATTGAACGCATTGAGCGGGCCGTGCTGCAATTGCTGCAGGACAATGACCCGGCACCGCTGCATGCGATCTATGAACGTCGGCGAATGCATTACCAGGAGTATCTGGAACAGTGCTACCATGGATCCCATGATCAAGCTGTGATTGAGTGGTGGCAACGACAGTGCAACAATCACCAATAGAGAGAAACGGCCTGGTTCTTGCAGAACCAGGCCGTTTCTTAGCATCAAGAACAAGAAAAGCGACGTAGGCAACCCAGATTAGTCGTCGTCGTCATCGTCGTCGTCATCGTCGTCGTCGTCGTCGTCATCGTCGTCACCGTCGTCACCGTCACTATCATCGCCTGAGTCATCACCGTCACTGTCAGGACCGCCTTCGATAATCAAGACCTCTTCGCCCAGGAAACCGAGCAAGATTTCGTATTCGGTGCCAGCCAGTTCGGGATGATATTCCATGCGAGCACGTTCAAAGTACTGCACCAGCAGACCACTCTCGTTTTCAAAGGCTTCACCAATGGGGTAGCCAAAGGTGGGCAGACCACCATAGCTGACCCAGAAGGTGCGGAACGCTGGGCCAATCAGGTGACCGGTTGCCGGGAAATACCAAATCGCGTCTTCACTACTCGGGTCGGGTGCGGGCACCGGTGGCTCGACTTTGTTCAGCTCGATAGCGAGCAGACCGAGCAACACCTCATAGGGCGTACCAGCCAGATCCGGATGGTATTCAAAGCGCACCCGTTCGCAGTATTGCACCACAATGCCCGATGGTAACACGAT
The DNA here is from genome assembly GCA_012034075.1 of Chloroflexaceae bacterium. Taxonomy (GTDB): domain Bacteria; phylum Chloroflexota; class Chloroflexia; order Chloroflexales; family Chloroflexaceae; genus JAAURD01. The sequence goes on along the minus strand of JAAURD010000045.1, from coordinate 10,535 downwards.
TGGATCGGTCAGTGGTAAACCGAAGATACGGAGACCGCCATTCGCTTCCCAGTAGGCACGGAAACGCACATCGAGCCGATTGATCGACAGCCGCGTGAGAATAATATCCGTCACGGTCTGATCTTCAGGCTCGTCATCTTCTGGTGAGAAGAGAATAACAATGATCGGATCGAGCGTGTAGACCCGCACGCGGTCACGGAAGACCAACTGGAAGATGGCCTGGATGTTGCGGGTCAGGCTGGCGGGAACGTTGAGCTTGAGTTTGACCTGAATGGTGACTGAACCACCAGCGGGTAATACACCGCCATCGCCCACGACAATGACCACCTGTTGGCCAAGGATTTCCTGAACGAACCCAACGCCTTCAAGGAAAATCAAACTATCAAACTCAGCCAGATCATCCAGGTCGAGACGCAAGATCATCTCACGTGCTACATCAGCATTCACACGGTTGCGAATGTTGAGGGTAACAATGGCAAAGGTAATGTTATTTTCAACGACGATTTGTACCTGAGGCGTATCAACCTCAACATCGGACGAGTCATCGTCATCACGGTCGTCGTCGTCGTTATCGTCGTCGTCATCATCACCGTCATCACCGTCATCGTCACCGTCATCAGATGAGCCACCGGCACAGCTGGGGGATGCGAGCAGACCAAGCAGCCCACCCTGAACATTGATGGCTACTTTGGATTTGCCAGCACGGTACTTGCCTTTGAATTTGATGGAGAATTTGCCATGTTTGTAGTCAGATTTCATCTTCCACTTGACTTTATGGCTCTTCTCCACAGATGTTACTTCCCAATCACCGGAAGCGCCAACAATATTGACACAGATGGCAGTTCAAGTTCCCATGCATCCAGTGCTTCGGCACCCGGCAACAGGTCCAGGGCATACGTCCAGGTCATGCTACCATCGCTATGGATAACAATACCCACGACGACAAAGCGGTAGTATTTGCCCAAGAGCAAGAAGGTATCATCGTCACAGACGGGGCCAGGGAGCAGGCCAATGATGCTATCGCCAACCAGCACGCGGTTGACGCCGATGTTGATTGAGCCATCGATGGTAACGGCAAAAACACCTGATGTGAAGCCTGATTCCAGCTTCCATTCGATGCCGTAGAAACCCAGGTTTGAGAGGTCATCATCGTCGTCACCGTCGTCATCGTCGTCACCGTCGTCATCGTCGTCATAGGCTGCTATGGGGTTCACGGAGTCACCGTCATCATCGTCATCATCGTCGTCAGTCATCAGTCGTGACGCCTTCAAAATTGATGATGTCCCAGCTACCGGTTGCGGAAACCACCTGGGTACAGCCGGGTAATTCCAATGTCCAGGAATCGGGGGCGGTGGCACCAGCTTCCACTTCAAAGCGATAGTAAAACGTGGTGGTCCCGTTGCTGTGCTCTTCGTAATCGATGAAGATAATGCGATAGTCGCCATCGCTTACGGCGTCATCGTCATCGTCCGGTTCGTCACAGACGGGGCCGGTGGTGCTACCGAAGAACGGGTCGGCACCATCGCTGCTGGCAGCAATAGTGACATCGCCTTCGACCAGGTCGCCATTTAAGAAGACGGAGAACGCATCGCTTTCAAAAGCGGCATCAACACTCCAGCGAATACCGTTGATCGAGTCGCCATTTTCGTCCTCAAGCACGACCTCTTCCCAATCGCCGGAAGCGGCCTGCACGGTTGCGCATTCGGGGAGTTGTAGCACCCAGTTGTCCAGTTCTGGGGCACCATCTGTTCAGTGACCTCATACGTCCAGACGGTGGCGCCGCTGCTGTCGAGGGTCATATCGATGAACGAGATATCAACCAGATCATCCAGATCATCGACAGCACCAGGCTCATCACAAACGGGGCCGGTGGTGCTACCGAAGAGCGGGTCGGCACCATCGCTGTTGGCAGCAATAGTGACATTGCCTTCGACCAAGTTGCCATTTAAGAAGACGGAAAACTCGTCGCTCTCAAAATCGGCATCGACACTCCAGCGAATACCGTTGATCGAGTCGCCATTTTCGTCCTCAAACACGACCTCTTCCCAATTGCCGGAAGCGGCCTGCACAGTTGCACATTCGGGGAGTTGTAGCATCCATTTGTCCAGGTCTGGCGCATCATCCTGTTCGGTTACGTCATACGTCCAGACCGTGGCGCCGCTGCTATCGAGGATCATATCGACAAATGAGATATCAACAAGATCATTCAGGTCAATTGGAACGGTATCGGTGATAACATCCTGTTCAGAAAAAGGGTCTTCTTCTTCAGGCGTGTCTTCCGGGTCCTCTTCTGGCTCTTCCTCTTCTGGTTCCGTTGCGTTTTCGGGTTCGGGAGTAGTGGTTGGTTCCGTCGTTGTGGTGGTTGTGAAAAGATGGGTGAATGGAACGAGTTGCGCCGGCGCTGAAAGCAGTGGCTGCAACGTGGTGGGTGAAACGCTGGTTGGCGTTGGTTGAACAAGCGGATTGACATCTGGGGCAACTACCTGTTGGCGTGATGGCTGCGCTGTTTGACCAGCAGCCGTATCAACCAGGAACAATGCCGACATGGTAGAGACACAGAATGCAATCAGGATGGTCAGAATAACATGTTTCATAGAAACCTCCTGGTTACACGATGAATTGTCGTCGAAACAGAGACAAACATTTTCTACATCATCATACGATCTCTGATTTTTGCTGATAAATTGATGATAATGATCTGAGATCGCATGAGGCCATGAGTTTTTCCGCTATAAAACCCCTTTCTTTTTGTACTACCAGTGATAAGACACGGTAATAGCACTGCATGAAGAGCAGGAAAAAGGTACTTTTTAGCACCATACCTCTTTCTTAATGTACCATTATACCATGATTGTCAATAGCAAACATGTCTCAACCTTCAGTAAGAATCAGCATCAGGAACATCAATCGATGGTGGAACCGCTTGCCAGACAAGAGCGTTTCTTGTATAGTATACATACATACATGATCATGATGTGGTTTGTTTGATGATGACTTGACATAAGGTGACCTATGCTGCAACGCTCCAGTCAACGTTTTGCGACCAGCCTACTTATCTGGGATGTTATGCTGACCCTGGTGTGTCTCCATAGCACCGTGTATATTCGCCAATATGTCGATATGGGCAAAGCTATTCCCTGGCCGCACACAAACCTTCCATGGCAACTTTATGTTGCGGTCGCAGTGATCTGGATCATCGCTTTCTTTCTGTTTAATCCACAGCATGCCATTGTGACCAATGGGGTGCTTGAGGCTAATGGACGCCTGATTGCTTCGGTGGGGCTGGCAGCGCTGGCTTTTGCGGGCTTGCTTTATCTCTCCTTTCGGCAGGTGTCGCGCCTGCAATTTCTCTATTTCATTCTGTTGAACCTAGTGGTGTTGCTGATCTGCCATTTGCTGGTACGCTGGTATGTGCAGATCAAGCACCGCCATGAATGGCAACGACGGGTGTTGATTGTTGGTGATGGAACGGTGAGCACACAACTGGCCGATGAATTTGCCCGCCGTTCATGGGCCGGGCTTACGGTGGTGGGGTTTGCCAGCAATACCCCCTTGAGCGATAGCCCTTTCCCATACCTGGGACGGGTTGAGGAGACGCTTGACCTTATTCTGGCCCACCGTATTGACGAGGTGGTATTTGCTTTGCCACCAGCACAACAGCCATGGGTCGCACAGGTGTGTATGGAACTGCAACAGCGACCGGTGATGGTCCATATGGTGCCAGATATTCTCGATCTGGCGTTTGCCCGTACACCGATGAACAATCTGGGTGGCATCCCGCTCATCAGTTTGCGTGAGTCGGCCTTGAGTGAGTCACAGCTGATGCTCAAACGGCTGTTTGATATGGTTGCCAGTATCACGTTGCTGGTGCTGCTAGCGCCATTGATGCTAGTGATTGCCTGGTTGATTAAACGTGAGTCACCTGGGCCGGTCTTCTTTCGGCAAGAGCGCATTGGAGAACATGGTCAGCGCTTTGCGATGATGAAATTTCGGAGCATGTATCAGGATGCTGAACAGCGCTGGCAAGATGTAGCCCGGCGCGATGCATCAGGCAAGCTGCTCCACAAGCAACAACAAGACCCGCGTGTGACGCGCATAGGTCAGTTTATTCGGCGTACCAGCCTGGATGAATTGCCACAACTGTTGAATGTTTTGCGAGGCGAGATGAGCCTGGTGGGACCACGGCCGGAGATGCCCTATGTGACCGCAGAGTATGAGCCGTGGCAATGGCAACGCTTTCGGGTGCCACCCGGGATAACGGGTTGGTGGCAGATCAATGGGCGTAGCGATAAACCGATGCATCTGCATACCGAGGATGATCTCTATTATATCCAGAATTATTCCTTCTGGCTCGATCTACACATTCTCTTTCGCACAATTGCAGTGGTATTACGCGGTACAGGTGCCTATTAAAGCAGCATACTGCCTTACACTTCTCTGGTCCGTTGCTCTACTTCCAGTGATGCGAGGACTTCGGTAACCATGCGTATGACCGCTTCCCATTCGCTGGCGGTGATGCCGGGAATGCGGTTGCGCACTTCGGCCGGTAAGGGTAATGTTTCGAGCACATGCATCACCTCAGACAGCAGCACTTTTTTTCCTTTGATCTTCAACCCATACACGCGGTCTGGCCCAATATGGCCGTATTCAACCATGCCAAACTCAATATGTGAATAACAGTTGAGGTTGGCTGGTGTTTTGGATACGTTCTCTAAAAACAGTTGCATGATCTCACGGCTCAATGAGGATAACTGCAACTCGGAGAGATTTTCCTCTTTAATGGAGAGGAGTTTTTGTGCCAGTTCATGATGCACGATAGCCTCCTTGATGCTGGAGAGGCAAAAAGCACAGAGCAGCCGGGGGACGGCATGCGTCCGACCCGAACTGCTCTGTTGTGCCTTGTTCTAAACCTCAGAACTCAGGATTCGAGCGTACTAATATCACCGACATCCTGGCCCAATGCCTGTGCTTTCAACACACGGCGCATAATCTTACCGCTGCGAGTTTTCGGCAGCGAGGTCACAAACTCAACCCGTTCGGGTCGGGCAATCGGTCCCATCTCGTGACCAACATGGGCTTTCAGTTCATCTTCGAGCTGTTGGCTGCCTTCATAGCCTTCACGCAGAATGACAAAGGTGTGAATGGCATTGCCCTTGAGTTCGTGGGGCAGGCCGATAGCAGCAGCTTCCGCCACAGCGCTATGACTCACCAGGGCACTCTCAACTTCGGCGGTCCCCAGACGATAACCGCTCACCTTAATCACATCATCGAGACGACCGATAATCCAGATATAGCCATCTTCGTCCTTGCGAGCACTGTCACCGACGGTGTAGACGCCACCAGGGACTTTCTCAAAGTAGGTCGTCACATAGCGGTCGGGATCGTTGAGAATGGTGCGCAACATGCCAGGCCACGGACGTTTGATGATGAGCAGGCCATCTTCGTTAGCTTCGCAGGACGAGCCATCTTCATGCACTACGTCGATGTCGATACCGAGGAATGGACGAGTTGCACTACCGGGTTTGAGTGGCAACACCGGGGTCGGCGTAATCATAAAGTGGCCGGTTTCGGTCTGCCACCAGGTATCCATAATCGGGCACTGCTCATGCCCAATGACCTGATGATACCAGCGCCACGCTTCGGGGTTAATGGGCTCACCCACGCTACCCAGGAGCCGGAGTGTGCTGAGGTCGTGACGGCTGGGCCAGGCTTCGCCAAAGCGCATCAAACCACGAATAGCAGTCGGCGCGGTATAGAGAATGCTGATACCATATTTGGCAATCATCGACCACCAGCGGTCGGGATAAGGATAGTTGGGCGCACCTTCATAGATAAAGGACGTTGTACCGGTGAGCAGCGGGCTATAGACAATATAGCTATGACCAGTAATCCAACCAGGGTCAGCGGCACACCACCAGCGGTCTTCTTCTTTAATATCAAACACATGTTTGAGCGTGGTGTAGGTACCAACCATATAGCCCCCATGCGTGTGAACAACACCCTTGGGTCGGCCGGTGGTACCGCTGGTATACAGAATGAAGAGGGGATCTTCGGCATCCATGGGCTCCGTCTCGCAGTGTGCAGAGGCAATTGGCAATGCCAGCAGATCATGCAGCCATAGGTCGCGACCACTCTCCATATTGATATCTTGCCCGGTGCGGCGCACCACAATGCAGGTTTGCACACTGGGAGTACGGGCAATGGCTTCGTCGGCAATCTTCTTCAACTCAACAAATTTGCCACGCATAAAGCCACTATCAGCCGTAATCAGCACGCGGCTCTTGGAGTCATCAATACGGTCGGCGAGTGCCTCAACACTAAAGCCACCGTAGACGACGCTGTGCATTGCGCCAATTTTGGCACAGGCCAGCATACAGAGGGGCAATTCGGGAATACGGGGCAAATAAATCGTAACGATGTCGCCCTTTTTCACGCCCATGCTCTTGAGCACGTTGGCAATTTTGCTGACCTCACGGTTCAGCAGATGATAGGAATAGGTACGCAGCGTTCCATCTTCGCCTTCCCAGATAAGAGCCAACTTGTTGCGGCGCCAGGTCTTGACATGGCGGTCGATGGCATTATAAATAATATTGGTTTTGCCACCCACAAACCACTTGTAGAATGGCGCCTTGCTTTCATCCAGCACTTTTTCCCAGGGCTGAAACCATTCTAGTTCGCTTGCATGATCGGTCCAGAACTCTTCGGGGTTTTTGATACTCCATTGATACAATTCATCGTAGGTTGAGAACCCTTTGCTCCGCATATACGCAGTGATATTAGCATTCTCAACAACAGCATCGTTGGGCATGTACACACCTTCGACACCATTGCTCGATTTCGACTTACTGATCGTTGATGGCGCCTCAACAACACCATCAGTTTGAGTCTCAGACATTGGTTGAATCTCCTCTTTGCTCATATCTCGCCACAGATGCGTCCATTGCGAGAGATTTTAACAAGGTATAGCGCATTTTGATTGTACTATACAGTCCAGAAGTTTGTCAAATCATCTGGCACGTTTTATCGTTTCAACGGGAACGGCGTCAATAATTCTCCACACCATCCCACATCGTTGGGAACAAACAGAAAGCACCTATACCTTACTTTGTTATATAAAACAGTCACAATACCACTACTAGGGCTGTTATACATGATCGGCTGTATCCTCCTATCACGATGTACCATATGTTACCACCAAATACATTCATAATAGAGGATACACACCAGATACTGATCTCACACAACCAACTGCCACGCCGGCGTTAGAGTTGTCCCCGCAGGATATCAACGGCTTCACGCACCATATCGACCGTGGCATCATCTTCGATGGTGGTCAAGTCACCAATCGCATCGCCCTGATAGACCGAGCGAATCACGCGGCGCATAATTTTGCCGCTGCGTGTTTTGGGCAACGTGCTCACGAACTGAATGCCGTGCGGTGTGGCAATCGCGCCAATGCGATCACGGACCATCTGCCGCATTTCGTTGGCAATATTGTTTTCTTCAGAAGGTGAGATATCCTGTTTGAGGACCGCTACGACCAGCGGTGACTCACCCCGTAAATCATCACGGACGCCAATCACGCTCACCTCGGCCACTGCTGGATGGGCGGAAATGACCTCTTCAATCTCACGTGTGCCAAGGCGATGCCCAGAGACGTTGATTACTTCATCGGCACGACCCAGCATCCAGAAATAGCCGTCTTCATCCTGAATGGCATAGTCACCCGTCAGATAGAGTTGTTTGTTTTTGAAGTGCTGCCAGTAGCTCGAAAGATAGCGCTTGTCATCATTCCACAGGGTCATCAACATGCCTGGCGCAAGCGGCCCTTTCTCAACCAGAAGACCCTTTTCACCCAGTTTCAAGGGGTTGCCATCAATATCAACAACCTCTAACTGGTGACCAACGGCCGGTTTGGTCGGTGATCCCGGTTTATAGGGTAACTCTTCAATCCCCACCGAGTTGGTAAGCATCGACCAGCCACTTTCGGTTTGCCAGTAGTGATCAACAATGGGCATATTGAGAACTTCTTTGGCCCACTGGTAGGTTGGCTCATCGAGCGGTTCACCAGCAGTAAAGAAACGTTTGAGTTGTGACAGGTCACGGTCTTTAATCCAGTGGTCGGGGAATTTGCGCAAGGCACGCAGGGCGGTGGGGGCGCTAAAGACACAGGTTACCCCATATTTTTCGATAATGCGCCACCAGATGCCCGGATCAGGATAGTCGGGACGGCCTTCAAAGACAATCGTTGGCACGCCTTTGAGCAATGGGCCGTAGACAATGTAGCTATGCCCAACGACCCAGCCAATATCGGACGTTGACCAGTAGACGTCACCATCACCAACATCGTAGACCTGCTGCATTGATGCGTGAAGGGCGACCATATAGCCGCCGGTATCGCGTACCACGCCTTTGGGTTTGCCGGTGGTACCAGATGTATATAAGATGTAGGAGGGATCGGTGCTGGCCATCGGGACTGGCTCAACATAGTTGGTGCCGCGTTCGGCCATTTGCTCGTGCCAATCGAGATCGCGACCACGCTTCATGGTCATAGGTTTAATTTCACGGTTCAGCACCAGCACATCACGCACGGTATCGACGGTTGCTGCCTCAATTGCGTCATCGACAATCTCTTTGAGCGGCACGGGGTTGCCTTTGCGCAGACCAGCATCGGCAGTGATAATCGCCACCGGACCAGCATCATCGATGCGGCTTGCCAATGCACCCACGCTAAAGCCACCAAATACGACCGAATGAATTGCACCGATGCGCACACAGGCAAGCATAGCAAACAACGCCTCGGCCATCATGGGCATATAAATGATGACCCGATCACCCTTCATGATGCCCAGATTTTTGAGCACACCGGCGAGTCGGTTCACTTCACGGTAGAGCTCAAAATACGTGATTGTGCGGGATTCCCCAGCTTCCGGGCTTTCCCAGATAATCGCCGCCTGACCGCGTTTTGGCCCAAGCGCATGGCGTCGACCGCGTTGTAACACAGGTTTGTCTCGCCACCAACAAACCAGCGATAGAACGGTGCTTGCGAGTCATCCAGCACGTTATCCCACTTGCGATACCAGTGCAGTTCTTCGGCAAGTTCACCCCAAAAACCGGTTGGATCTTCGATGGATCGGCGATAAACTTCCTCGTATGTCATTGCATAAACCTCTTCTCTGTACTCCATCAATTGTTCTTCATCGAACCAGAAAACACCATGACAGGCGTAACATTGGCGGCCCTTTTGTTACCACAGCAGGGCCCTGTTCATAAGACCTTTTCCGCCTGCAATCGCAAGTGTAGCACAGTTTGTGACTTTTGCAAAGAATCGGGTTGCAATATGCAAGACCATGTCGTTTGTTCGGTCTATTTGACGCCTGACCGACATATGGCTACAATACGCCATGGGATACGGTTTTTTATAGGTTCGCCGGCACACCGCCTGTTGGTCCGGTCGTTGATGTTACCAGGGAGAGAGACATGGAGACGGAGAAAAATCTCATACCACCACAAACCTTAAAAGGCTTTCAAGATTTGCTTCCATCGCAAATGATAGCTCGCACACGTTTGATCGAAGATATTCGCACTGTCTATGAACGATATGGGTTTGTGCCGCTACAAACACCCACCCTGGAGTATCTCAGCACGCTGACGGGCAGTGGTGGGGAAGAGACCAATAAGCAGATGTTTCGCTTGCACAGCCCCGAAGGTGATGCGATAGCGATGCGTTTTGATCTGACCGTGCCATTTGCACGGTTGGTGGCACAGTATCCCAATGAGCTGAAGCTGCCGCTGCGACGTTATCAGATAGGATCGGTCTTTCGGGCCGATAAGCCAGGTCCTGGTCGCTTTCGTGAATTTACACAGTTTGATATCGATGCTGCTGGTTCGGAGTCGGTCGCGGTTGATGCCGAAATACTGGCAGCCATGACCGAGGTGATGCATCGGGTGGGCCTGCGCAATGATCCCGACGGTGCGGCGCAGTTTCGCATCAGCGTGAATGACCGCACGGTGATGAATGCACTGCTGGTGGCCTGCCAGGTAACGGCCGAGGAGCAGCAAAAGCATGTATTGCGTGTGATTGACAAGTTGCAGAAGATTGGCCTGGAGCATGTGCGCCAGGAACTGGGCAATGGACGGATTGACGAATCGGGTGACCCGATACGGGGGGTCGGGCTACAGGCCGAGCAAATCGATCAGATATTGCATGTTGTTGCTATCACCGGTGATTCGCGGCGTGACGTCATTGCTCGGCTCGCGGCACTCCTGCCAGAAACGCCAGTCAGTCAGACGGCGTTGCAGGAGATGCATGAACTGGCAGATGCACTTGATGCGTTGGGCGTACAAGAACATGATGTGGTGTTTGACCCGAGCCTGACCCGTGGCCTGGATTATTATACGGGGCCGGTCTTTGAGGCGACACTCCCAGCGGCGCCAGAGTTCGGCTCGGTGATGGGTGGTGGGCGCTATAATCAACTGGTGGAGCGCTTTCTGGAGACGCCGGTGCCGGCGACGGGGGCATCTATCGGCATTGA
>JAAURD010000306.1 GCA_012034075.1 Chloroflexaceae bacterium | reverse complement strand
CATGTGGTGGAAAGGTAGCGCGGCTACAAGCCGCGCCTACGCTCCCACCCCGATGAGTTGCCGGTGACATCAACGACATAACACGGTGCGTAGCACTTCCACCCCGCGTGCCACCGGCCATGCTTCGGCAGTGCGCCGTGCTGCCGCACCCATCGGCACAACCTGCCATGGGTGCTCCAAGAGCTGCGCAATGTGCTCGGTCAATTGCTCAACATCACCGGCACGGTGAATAAGCCCGTTCTGCCCATGGCAAATGCGATCTACCACAGAACCCGAGGCATCTGAGCCAAGCACAACCATACCGGCGGCCATGGCTTCAAGCACGGTCACCGGAAAGGGATCCACCAGCGCTGGATGGAGCAGCACATGCCCGTTGCCATAGCATGCACGCATCGCAGCTGGCTCCAGCCAGCCAACAAAACGTACCTGGTGCTGGAGACCCAGTTGTTGGGTTAACAAGCGCAATGCCTCCTCGTCCGGGCCACTGCCGGCAATCACATATTCAAAGCGATTCTGGCCGGTGCGGTCACGCGCCTGGGCTAGTGCCGTCAGCGCCAGATGCTGACCCTTGAGTGATTGCTGTAGTCGCCCTGCCGAAACAAAACGCACAATTGATGGTTCACTCATGTCGAGTCGCTGGCACGCATCCAGATCGACAAAAAAGGGAAAATTGATCAGCTTTTGCGGTGGGCAGCCCATCAGCGTCAGTGCCTGCAACGCTGGCTGACCGGTACCCATAACTGCGGTTGCTCCGCGAAAGAGCAAGCGGAGCCAGAGCAGACGTATGGTGCCTTTGAGAAACGGGCGCGGCCGTAGGTCAGGCGTATCCGTCCAGATGATAAAGGGTTGTTGCTGTGCCAGCAGCAAACTGAGCAATGCCTGCGTGGTGGGCTCGTACCAGCCAGCAACAACGAACCGGCTGTGTCGGTCGGTCATTGCCAGCTTCATCAGGTGCCAATCGATACCAGCCAGACGCTGGTAGGATCGCCAACGAAACCCACTGGTGAGTTGCGTCTGCCATGGATGACTAGTTACACCGGTGTGAATAAAATGCACTGTCAGATCAAGCGATAGATCGGCGGCAAGTGCGCGAAACAGACAGGCATGATAGGGCGATGGCGCATCGCAGACCCAGTGAACCACCTGGCGCGTTCGGTGATAACCAGGGTCGGGAAGAACCGTCTGATCGTCACGGGCTAACAGCGTTGGCGAAATATGCATGCGTTGTTGCTTTCTTCTTTGTCCATCTGTTGTGTGGTGTCAAGCTCGACCGAACCAAAACCATGAAAAAAACCGCCTTGTAGCTCATTCCAATCGTGTCTATTGCGTTTGTTCGGTGCTTGACTCTTGTGCAATACGAACTATAATAGAAACAGGTACACCATGCACATATTTGAAAGGAGACTATCAACATGATACATAGTGCAACCATTCACGCATACGCGATGTCACATCATGACCGTCTTTGCGCAAACGCTCATAGCCTCGACGAGCTATCGTCTCTCGCGCCCGGTCATGGCGCAGATAAAATGCAATTTTGGCAAGGAGTTCCTCGCGTGTACGAAAGTATTCGGCTTCGACCCCTTCGCGAAAGAGCGTTGCCAGATCATCACTATACTCACTGAGTATAAACGTTTGCATGGCAGGAATTTCAAAGGTACGGGTGGTATAAGTATCGGCATTCATATGCGAAAGGAAACATAATGCAATTTTACTCCCAGAGAGTGCCTTACGATAGTCAGCACCCACAACCGGCTCAACCGGCCATGCCCGCCGCAACGGGCTGTCTGCGGCGAGCACGCGTTCTGCCGCCGGCCAGCCACCGCCAAAGAGCGCTACCTGATGTCCAGCACGGGCTATCGCCTCCAGTTGACCCAGCCGCCCATCGTTCTCATAATGCCCCACAAACACCACATCGTTGTGGAAATGTCGTTCATGCCGTTCGGGGAGCTGGCGATAGTGCAGCTCTGGCACATAATAGGCCCGCAGGACCTGGGTTGCCCGTGAACCGGCCCGTGCAAAATCGGCAATGTTGCTGTGGCGAAAGACTAGGTTGAGGTGGAACCAGCGAATCGCCGGGTACACATGCCGCCACTGCTCCTTGCGAGCATGCGGGCTAAATGGGTTATCGTTGATATAGTGAACGAGTTGTGTCTGCGGTTGTTGCTCATGCAGGTGTGCAATCGTTCGGGAGAAGAGATGCTGACAGTTGTAGAGCCAAACAATATCTGGGTTACGATGGTGTGCCCTGATGCGAAAACGGCGATTGATCAGGTGCATAGTCGGGCCGATGAGGAATCGGTTTTGCCAGGCAACCCACCATGAGCGATAAGCCGGCTGCACTCGCCCCGGTACGCGTCGGTAGAACACATCAAACAGGCTAAAACGTTCGACCTGGCAGCCCAGGGTTTCCAGTGCGCAGGCACATGCTTCGTGATACCAGGGCCAGACCCAGGGGCCAGCCATCAATATGGTGGGTGATCGGCGTATCATGGTCATAGGATGTTCCTTTCAGCCGGTCTGGATCAGGGCTTCTGTGCAGCAACCACGCCACCCTGGCGGTAGCGTGGGATCATGCCGGCCTGGGCAAAAAAGCGCCAGAAGCGATCCGGGCTGATATAACGCTGGTAGGCATGGTCGCCATAGAGATCAAATGTATTGGTCCAGGTGGTTTTGAAGCTGGGCATAACAGGCGAATAGGGTATCAGCCCGCTGCGCCGAAGCACCGGGCCGATGACTGGCAGATAGACCAGGGTTGCCAGAGCGCCGGTGATGAACAGCAACTGGTAACGCTCCAGATGGCTCAAGTGTCGTCGCAGAGCCAGGGTCAGCGCCAGACGCATATGGCCGTGCAGCCGTGTACCCGTTTCGTAATGGGTGGCGAGAATCAGCCCGCCATTGCGCAGCATGCGGCAGAGCTCTTGGACAGTCAACGCTGAGTCATGGGTAAATGGGATGACCCCTTCGCAGTAGACCAGATCAAACTGGTTTGATGCAAAGGGCAGGACCGTGATATCAGACTGAATGCCGACCCAGCCGGGGTGCATACGCAGCTTCTGGGCCACGACGTCAATGGCGCTGGAAAGGTCAATCGAAACGACATGGCTACCCTGTTGCAATAACCAGCGCGATTGGTCGCCGGCACCAGCACCAGCATCGAGCACCAGTTGACCAGCAAAGGCCGCTGGCTCCAGCTGAAAGCGCCGAGCAACGCGCCAGCAGAGATCGGCCTCTGAGCGCATGGAACTATTCCAGGTCCACTGGAAACCAAAACTAGCGACACTCTGCTGATCTTGAAAGGGTGTTGATGCATCATCACCGGGCGGTGTCAGATCGAAAGGAGTGAGCCATGCACGATGCTGTTGGGCGAGTTCTGGCGTCAGTCGTGCAACACAATCGACGATAGGGTAGCCAGTTGCGGTGCCCGCAATGCGCAATGCACCACAGACGGGTACACCGGCTGGTGTGCGAGCACTGATCAACGGTTCGAGTGGGAGACCGCTTAACGGGTCACACCAGTGTAACTGGTCAAAGAGTGGTAGTGGGAGCATAGATGTCATGGTTCTGGTTCTTCCTTATCAATTCAGTCGCGGTTTCAGTCCTGGCGTTATGATCAGCCTGAACAGTTTCCAGATCTGCTCCTCACTTCTTCACTGCTACAACGTGGTAACCAGCCGTAGCCGCATGTTCAAGCCGCAATCGGTCCAGGAAGACTCCGAGAAGCGGTAATAGTACGCGCATCCAGGGCAATGTCACGATCCACAGTAAAGTCAACCCGACCCACAACAAACCACTGCGTGAAGTACGCCGTGGATCAATCAATGCACTAAATCGCATTGATTCTTGTCCAAACAAACGAAAAAATCCACCGTTGGCATCAATGCTCTGAATAGTAAAACCGGCTTCCGGCAAGAATTTCTCGTACCAATAGGGTGTATACCCACCATAGAAATGATATGGCTCCTGATGAAGAAACGAGCCAAGCGGTGCGCTCAACAGGAGCGTTCCATTGGGCCGTAGGATGCGTGCCAGTTCATGAACTGCCTTGATAGGCTCTGGAACATGTTCCAGGACTTCGGTGCAGAGAATGGCATCGAAGGACTCATCCGGGACCGGGATACTGATAATATCCGACTCATAATCGAGTTGGGTATAGCTACCGATGGTGCCCGGCTCTTGCCCAAAGTCATGTGCCCGATATGCACAATGGGTAAAAAGTTCTCGATATCTTCCTCGCCCGGCCCCCACGTCCAGGATACGTGTATTTTCTGGAAGCTTCCTCGCTTGATTTGCAACCCACTGGTAGCGTTTGTATCCATTGTAGGCATATATAGAGCTGTATAAAGAAGTCGATCGATTTGCATTCATCAAGATTCTCCTCTTCCCGGGACAAAACACTATCCAGGGCGTTTGCTATGGTTGTGGCAGATCCTCCGCGTTTCCGACGCCCTCTCCCCTTGTGGGGAGAGGGGCCGGGGGTGAGGGGTTCCGAAATTGAAAACCGGTATCACGAAGCAGTCTCAAAAACAGATCGCGGCTTGTCCCGACTGTTTCCCGATGCTTCAAAAAATATGATCAGATAGTTTTTGAGAC
>JAAURD010000001.1 GCA_012034075.1 Chloroflexaceae bacterium | reverse complement strand
ATCCCCGCCCCTTCTTCCACAAGGGGAGAAGGGAGATTGCTACCCCTCATCCCCGCCCCTTCTTCCACAAGGGGAGAAGGGAGATCGCGTGCAACAAAACTCCCCTCTCCCAACCTGGGAGAGTAGCCGGGGGTGAGGGCCTGCGGCCACAAAAGACCCGGATGTACAGAAAAATCTACCCCTTCTCCCGAGCCGCCGTGCAACCCTGCGTCGCCGCGCAAGATATGGATGGGTTGGGCCTTTGTGTGCTTTGTGGTGAATCTTCTTCTGCCGCACATGCCCGGCGCTTTTGTTCCAAGCAAGCCTG
Organism: Chloroflexaceae bacterium; assembly: GCA_012034075.1. Classification (GTDB taxonomy): domain Bacteria; phylum Chloroflexota; class Chloroflexia; order Chloroflexales; family Chloroflexaceae; genus JAAURD01. The sequence goes on along the minus strand of JAAURD010000001.1, from coordinate 81,081 downwards.
CGCCGCCACAGCACCGTAGATGCGACGCCAACCCACCCGCTACCGACCCGGCATCCAGACCGACAGCGTCGGCACACGCAGAAAGCCGCCGTCGTGGGTTGCTAGAGAGTGCAGTTTGTGCCCACGCATCACCCCCACAATCAGCGAGTCGTTCGCCACCGAGTGGTCCCGAATCATACGTGATAAACACGAAGATATTGCTATCGATAAAGATACGCGTTCCCGCTGGCAGGGTAGTTATTCGGGGCATCGCCTAATCCAGATCGAGGTTCCACTCAGCAATCTCTTCCGACATCGCAAGCTCAAGGGCCTGTTCACTGGTTATCGGTTCGCCACGCCATTTCGCCAGAATGGCCTCAAGCTCTGCGCGTGCCTCCTCGCGTGAGAGGGGCGGGCGCTGGCGGCGTTCTTCCTCTTCAGCGAGATACTGCCGCCAGTCGGCCTCAGTGGCTGCGTGTTCCGCCGCAATCAGTGCCGCCATTGCGGCTTCTTCCGGCGACAGGGTTGTATCCGCGGCGTGCGTCTCCACCGGCAGCGAGATAGGCAGCGCCAGCGGGAGATAGCGCAGCAGCCACGCATCCAGTGATTGGGCGTTGGCCTGCGCCGCCCGTTCCATCGCAGCATACAGTTCGTCTGGCACTTCCAGCGTCAACAATCGGCTCATGCTGTCATCCTTTCGTGGTCCTCCGTAAGCGCTCATCTCATGGCATTATACACCACCGGCCAGTCCGTTGCTCCCCGCTACTCCGACCGCTCCGATCGCTTCAACGCTCCGACCGCTCCAACGCTTGCAAGCCGCTCCGACCGCTTAGATCGCTTCACCCCGCGTCCGACGGGGTGCGGTCGTCCCGACCGCCGTGCGGCTGCAAGCCTCACTTACGTGCATCAAGTTGTGTTTACGTGCGTTACACCGCAGTTGCTTGCTTGCGCGGCGGCAAGCCGCACCTACATCTCATATCGATTAACGCCATTTGGTATAAGCTCATGGCAGCGTCGCCCACGGTGCGTCCACTAGCTGCATGCCTTCACTACTGATATTTGGGAACCTGCTTTGGAGGGACGCAGCGCGCTGTGTCCCTCCAAAGCAGGTTCGTGTCGCACCTACGGCATGCGGATAGTATCTCGGTGTAAGTGTACATTGAAGAACGGTATTCCGACTCACGTGGACACATAATCATCCGTCGCCGCCGGCTATCCACCACACAGACTGTCCGTTCGCGGTTGCTTGCGGCGATCCGATCCACCCACTCTGCACTTGCTTTTTCTGGAATGACAAGATCGTGGTAAAACCGCCGCATATTCTCACGGTACCAAGCATAGTGGAGTAACGGCTCGACCAGCACCGCTATATCTGCCCGTTGTGTGCGAGCATAATGCGCATACCAGAGTGGAAAGGTATCGATATCAGTTCTGGTGATGACAATGGCGTCGGGCGGGATGTGATGCAGCACACGCTGAATAGACCGATACGCCGTCAGATCGTTGCGCAGACTGACCTGTTGCATCGTGCCCATGGCCGGCCAGAGCAATGCCAGTGCCAACACCGCCGCACACCATGGCTTTGCTCGCACATGCCACTGGCCTACGCGCTCCAATGCCAGCGCAACGCCGACACCGATCCAGATGGCGAAGATGACATACACCGGCAGCAGATAGACCAGCGAGTCGCTGGTATCATAGCCCAGGGCCACCAGCGACACCAGCAATGCCAGCATCATCGTGAACCAGCGCCATACCGTCAACCGAGGCGATGCATACACCAACCCCCAAAAGCCAAGCAATAGCCCAACCAGGCCAAACTGCTGCACCAGCATCGCCGCCCATGCTGCCAATCGCTGTTGCCAGAGCTGTGCTGGGAGATCACCCCAGAACCCCTGGTATGGCTGTGCCAGCACCAGCCACCAGAACCCCTGCCAGGTATCTGCCTGGCCCCAGTTCACCGGCGGATGGGCGGCTGCCCGCAACGGCAACGAGAGGTACACCAGCAACCCCACTGCCATCCCAGCTATCCGCCAGCGCAAGCCAATCCACCAGCGCTGTTGCCATCACCCAGCAACCCGCTGATGAGCCATGCCAAAACAAACAGCGCAATGGTGAGATGATTGCCCAGCGCCAGACCAGCGATGACACCTTGCCACAGCAAGCGTGTACCAGTGACGGGTAACCCCGTGAGCAGCGTAAGGGCCATAAAGCACAACAGCAGCACGACAAAGAGGGTATGCAAGCTGTAGACTTCAGCAATCAGCGCCTGTGACCAGAAGAGCGGCGCCACCGCCAGGCTCAATGCCCCCACGGTCGCCGCATAGCGTGAGCACCAGCCATCCTGATCTTGCGGTATCAGGGTTCGTATGAGCTGCGCGGTACCAAGCACAGCGAAGACAGCGGCTGTGGCTGAAAGCAGGTTGGTGCGGAAGGCGAGTTGGCTGACTGGCAATTGCTGAAAGAGCCAGGCCAACCCCAGGTAAGTGGGATAGCCAGTGGGATGCGCCACGCCCATAATCGCCGCAGCCGTAATCAGATCACCGCCATCGCTGCCATAGTGCGCCAGACTCAAACCCGGTGCCAGCGTCCAACCATAGAGACTGCTCACCAGCACCGCTATCGCCATCAGCAGCAACGCATCAGTGCGGCGCCCGTATCTGGTGCCGTTCACCTATGGTTGCACCAACACATAGACTTCCATCTCAACCGTGCCGCGCAGGGCCGGGTCGCCTTGAATATTATGGAAATCACGCATCACCGCGCCACCAAAGATATCGGGCAACGTATCCTGCAACAGCTCATTGATCTCACGTGATAGGCGTCCCCCCTCGGCTGGGGTTGGCGCCAGACCAAACGTCAACACAATACCTGCTCGCTGCCCGCGCAAACCGGCAAACTGTTGACGTATGGCATCACGCAGCCGGTCCTGTTCACGATTGCGCTGTGTGGTATCAGTACCCAGCAATGCATCCACATTTGCTACCAGACGAAACTCTAATGCCTGTTGCGAGAGCGTCGGGTCATTGGTGCGTGGTGGCGTGGGACCGGCGGTGTAGGTTGGCAACGGCGTCGGACTGGGGCCAGCGGTATACGTTGGCAATGGCGTAAACGTTGGTTGTGACGTCGGGCTGGGGCCAGCGGTATAGGTTGGCAATGGTGTAATGTTCGGCCCGGTGTATAGGTTGGCAACGGCGTAAACGTTGGCCCTGGTGTGTAGGTGGGCCCTGGTGTGTAGGTGGGCCCTGGCGTGTAGGTGGGCCCTGGCGTGTAGGTGGGCGCGGCGGTAGCCGTCAGCGTTGGCGGCAGTGGCGCCAAGACCCGGATGGCAACGTCACCAGAAAGATCACCGCCAGACCCAGCAGCAAATCAGCAAACAGCCAGCCACTGAGCAATGTCATATCACGAACACGTGATCGGGATGAAGGTCTCGCCATAGCTGTGTCTGTCTTGCTCAGTTCTCTTGATCGGCCAACGGCGACGTAATCGGTTTACCATGGCGGTTGCCGCTCTGCTGTCGCACCAGCATCGTCAGTTGCGCCTGCAAGCGCTGTGTCGCCGTCAGGAGCGATGCCATCTGGCTGGTCGTCCGACTCATTTCCTCGGCCAAACCCTGTTGATGAGCACTTGCCTGCGCAAGCTGCGCGGTGAGTTGAGCCACGCTTTGGGCCAGGTCTTGTGCTGCCGATGGCAAATCACGACTGGTCGTTTGCAATTCCATTGCGACGTGCTCCAACGTCCCCCGCTCATGGGTCAACGCGGTTAAGAATTGGTTCTGGGCCTCAACCAGATGGCGTGCGGCTGTCTGGGTCTGGCCAATCGCGGCCTCTTGCTGATCCGCGACACCGTGCAGCACCCGCACAGCATCGCGCAAGTCAATGCCCATATGGTTGAGCTGGCTGCCCATCGTCTGTAAACCGGTGGTCATGGTTTGCACATCCAGGCTCGCGGCACGGTACGCATCGCTCATTTGTTTGAGCTGAGCCGCTGCTTGCTGCACACTATGGCTAAATTCCTGGTGCTGATCACGTTGCTGATCGGTGAGCTGCTGAAACGAACCAGACAGGGCCGTGAGATTGCGCCCCAGTTGCTGCGGCACCTGTTGCAACGATTGCACCGCTGCCAGCATCCCCTGCGTACTCGACATGAAATCGCGAGTAAAGGCCGCAATATCGCCCACCTCTTTTTCTTTGCGTTTCGCCAGTTCATCAATCCGCACCCGCTCATGGCTCAGTTCAGTCATGAGCTGTTGCGCCGCGCGATCAAACTGCTGCACCAGCCGGCTCTGCTGATCGGATCGCCGCGCCGTGAGCACCAGGGCTGCATCGGCCAGCAGACGTGCCAGTTCATCACGGACCATTTCGGCGTAGCGGTCGCGACGATGATGCTGCATCTGCACAATCAACGTGAGAACAAAGACCAGACCCAGCAACAGACCGTCAACTAGGGCAATCGTACTGAGGGTAAGCCACAGACGCCCACCAAACCCCTGTTGCCACAGGTACAAAAACGACTGACCCGCAATATCTGGATCGGCCTGCACCGCTGCGGTATAACTCTCCAATGCCAACGCAATACCAATCCAGGTCACCGCAATAGGCAAAAAGACCAGCGCATTGCGCATCATCTCCAGCCAGCGGACCCAATTATCCCGTGACCCGTTGGTACGCACCTGTTCGGCAATCGTCTCTGCATCGATAAGTTCAAAGATATTGGCTTCGGCCCAGACAGCCGCCGTGGGCCCGTTTTCCACTGCATCGGCCAGGTCGCGCAACCGCTCAGCCGAACTACTGCCCGCAGGCTCAACTTCATCGGCCAGGTAGCTCAGCTGTTGTGCAAGCGTTGATGATGATGGAAGCATGAACAGCCTTTCAACGTGATTGATCGAAATAGCATGTGTTCATTGTATCACGATCACACACCCTTTGCTGAAGCGACTACTGGCTTTTCCGATCATCCCTCTACACTGCTTATCGACTCGACCAACTATCCCCAGTGTGGAAAACGGGCCTCTCTTTTGTGAACGATCCAGAGAGTTTTGCACAGGTTTTCCAGATTCTGCTTGTTTTGCCGTGTCATGTGCTCCAGCCATAGCACACGTCACAGCCATTTGTATCTCGCTCCTGGCTAACATCTGTCTCATACCAAATCGGTAACGGCGCAGCATACTGTGCCGAGCACAGTTCCCATCATGGTTGGTTTACCTTCAGCTATTGTTCGGTGCGTTGTTGCCATGCTATAATCAATCATACGGACGGTGTTCGTGATACATTCCCTGTTCCTCTAGAAACGAAGGAGAAACACACCCTATGACTGGTGGTCTCAAACAACCGTGTGAAGATGGTATGGTGCTTGCTGCACCAGCCGAATCGCCCTGCAAGCGTGATGTCCGGCCCTGGGTGCTTGTCGCCACTATTCTTGGTTCGAGCATGGCCTTTATCGATGGTACCGTCGTCAATGTTGCCCTGCCGGTGCTCCAGAAAGACTTTCAGGCTACGATTGCCCAGGCACAATGGGTTGTTGAGGCCTATACCCTGATGCTCTCCGCGCTTATCCTGGTCGGCGGATCACTTGGTGATCTCTATGGGCGACGGCGTATCTTCGCCAGTGGTATCGCCCTGTTTGCCCTAGCTTCGGCGTGGTGTGGTGTAGCTCCCGATGTCAATCAACTCATACTCGCTCGCGGTGTTCAGGGCATCGGTGCAGCTTTGCTTGTACCGGGGAGTCTTGCCATTATCAGCGCCTCGTTTGAGCAGAGCGAACGCGGACAGGCTATCGGCACATGGTCTGGTTTTTCAGCCATCACAACGGCGCTTGGGCCAGTGCTGGGCGGCTCTATCATTGAGGCTTTTTCATGGCGCTGGGTGTTCTTTATCAATATTCCTATCGCGCTGATTGTGCTGGCGATCCTCTTCTGGCGCGTACCAGAGAGCCATGCTCCTACTGCCAGCCGCCTGGATTGGCGCGGTGCTGCGCTGGTGACCGTGGGTCTGGGGGGCGTGATTTTTGGCTTGGTCGAGATGACTGCTGCTGAGATCAATATGGTGCTGATTGCCCTGGCACTGATCATCGGCGTGCTGGCACTGGTGGCTTTTGTGCTGGTCGAACGCCGTTCAGCCCATCCGATGGTGCCGCCCCATCTCTTTCGCTCACGCACCTTTTCGGGAGCCAATCTACTTACCCTGCTGCTCTACGCTGGCCTGGGAGGATCACTCTTTTTTCTGCCTTTCAACTTGATACAGGTGCAGGGATATTCACCGACAGCGGCCGGCGCGGCTATATTGCCCTTTATTCTGCTCATGTTTTTGCTCTCGCGCTGGTCGGGAAGCCTGGTGGAGCGTTATGGTGCTCGCCGCCCGCTGATGATCGGCCCGGTCATTGCGGGTGTCGGGTTTGCCCTGCTGGCAGTGCCCGGCATTGGCGGCAGCTACTGGACGACGTTCTTTCCAGGTGTTGTGGTGCTTGGCCTGGGTATGGCGGTACCCGTGTGCGCCATTGACCACCACTGTTATGAATAGCGTTTCGGTGGATTATGCGGGTATTGCATCGGGAATGAACAATGCCGTCTCACGCACCGCCGGGTTGCTGGCTATCGCCCTGCTGAGTGTTGTCGCAGTAGCTGTCTTCAATCAGCAACTGGATCAGCGCCTTGCTCCGCTTGAGTTGAGTGATCCGATCCTGGCCCAGATTGATGCTGAGCGAGCGCAGATGGCAGGGGCGGTTCTTCCCGATACGGGCAATACGCCACAGCAGCAGGCGTTGCAGCTGGCTATCCATGAAGCATTTATCAGCAGTTTTCGCCTGATTATGATCATTGCCGCTCTTCTCGCGTTTGCCAGTGCCATCAGTGCCGCTCTGCTGATTGAGTCGACGTCTCTCCCGCAAACCGGCAAATCCCATATCCCCGCTCCTGATATCTAACACACATCACATGTTATTCACGAGTGTTCATCGGGGTCGATGCCCAGTTTACGGGGCTGAGCGATGAACCGAGCGATCTGCTGCTCGGCCTGCTCGCGTGCAATTCGTTCGCTTTCGTGTTCTTGCTCAGCCTTTTTAGCTTGTTGCTCGGCCTGCTCACGTGCGAGCCGTTCACGTTCGCGTTCCTGCTCCGCGCTCATACCAATTTGCGTTCTGAGTGCCGAAAACATATCTGTGCTCTCCGTGTTATCGATGGTTCTGCATGCTCCCTGGCTGTCTCAATGAACTACGAATACAACCGATACCACGGATAGATGAACAGCGGACGTCCTCGATGGTATCAGCTTATCTGCTCGTTCTGCTTTGCCTGTTGCTCCAACCAGAACATCCGCAGGGCAAGAATAACCAACGTTATGGCGATAATGGGAGAGATAAACCAGAATATGGTTTGGAATGACGACAGGGCTTCATGTCCGGTTGCTTCTAAGATAAGCATCATGGTATACACAATATAATAGCCAATAAAGAGCCAGCCTTCCCAGCGAGAGATGCGATAACCAGTGAAGAAGATGGGCAGACAGGCAATGGCTACAGCAATCATAAATGGGATATCAAACTGGAGCGCCTTCGCTGAGACGGCAATGCCGTCCGGTGCCAATAACGCTGTCAGTCCGACAATCGCTAGAATATTAAAGATATTGCTGCCCACTGCGTTGCCCACTGCAATATCGTTCTGACCACGGATTGCAGCGACCAGCGACGTTGCAACTTCGGGCAAAGATGTGCCAGCAGCAATGACAGTCAAGCCAATAATCAGCGAACTGATACCCAGTGCCTCGGCAATCGCTACAGCCCCATCAACCATCCATTGCGAACCAATCATTAAGAGCACAATGCCACCAACCAGCATTGCCAGATCCTTTGCCAATGTCCAGGTGGTCAGTGCTGGTGGCGGTTCACCCTGGGCATCAGTTAAAGGCGGTTCGCGCCGTCCCTGATAGATCGACCAGGCAATATACCCCACAATCCCTGCAAAGAGAATCAGCCCATCAATCCGATCAATCACCCCATCACTAGCCAACAACAGCAGCAGAAATGAGATTCCAATCATCAGTGGCACATCAAAACGTACAAGTTGCCGCGATACAACCAACGGCGTGATCACGGCACTTAAACCCAAAATGACCAGAATATTAAAGATGTTGCTGCCCACAACATTGCCTATCGTAATATCAGCCTCGCCCGAAAATGCAGCCTGAACCGCCACGGCGAGCTCTGGTGAACTGGTACCAAATGATACGACGGTCAAGCCGACAATAAGTGGTGGTATGCCTACGGCTGTAGCCAGATGCGAAGCACCCCGCACCAGGATCTCGGCACCGGCGACGAGCAGCACTACCCCTATGATCATCAAGGCAATTGTCCAAAAATCCATTCCTTGTTTTTCCTTTTGTCTAAATTAATCTGTTCTGTATCGAGTTGTATCATAGCAGATTTTGAGCAGCAAAACGCCAGAGCAGAGCAGTCAAACGGAGTTCTTTCGGGAATTGCAAGGGATGCTTCCATAGGGAAATGAAATACACGATCCCGAAAGGACTCGGCATGGTCATTTGTTGTGTCACAGTGATATGCTATAATTGAATGTGATGAACATGTTGGGAGGAAAGTATGCGACAGGTTCGTGCATTGATGTTAGGGGTCACGCTTATCGCGCTCATGGTGGCCTGTTCAGGCTATCTCTTGCTGCAAGAGATGCGTGCCTCAGCCGGTAGTAGCCCGGAACCAGTAGAAGTATTGATTGAACCAGGTGAGTCTACCAGTGAAATTGCGGCCAAACTGGCATCTCAAGGTCTCATCCGCCAACCCGTGATCTTTACAACGTTGGTACGGGCACAGGGGCTTGACGGGAAACTCCAGGCTGGTCGTTATGTCCTTAACCGCACGATGACAATGGGTGACATTCTGGTCACCTTGCAGTTTAACCGGGTCGGTGATGTGGAAGTACGCATCACTGAAGGAATGCGCCTCGAAGAAATTGCTGAGGTGTTGGCCGAAACCGAAATTGTCAGCGAAGAAGCGTTTCTTGCGGCTGCCCGCAATGGTGACGCCTTTAAAGCTAATCACTTTTTACTGACGAGCTTGCCAGCGGGCGCATCCCTGGAAGGCTATCTCTTTCCGGATACGTACCGGATTGCAGCCACGGCAAGCGTGACCGATATTATTGAGGTGCTGCTGGACCGTTTTGATGAGCAGTACAGTACGTTTGAAAAGGATGTCCGTGTGCCAGATGTGAGTGTGCATCAACTGGTGACCATGGCCTCGATTGTCCAACGTGAGGCTGCACTGGAGAGCGAAATGCCATTGATTGCAGCAGTCTTCTGGAACCGCCTGAAAACAGAAAACGTTGAGGAAACAGGCGATGGCCGATTGGGTTCTGATGCTACTGTGCAATATGCATTGGGTTACAGTCCCGATGAACGTACCTGGTGGCGCAAGTACTTGACGGCCAATGAATTGGCTTTCGATAACCCGTACAATACACGCGCACGCGCTGGTTTACCGCCTGGACCGATTAGTAACCCAGGATTGGCGGCGCTGCAAGCGGCAGCTCAACCCGATGAGACGGCGAATTATCTCTACTTCGTGGTCAGTTGTGATCTTGATGGTTCTCATCATTTTACTACCACGTTTGAAGAGTTCCAAGAATATGAGGCCGAATATTTAGCATGTAGTGGGCAACAATAAGATGACACGATCACTTGCTGGTTTAATTGGGGATCCGGTTGAGCATAGTCGCTCACCAGTGATTCAGCATGCGGCTTTTGCCTATATTGGCATGACTGCCGACTATGAACTATGGCACACCCCCGCTGCCGAACTGGAACAACGAATAGCGTTTTTACGCGAACCGCATGTCTTGGGGGCGAATGTGACGCTGCCACACAAGCAGGCAGTGATGCCATTCTTAGACTCGCTGGAGACGGGAGCACAGCAAATTGGGGCGGTCAATACCATCTATAAACGGTCAGGCGGTCATCTTATCGGTGCGAATACGGATGCACCGGCGCTGCTAGCAACGCTGCGCGAAGAGGCTCACTTTAATCCAACCGGGCAACGCGTGGTGCTACTGGGAGCAAGTGGCGCTGCCCGTGCTTCAGCGTGGTCACTGGTTGATAGTGGTATTGCCCAGCTGGTGGTTGCCAACCGTACCCTTGATCATGCTGAGCAACTGCTCGCCGATTTGATGGACACGGCTGATGGGGTTGATCGCTATCAACCCACCCTGATCGCGCTGGCTCTGGATGATCCATCGCTGAATGACTGCATTGCCGAGAGTCAGTTGCTCATCAATGCAACCGCGGTGGGCTGGCAGAGCGGTGAAACCCCACTTGCCCACCCGTCCGTACACGAAGGCATACTCGTCTTTGATATGGTCTATCGCCAGACGCGTCTGTTAGCCGAAGCGGCGCAGCAAGGTGCTCCTACGCTCAATGGACTGGGCATGCTGATTCGCCAGGGGTCTCTGGCCTTTACGCGCTGGACCGGGCATAAGGTTCCGTTTGAAGTTATGCATAATGCATTGCTAGCGGTATGATGATTCTGGTCTTTGTGGCAGGGCTGTTCCTTGGGGTCCTGCTCAATCTGGTGATTATTCGTTTGCCGCTTGAACGCAATTCTGTTGGCGGTTGGCCGCGCTGTACCCGTACCGGTCAACCGCTCGCCTGGTGGCAGTTGTTGCCACTGGTTGGTTGGTTGCTGCAACGTGGCAAAGCCAGCAATGGCAAAGCCCTGCATTGGGTCTATCCCCTGGTCGAGATGCTCACCGCAGTGACCATCACCTGGTTGTATGCGACCTATGGTCTGTCCTGGTTTTATGGCTATCTTGTCTTTATCACCAGCATCTTGATCGTCACTGGTGCGATTGATTGGTTGCATCGCTTTATCTATACCTTTGTGGTTTTGGGTGCGGTTGTACTCGCCCTTGGGGCAACACTCTTGCTGCCTGATCTCAATATCGCTCATGCTGGTATGGGAGCACTGGTCGCAGGTGGTGTGTTTATCTTGCTCTTTTTGCTGGCGCAATTTCTCTTCCCAGCACGCTCAGCACCCTTTGGTCTGGGTGATGTCTATCTTGGTATTTTTATTGGTGCTGCGGTTGGTTTGCCCCATCTAGCGCCATCGCTCTTTTATGGCGTGCTGATGGCTGGCTTTGTGGCGGTGCTCATCGTTATTGGGAAGTATCTTTTGCGCCGCCGTGATCTGCCAGAGTATTTGTCTTATGGCACCTACCTCTGCCTGGGTGTGATCGTTTATTTGCTCACGCACGATATTCGGGGATAACGCATTGCTTGTTTCAAAGGATGCATGATGACCGGCTTGCCGACTGAACTGGAACGTGGCCTCGACGTACTCAAAGAATATGCTCAGGGGACACCGTGGCAGGCTGATCTGTTGCTCTATGAAGCGCGGATGCATGAGATTATCCAGCGGATGCAGCGCTTTGGGCGCAGCAGGGATAGTACCCACGAGCGCAATGAGGTCTGGGATGCTCTCAACCGGCTAGCACTTGAGCACCTCAACCTGAGTTTTAACGACCTCACACAGGGCAAAAGGCCATCACCTGGCACCGCATTACCACAGCAGCCACCGGCGCCACCTGCGGTTGCACGTGTTTTTACCATGCAATTGAGTCATCTGGCTGATGGACAGCTTGAGGTGCGCGTGTTGGACTCACCTATGGGTCAGGCCAAAGCAGTGGTTGCACTGCCCTACCGCCCGGATGAACTGGTGGCTGTCTTGAAAGCCCTCGATCAGGCTGGTGATGTTCGACCAGAGCAGATGAAGCTGCTTGAAGCGCTTGGTCTGTTGCAGCAGGGGCATGGTCGTAGCGATATGCTCGAACAGGTAGGCCAGCACCTCTATCAGACGCTCTTCACCGGCGATGTTGGCACGGTCTTTACGGCTACGCTGAACCAGGCCCGCGCATCCGGTCAGGGGATGGCCATACAACTCCGCTTCGATGATCATGACGCAAATCTAGCACGTTTTCCCTGGGAATTGATCCATGATGGTCGGCGCTACCTGTGTGCCAGCCAGAACATTGAGATGAGCCGGTCGATCAGCTATCCCGAAGCAGCAACCCTTCTATTAGTACAACCGCCGCTGAACTTGCTGTCTGTGATGGCCCAGCCAACTGATCTTGCGCCGGTGATGCTCACGCCTAACCATGAACCGGTGGTTGCGCTGCATGCAAACGATACTTCAAACATATTCCGCATTACCACGCTCGACTCGGCCACTGGGCAAACCTTGATTAAGCAACTTGACCGACAGCCAGTGCATATCTTGCATATTGCGGCCCATGGTGTCTTTGCCCGTCAGTGTCCCATAACGCACTGTGGGAAACGCCACTATCCCCACATTGAACGCTGCGAGGTCTGTGGCAGCGATATGCGCACGGTGCAACCACGTGGCTACCTCGCGCTGCAACGTGACGATGGTCGCGCCGATTGGATTGGCAGTGACCGACTGGGAACACTGCTGACAGGGACGTCTGTCCGTCTTGTCGTACTCGCAGCTTGTTCTACTGCCGCCGTGCGGGATGGCAGCCTGTTTAGTGGTCTCGGTCAGGCATTGATTGAGGCGGGCATTCCAGCGGTCGTGTCAATGCAGCTGCGTTTTTCACTTGACGCCGCGGATAGCTTCACCCGCAGCTTTTACCCGACTCTGGCTCGCACGGGTTCGGTGCTGGCAGCGGTGCGGGCCGGGCGGCGACAACTCTTTCTAGGGCGTGAGTGGTTTATCCCGGTGCTGCATATGCGGAGCCAGGATGGGGATGGTCAGTTATTTACACCGCTGATGTAAGGTGTATGTTGCACACAAGAACCGTGATCGTGATCGAACAGGTGCTTTCCGTGCTGACATCGGCAAGTCCTGATACAGCATTGTTTACTCATTGAGGTTTTGTTCATGAATATCTGTCGTCTCTCGCTTTTCCTTATCTGCTTTGTTTCGCTTGGAACAGCATGTTCGGCGCCACCGCCACCACCGGCGAGCGCACCGGTTGCTGCCATGACCGCGACCTTGCCGGATCCCACTCCGATCATTCCAACCGCAGCTATCATCCCAACTGCGCTCCCAGCCACGGTAACACCGAGTCCATTGCCAACGGTGCCCCCGCCCACCCCAACTCCGGATCGGTTGCCACCGGTCTCTATCGGGGATCTCACGTGGTATACCGCTACTGACAGGCTGTTTTCGATCCAGGTGCCGTCGCACTGGCTCGTTACCGATGATAGCCCGGAGGGGGCTGTCCAGATACGTTTTATTGATCCATCTGAAACGGCCTGGCTGAATATCGATATCTTGACGACTGAGCACATGACCGATGAAACAGTCGATCCTTTTTTGCGCCAGGCAATAGAGGCCCGTTTTGGCAATGAGCAGCAGCTGCGTATTGGTTCAACTGAGGTACAGCTTGACGGTAGCAGGCGCATTGCTTTCTCATTTGATACACATGTTCGTGATTTTCCGCTAACACTCGTGGGCAATGGGTTTATTCAGCGCTATCAGCATATGGTGGCGATTGTCACCGTGTTGCTACCGGCCGAACAGGCGGCGGAACTGACCGGTGCCGTCAATGCGATGATCAACAGCTTTCAGGTCCAGACCCGCCCATCGCAGGAGTTGCCTGTATCTATCAGTTTGCTGCCTTTAAGCACCTATGTCTATCCTGGGGGGGTGTTTTCTGTGGATGTCCCGGCGGCCTGGCAGATGAGCGATCTGAGTTCATATGAGGCAGTAGAAGTACTCTTTGAAGACCTCGAAGCCACCGGAACCATCGTTGTGAAGGTTACCGGCGCATACCAATTGGAGCGTGAGGAACGCTTAGGCGAGATTTTGCAAGAAGAAATCGCCAGTGGATTTGCGCAGCAGATGAATTTTCTGCTTGATCCGCCACAGCCACAAACAGATGGAAGTCTGCTTGCCCCATTTACCTATGATCAGATGATTCGTGGAGTGCAGGTGACGATGGTCGGGAATGGGTTGATCTATCGTACCCCTGATGTTACCGGCCTGGTCATTATTGCGGTGCCTCAGTATCAGTTCAATAGTTTGCGAAATATGGTGAGTCGCATACTCAATAGCTTTCAAGTAGGCGTTACACCACCATAATACCGGGCGTTGATAGTGATGGTGCTATCAATAGACAACTTCCCAGATACGAATTTTGGTATCACGGCTCGATGACGCCAGATACTGACCATCTGGGCTAAAGGCAACATCAGTGACACCGCTACTATGTTCGGTCAGGGCATGGGTCGTGCTGCCATCACTGACCCGCCAGAGTCGCACGGTCTGGTCTTCACTTGCTGATGCCAGGGTTTCACCGTTGGGGCTAAAGGCGATCCCACGCACAAAGTTGGTATGGCCCTCAAGCGTGGCGATCATAAACCCTTCGCCATCTTCAATATCCCAGAGATGAATATTGGGACCACCGCCACCGGATGCCAGGCGACAACCGTCGGGACTAAACGCGACGGTCAAGACAAAGTTGGTGTGACCTTCAAGCGTGTTTTGCAGATGATATTCCTGGAGGTCCCAGAGACGAATGGTGGTGTCATAACAGCCCGCAGCGAGCAGCCGGCCATCGGGGCTAAAGGCCAGGCTATGCACAAAGCCGGTATCGAGCGATGCTACCTCGTTGAGTTGACCATCGCCCATTTCAAAGAGAGTGATACAACGGCCCCAGCCGGCTATCGCCATCAGTCGGCCATCCGGGCTAAAGGCGACGCTCTCAATGGGGTTGACATCCTCGTGTACAATATAATCTGGATTCTGGTTATTGGCCCACCAGAGACGAACCGTGCTATCTTCAGAGCCAGACATGATGAGTTCACCATCGGGGCTAAAGGCAACGCCATGGACGCTACTGGTATGCCCACGAAATCGGTTTTCCTGACGACCATCGTTTAAGCGCCACAATCGCATCACACCGGGAGGGCATTCTGACCAGGTGTACGCATCTGGCCTTCAGGACCATAGAGGCCACCGCCGACAATCCGCTGACTATCGGGACTGAAGGCCAGACAGAGCATCTGATGACCCGTGAGCAGGGTGCGATAGAGATTGACCTCTGAGACGGGATCAAGGTGGAGTGCGGGGGTTTCTGGCGATACCACTTCGGTTGCCGATGGTTGCTCCGATTGTGAAACAATGCTGGGTGCGGCACTGGTGGTAATATTGACGACACCAGCTTGCACGGATGCATGAACACTTTGGAGGGTGAGACTGTCAGATGATTGTTGGATGGTGCTGCCACTGCCGGTCATTTCAGTCTTATCCATCACATCGGTGCGGGTGTTTGCATCATCAGCGGCGCCCTGCGAGCGTGCTCGCAAGAGCGCCTTGCGCATAATCGCTGCACTGGGCGCACGTCCTTCTGGGCTAAGGGCCATTGCACCGTGCAATACTGCCGACACCGCTGGCGGAATATTGGGGTTGTGGTGATGGGCCGGTAGCAACGGGTCTTTCTGGTTATTGAGCAATGCAGCTGCCCGACTCAGCGCATCTGGTGGTTTCACGCCGGTTGATAGATGATAGAGGGTAGCGCCAAGCGAATACAAGTCAGTGCGCGGATCGGGTGGCGCCCCGCGAATCTGCTCCAGCGGTGCATAGTTTGGGGTGTAGCCCGTAATGCTGCGATTGTCGCGACTGGGTGATAGCGCCGTAACATCAGACAAGCCACCTTTGGCAAGACCAAAGTCAAGCAAAATAATATCGCCCTGTGCCGTGAGTTTCAAGTTCTGCGGTTTAATATCACGATGGTAGATCGGTGGCGACTGTTCGTGTAAATAGGTCAAGGCGTCGAGGAGTTGATCGGCCCAGTGCATCGCCCAGGGGAGTACCGAATCCAGCGGAAATGCCCCCCCACGCTGTTCCATCAGCTTGGCGAGATCATCACCCTGAATATATTCCATTACCAGAAACTGGCCGGCATGTTCAGTAAAATAATCGATGACTTTGGGCAACACCGGATGACGCATGCGGGCAAGCAGAGCCGCTTCACGCTCGAATGCTTTGAGTGATGCCTGATCAGTCAACAGCGTTTCTTTGAGCGCTACTGTGGCATGCAGCCGTGTGTCAAAGGCTTCGTAGACGGTACCCATACCACCGCGACCGATGTGGCGTTTCACCAGATAGCGGTTTTGAAGCATGGTATTGGGAGCAATCACAACGGTTGTTTCCTTCTACCAGGCACGCTGATTACTCGTTGGTTATGATTATAAAAGACCACCATGTATCTTCTCTACTTCACCGTTTGTGCTGTTCTCATAGCTCTTCTCAGGTCAAACGAAGCCAGCATCAGTATATCATACCCTATAGCCACCATTAACGAGCATGTATGCCAAACAACCATTCTATGATATCACATTCTGCCTGATACGATGCCAGACTTACATGATGAACTGACCCACTGCCGAGTATGCAACATGACACTATATATCGTACCATGACTACATTGCCGAAAACGTAAAGATTCGGTGCATATTGCTTCCCAGAGTGAAAACGCATACCAGGGAGGATGGAAAATAGCATGGGAGCAGTGAGAAGGATCAAAAGAGGTCAAAAAACCAGCCACACCTGCGAACTGATAGAGCGTAGGTACGGAACCACTGTTTCCCACCATGTTGACACTGATGTTTGCTGACATCACATACAGCAAAGACGCTGGCCACTACTGTTACACAGTGCTCCAGAGTCGCTGAGCTCCACTCTTGATTGCACTGATAGGTTGTTACGTATGAGTATACCACCTGCGGCGTAACTGTCAATTGTCATGGCACAAGCATTTCCAGCTTTATGCATCATGCGGCAATGATTGCGTCAAAAAAGCCGGTTCTTTACGATAGCGTATCGTAAAAGTCACCTGATCGTGTCATGCTTGTCATCACCAGGACAGGCCAATGTGAGTAGTACAAAATAGAAAAGACCAGAAGGTGTACTCCCCAATAACAAAAGAGGGAGACACCTTCTGGATCGTAAGCTGGCGATGTTACACCATTTTGGTACGATCGGTTTTACTGCTCCAAGTTATGAGCTTGTTCGCGCTGATCATCCCTTTTCGTTTCTACCTCATTTTCACCAATCATTTCGACTGGAAGCAGGTTTCTTTCGGGTTCGAGTATTTTCGTCATCGCCTCGGAAATAGGAATATGCACGATACCAGTCTCTTGATTGTTGGTGCCAAAGGGTATCAGGTTGGTACCCGATTGGTCTTGTACAATCCAGCCATACCCATTCAGCAGCGCTGTTTCCTGAGTTTGTAAGGTCCGAATGGTGTTGCTTTCATAGACTGGTGGCGAATATGGTACGGGTGGCAGGGCGCCAAGCAGACCGATGACCAAGACGACCAGCAGGAACACACCTACCGCAAAGATACTGGCACGAATGGGATTGCCGGAACGTGCTTTTAAGTACGCCTTACCATCGGTCTCTTCGTTTTGCCAATCACTATAACGTCGGTTATTCATGGTTAGTGTCCTCCTGCCCGTTTGCGCGGGTCATGATAGTCATCATTGAGCGGTAGCAGCGGGCGGCGTTTGATGAGCCAGATAAAGAGCGCGAGCCAGATGCCCCCTACACCCACCACTGAAACGATATCAAGCCAGTGGACGGTCAATTCGGGGTAGAAATTGGGCATAATCAGCCAGAACATATTGATGAGATGAACGACGAGCAGGCTGGCCGCAATCGCCCAGAGAATACTCAGATCTCGTTTGATGCGGCGTGAGAGCAGAATGAAAAAGGGTACCGCAAAGTGAAACAGGATCAGGAACATTGATACCGCCGTCCATCCGCTACTGGTTCGAGCAATATACCAGGGTGTCTCTTCGGGTAAGTTCGCTGCCCATTGAATGATGTATTGACTGAAACTCATATATGTCCAGAGAATAACAAACGCAAACATTAGTTTCCCGACATCATGAATACGCACCGGTAGCAGTACTTCGTTCATGGGCGGGGTTTTGCGCAACAGGGCAAACATCAGCACAATCATTGCCAGTGTGGTTAAGCCCTGACCAACCATAAAGATCACACCATAGATACCTGAATACCAGTGGGGTTCTAACGACATGCCCCAGTCAATTGCGGCAAAGGTCATGGTAAGGACATAGAGGACCATACCAATACCGCTCACAAAACGCATGCGACGAGCCGGGGCGAAATCTCCTGGTTTCGCTCGATCTTGGTCATATGACCATTTATAGAGCATCAGGGTAATGCCGATCCAAATGATCCAGTAGATTGCTGCTCGAATAAGGAAAAATTCAACGTTGAGGAATGGTTGTTTATGCTCGAGCAGTGCATCTCCTGCAATATAGGTTGGGTCTGCCCATTTGTAGGGAGTAATATTTTGATCGCGGGTTAAGATGCCCAGGACAAAGGGGGCGAATAACACCGCCATCAGTGGCAGCGTCATGGCTCCGGCTTCGAGCAACCGCCGGCTCATAAAGCCCCAGCGCCCACCTACCAGATGGTGAATCATGAGTAAGCCAAAGCAACCCAGGCCTAGACCAAACCAGAAAAGATAGGCAAAGGTATATGACTGTAACATCTGTTTGACGCTCTGCGATGCGCCCAGCCCAACCAGGGCAAGGCCGCCAATGCCGAGCACCAGACCCGCAATTTGAACGCTATTTAACCCAGTTAATGATTTTTGTTGTGCTGTTGTTGTCATGGCTGCATCCCTTGCAACGATGGTTGCTCACTTCCCGGTACATCTTCAATCGTCGCGTTCTGGCTCAGTTGCAATGCTCGCACATACGCAACAATCGCCCAGCGATCTTCAACATTTATCTTCGCACCATAGGGCCACATATTACGAAATCCGTTGGTAATGACATCAAAGATGTAGCCCAACTGATTAGTATCTTGTGCGACATAATCGGGTTGCAGTTCCTGAACCATGGTGATAGGACGCAGACGATTGACATGATAGTTTGCTGCTGGTGTACCGCCACGCTGACCGACAATGCCAACACCATACCCAGCGAGACCGTGGCAAGGTGCACAGTAGACATTATACCGATCCTGCCCCCGTTCAAGAACCTCACCGGTGATCTCGAAAGGAAATGTATCTACCAACTCTCCATCGATACGCCCTGTATTAAAATGCTCACTGGTGCGAATCGTCCCAATTGATACAGTTTCGGGCACAAATTTTGGTCGTGCATCGTTGGGCACCGTACCATCTACTGCCGGACGTGCTGACTGGCTGTCGGCAAAAAAGACATTGGGGCGAAGGTTTTTGACCTTGGCCTGGTTATACATCCATTGGCGGAAGGCGCATGAGGTAAGCACAAACACACAAAGGATTACGGCGACCACGCGCAGGATGTGCCAGGATTTCTGTCGAATAGTCATCCACATGTTTCCGATCCTTCTAATACTCAACTTCAGATACCTGAAGCGGGTTGAGTTGTTGTAAAAACTGCCGTGTTCGCCCGCTTTCAAACATCGGGTCTGCTGCCTCTATGCAGAGGAAAAACCCATCTTCTGATGCTCGGTCGAAGTTGGGTGTATTAAAAACGGGTTGGTATGGTTTGGGGAACCCATTTAAAAGCAGCATACTCAACACAGCCGAAAATGCTGCCAACAAATGGTAGACTCAAACGTAATTGGCACGAATGACTGCCATGAAATGAGTGGGCGTCCACCAACATTAATCGGATAATCCCAGGCATTGCCAATCACCTGCAGCATAAAACCACCAAAAGCTCCTGTTATGCCTGCAACAAAGACAATCGCTGGCACCGCTGTCCGGTGAAAATGCATCCCTTCAGCGACCTCTTCGATGGGGAACGGCGAGAACCCATCGAATTTGCGGTACCCTTCATGGTACGCCTCTTCCGTTGCTTTGATTAGTTCCTCAGCCGTATCAAATTCCGCTACCAGGCCATAAATTGGCTTTCTCATCTCCACACCTCTCAATATTGTGCTACTTCGGGTTAGTGTGACTCATCGATATTGCGCTGCAAAATTTGGACTTCAAAGATGTTAATCATCGGTAAGAAGCGAATAAACAGGAATAGCAGCGCGAAAAAGAGACCCATCGATCCGAAATAAAGCGAAAAGTCAAAGAACGTTGGCATAAAGTTGCCCCAGGATGATGGCAGAAAATCGCGTGTGAGACTGGTTACCACAATGACAAATCGTTCTAACCACATTCCAATGCTCACAAAGATAGTGACAATCCAGACTAGAACAAGATTGGTACGGAAGCGTTTAAACCACATCAGCTGGATAACGACACCATTACAGAAGATCAAGGCCCAGAAGGACCAGGCATATGGGCCGAACATACGGTTTGCGATCATAAAGACTTCGTATTCGACACCGCTATACCAGGCAATAAATGCTTCCATGGCATAGCCATACACCACCACCATGCCCGTTGCGAGCATCACCTTAGCCATATTTTCGATGTGTTGCATAGTGATAATGCCTTCGAGCTTGTAAATCGCACGAATAGGGATCACCAATGTTAACACCATGGCAAAGCCGGCAAAGACTGCACCTGCCACAAAGTAGGGCGGGAAGATCGTGTTGTGCCAGCCAGGCATCACCGACACCGCAAAGTCAAGACTCACAATACTGTGGACCGAGACGACCAGTGGTGTGGAAAGACCGGCGAGCAAGAGATAGGCCACTTCATAACGCTGCCAATTGCGAGCTGACCCAGTCCAACCCATTGCCAGCACACCCCAGACATACCGTGACAGGGTCGTGGTAGAGCGGTCACGCATTTTGGCAAAGTCTGGAATAAGACCAACCAGCCAGAATAATAACGAAACCGTTGCATAGGTCGAAACGGCAAACACGTCCCAGGCCAGCGGGCTGCGGAATTGCGGCCAGAGCCAGTAGGTGTTTGGATACGGAATGAGCCAGTAGAAAAACCAGGGACGACCCAAGTGCAGAATTGGGAAAAGCCCGGCACAGGCCACGGCAAACAGGGTCATGGCCTCGGCAAAGCGGTTAATCGAGTTACGCCATTCCTGGCGGAAGAGTAACAGAATGGCCGAGATCAGCGTCCCGGCGTGACCGATACCAATCCACCAGACGAAGTTGATGATTGGAAATGCCCAGGCAACCGGGACATTATTGCCAAAGATACCCACACCATTCATCAGCAACATGGTAACGGAGGCTAAAAAGATCATCAGCAAAAGAAAGGCAATCCCAAGGGCCAGAAACCAGTTGCGCGGGAACCGGTCTTCAGCACAATCGAAGTAATATGGCGATTGATTGAACGGTAACTCTGACCGGGCGCCAGAACCGGAGTCCCTGGTTCAACATTGCGCTCCGAGTGTAGCGATTCAGATTGTATCATGCCGCTGCTCCATCTTCCATTGCGTTTTTTGATTCATTATGATTCTTTGCACACCCATTTTCATTGATATGTTTTTACATCAATGCTCTTCTTCACCGCCACCATGGTCATCGCTACCACCGTGATCTTCACCGCTGCCTTCAGGTTCATCACCATGACCACCATGATCCTCAAACATTTCCTCACCACTGATAGCGACGTTGGGATTGGTGATGCGGCCGAGATAGCTTGTGCGTGGCACGAAGAGTAGTTCGCCCAATAATGCATAGTTATGCGGCTCGGCCTTCAGCTGAGCAACACGGCTCTCGGGATTTCTGGTATCGCCAAAGACGATTGCGTTTGTGGGGCAGGCCTGGGCACAGGCCGGTGTAATCTCACCATCGGCAATAGGACGACCCTCTTTTTTGGCATCAATGCGTGCTGCATTGATGCGCTGGACACAGTAGGTGCATTTCTCCATCACACCGCGTGCCCGCACAGTCACATCCGGATTGCGCATGAGTTGGAAACTGGGAGTCTGCTCATCGATATATTGCAGATAGTTATAATGCCGAACTTTGTAGGCACAGTTATTTGAGCAGTAACGTGTCCCGACACAGCGATTATAGATCATCTGGTTTAGGCCTTCATCGTTGTGAACCGTAGCATTGACCGGACAGACGACCTCGCAGGCAGCACGTTCACACTGCATACAGGGCAACGGCTGCACCAGTGTATCTGGCTCATTCAGACTGCCCTCATAGTAGCGGTCAATCCGAAGCCAGTGCATGGCACGATAGGTGGCTACCTGTTGCTTGCCAACGGTCGGGATGTTGTTTTCGGCCTGACACGCAGTGACACATGCCCCACAGGCAATACAGGCGTTCAGCTCAATGGTCATTCCCCAGGCATTTTCTTCATAGGTAAATGGCGGGAGGAGGGAATATTCATCGGGGAAGGTGTGAACCATATGTTGTATAAATTCGGGGTCATGCTCAAAATGGCTGATGGTACCCGCACGCACATGGTTCCGGCCTTCCATGGTGCCATGATCCTGGGTCGAGACGAGTTTATATGTTCCACCGGTCGCATTTACACTCAAGCCCGGAGTAAACCAGAAAGCATCTGATTGCCGCAGCTTATAGGCATTAAACCCAATCCCCGTGCCAGTGCTACCAGCCTGTTCACGACCATAGCCGAGATAGACTGTAGCTGCGTTATCGGCATGTCCAGGCGTAATCCAGATTGGCGCCTGGAGACTTGCGCCATTGTGTGAGAGGTTCACCAGAGTCCCATTAGCCGCCGAGAGGTGCTCCAGATCGCTGACCTGGGGGTTCTCCGGATCGCTGACGCTCAGACCCAGCATGGCAATGGCCGTTCGTGGGCTGACCAGGACCGCATTATCCCAGACCAGTTTCGTGATCGTTTTCGGCAGCTCCTGCAGCCATTCGTTATTGGCAAAACGACCGTCCCAAATCGTCGGGTCAGGCCGAAAGACCAGATCCATTTCTCCCGTTGCAACGGTGGCCGGACCAGGAAATGCACCTGACTGGACACTGACGTTGGCGGATGGAGCTTCGGTTTCTGGCACGATCCCATCGTTCAACGCATTTTGCCAGAACACTTCAAAATCGTCGCCATCATACTGATTTTCCCAGTACGCACGCACTATGCTTGCTCCCGAACGCTCAACCTGTTCGCCAAGCAGAGCCACCAGTTCATGGGCTGATCGACCGCCAAACAGGGGTAAGATGAGCGGTTGCATAATCGTGGCCGTTCCATCGTAGGCCCGTGCATCGCTCCAGGCTTCCAGGTAATAGGCTTCGGGAATATGCCAGGTGCAAACCTGGGCCGTTTCATCGGGGAACACCCCAAGGTGAATACTCAGGTTCACCCGTTCGAGCGCACCGCCAAAATCGAGGTCAACGGGGGCGGTAAAAACGGGATTACTGCCTACAATGACGAGAATCTCAACCGTACCAGCAGACATCTTGCCAACCAATTCACGCAAACCGGCCAGATCACCGTCTGCATTGGTATTGAATGGCTGTCCGGCGACTGGTTCAATATAACGAACCGTTGAGTCAACATTGCCCAGGGCATCATTCATGGCATGGGCTAGCGCATGGACTACTGGTGGCTGCTGTTCACCGGCTATCACCAGCGTTCGACCTGGCTCACGCTCACGGAGGTCAGCAACAGCCGCCTCAATCCAGGTCATCTGAGCTTCGGAGAGCATGCTCGTATCGATTTCCCCGCCACTATCAACGCCCAACTCACCAGCAATCATCCGTGCCACCATTTCAATCTGGCTGGCTCGGAGGGCCAACCGATGATCAGCAAGCACGCCGGTGGTTGAAGGGGTATTTTCGATGATATAGAGCCGGCTCATTGGCGCTTCGCTATGTTCTTCACCATGCTCTTCACGAATACGCCGACGGTCGGCAAAATCGCGAGCATAACGGACCGAGCCGTGAAACGAGGGGGCGACAAAATCCGCATCAAGTGAAAGAATGACATCAGCCTGGGTAAAGTCGTAGATGGTGTCAACCGGTTCCCCGAATGCCAGTTCGGCGCCAACCCGTACATTCGCGTGATCTATTGGCTCAAATTGGTACCATTCCATCTGATCATAGCCCAGTTCATCACGCATGCGCGCCAGCTGATCGACAAGGGTGGGCGATGTGATCGTCTCGGTAAGAAACACCAGACCTGCACCTTGATCAGCCAGTTTTGCCGTCATAATCGGCGCAATCGTATCCCGGAAGGCTTCCCAGGTACTGTTTTGCCCCGTATTCAAGACAACCTGAGAACGATCCGGATCGTACATCGTAAAGATAGACCCCTGGGCAAATACATTGGTACCACCCAGACTGGCGGGGTGTTCTGGGTTGCCCTCTGCCTTAATCGGACGACCCATCATGTTTTTCACCAGCAAACCATTGGCAAACCCACCCAATGGCATCGCAGTAGCATAATAGAGCGGGAGGCTGGGGATCTGTTCGGGAATAGGTGGTTGCGCATAGGGTAACATTTGCTCGATTGGCTGACGTGAGCATGATGCCGTGACTCCAGCAGCTGCCAGCGAAACCGTCATCATCTTAAGAAAATCACGACGTGTTACCGATGTGCTTGGCGGGGGACGGAGCCCATTCGGAAACTCAACCTGAGCTTCTTCTACCAAGCGTTGATCGCCGGCCAGTTCATCAAAGCTGCGCCATTGACCGCCGGTATCAGGAGTAGAACGTGGTTGTGTGTTGTCGTGATTCTGCGTTCCTGTTTGTTTTTTTGTCGTCATCTTTGCTATCCGTCGCTATCTATGGCAAATATTGCAATGATCCAGTTCGCCGTAGTTAATGTTGTACGTCTCTACCAGTTGCAGTCCTTGCTCAATCTGATTGGCTGGCGGCTGCCATTCCAGACTGTAAATCTGATCTAATGGACGAACATACTTTTCTGGATTGCGGTGGCAATCAAGACACCAACCCATTGTCAAGTCGTGTACTCTCCAGACAACAGGCATTTCATTTACCTGACCGTGACACGTCGTACAGCCAACGCCCTTACTGACATGAATACTGTGATTAAAGTACACATGATCGGGCAGATCATAGACTTTGTTCCATTCAACCGGTACCCCAGTGGAATAACTTTCCCAGATTTTCTGAACATCTGGGCTGTTCGTGCGAATTTCGTGATGGCAGGTCATGCATGTTTCGCTTGGCGGAATGTTGGCAAACGAACTGACGTCTACAGAACTATGGCAGTAGCGGCAATTCATACCAAGTGAGCCGGCGTGCAATTCATGGCTGAAGGCAATGGGTTGGGGCAAAGGTTGATTGACTCGTCGCGTAAAATTGGAACGATCAAGAACCGCCATAGACCACAGCACAGAAGCGACAACCAAAGCAAGACTAAGCACAATCACTTTGAAATACGTGTTGGCACTGGGGCGAAAGATCTGATTCATCCTGACCAGCTACCTTTCCTGACTTTCGAATCGAGTTGCAGTTACTGTTTGGGAAACACCTTTTTTGCAACGTGGATAAACTGGCATTATTATATGCAAAAAAGAAATCCCTGTCAAATAGTCATTCAGGCAATAGATTGGGCTATTTGCGTGAGTGACTTATATGTACATGCGCAATAAATGTTAGTATAAGCAATTTTTGCTTTCACGTCAAGATAGCTCCATGATATGACAGAACTGTTACGAGCCAGTCACAGAGAGGAGAGAAGCGCAACCTCGAGTGGTTGTATTGGAGAGAAAAGCTTTCTTTATTTACGGACTTCGACGGAAATACATCTCTATCTGAGGGATATAAAAAGTGGTATTCATGTTGAACACCACTTCAAGTTGCGATAATGGTAAAGAATTGGTGAAGATTTCTTCACGCTGAATCACGCAGTGGGATTGCCATGCTTCCCTTTGACCCACTCTCCAGAAATTGCATAAAGACCTGATTGCCAATCATCCGACCGCGATAGGTCAGCCAAACAGCATGCTCGTCTCGTTCGAGCAATCCCTGCGCCACTAGGCGTTCGAGCACGCCACCGTAGACCGCATCCAATGCACACCCACAGCGTTGCTGAAAATGATCGTAACGGACTCCGGTATGCAGACGCAAGCCCATCATCATCGTTTCTGCACAACCATCCGCCTGGTTCAAATGCACCCAGGTCTCAACTGGTCGCCGGTTGGCAGAGACTTCAGCGATATAGGTATCAATTTGAGCGAGGTTGGCATAGCGTGCTGGAAAGATATGCCCATGCGCCGCAGCACCAGCAGCGAGATAATCACTGTTGAGCCAGTATGCCAGGTTGTGCTGGCAACGTGTATCGAGGCCAGCAACGCTATCAATTCTGGCCCAGTTGCTTATTTCGTACCCAACGTACCCGGCGGTTGCCAGTTGTTCCAGGGTCATCTCATACATCATGGCACTGGTATCATCATCTGGTAAAGCCAGCGCCCCTTGTGCAACCTGCTGATACAAGGGAGCACGTTCTTCGAGGATCAGGCTATAGACTGACAGATGCTCCGGTTGCCAAGCGATAATCTCTTCCAAATCGGCTTGCCACTGTGCCAGAGTCTGGCCGGGTAACCCAAACATCATGTCCAGGCTGATCTGCGCAAACCCAACTCGTCGTGCCGCATCATAACACTGGCGTGCCTCCATTGCCGTATGCTGCCGACCGATCACGCGTAAAGTCGGGTCGTGCAACGTTTGCACACCCAGACTCAACCGGTTGATGCCCATCTGGGCAAGTTTTCCAAAGTAATGCCGTGCTGTGCGACCCTGTTCGCGAAGACCGGTGCCCAAGAAGCTGCCGGGATTGACCTCAAGTGATATTTCTGCATCAGCCAGTGGGAGCACCTGCTCAGCGGTCGCAATGATGCGCTCTATCTGTGCAGGTGAAAGTAAACTCGGCGTACCACCACCAAAAAAGATACTGGGACGGAGCGGCGCACGAAAACAAGCAGGTGTGCCATGCCCTATCTGCGCTAGCATCGCCAGTTCACGGCATACCGCCGCAACATACGCCTCGATACGGTCCTCCATGCCAGCATATGTGACAAAATCGCAATAACAACAACGATGATGGCAAAACGGAATATGAATATAGAGATGTTGTGGTTGGCCCATATCCTGATGTATCTGCTTCAACGTCTGCTCGCCCTATCAAGAGTCGGAGGTAAACCCAAACCCCGAAAAATCAATCAGGCAATCACCCGATTGTTCTAGTTGCCAGCCAACATTATGAGCATCGGGTATGGTATCATCGGAAGCATCTGGGGTATCCAGAACAATAAAAATGGCATTCTGCCAGTTGGACAATGCCTCTATCGCCGCTTTGCCTACGGTATCAATGATCCGATCCTGGTATTTCACCACCAGAGCATCGACCGGATAGCCATCGCTGAGATAGATCATCCCATAGTAATGTGTTTTTACCAGGCGAATGCTGCCAGAACATCGACTTAATGCGCACATCTCCAGAAGATCAAACAGTCCTATCTCATCCAGTGTCCCTTTTAAAACCATATTGCTCCCTTTCGCTTCAATACTTTCATTCTATCACAATCATGTCATATCGCCATACTCCTGTTCCTGTTATCGCATCAACAGCACTAATACGAAAGTGTTTCCGTCCATGCTGTACCGAAGCGCCATGCGAAAAACGCCGCTACCAGAGTCGGGTCAAAATGCCGACCCGATTGCAGTTGAATATAGTCTCGAATGTGCTGTTCATTCCAGCGTGAACGGTACAGACGCTCCTCGCTCAGACTATACCAGACATCAACAATAGCAAACAGGCGAGCTGCCAGTGGAATATCTTCACCCTTTAGTTGATAAGGATACCCTGTGCCATCCCACTTTTCGTGGTGATACAGGGGGATATCCAGGGCTGGTCGCAAGAATGGCGTTGGCCAGAGTAATTCATATGCATACAGTGGATGCTGACGCATCATGCGCCATTCGGTTGCATCCAATGGCCCAGGCTTTTGTAAAAGACGTTTGGGAATCCCTATTTTCCCAATATCGTGTAGCAGCGCCCCTCGCCAGACATGTACCAATACGTTTTCGTTCAAGCGCAGAAAGCGAGCTAGCGCTAGCGTTGTCTGGGCAACCCCATATATATGTTCTATTGATTCCTGGGGATGCAATGCCAACAGCTGGCTCCACGTATCGAGCATTCGATCACAGGTGTCCTGCATCTCGCTATTCATCCACTGCATAGTATAGAGTGTGCCCGCAAGGCGTGCGACCATGGTTTCTATCCGTTCTATCTCTGGTCTGGTGAACTCAGTGTGACGACCTACCCAGAGAACACCCAGATAGTAATTATGTGCTAGAAGGGGGATAGAGAGTATAACCGGCAATTGCTGCAAAAAGCAACTATCGCATGACCTATATGATTGATATGTTCCTTCTTGTGTACATAGACAAGAATGTAATCCTTCTCCAGGATTGAAATGCTGTCTCTGAGTTCGTGGATCATGTTCTAATGGAATCCCGTGACCACGATTCATCTCAAGCAGTGTGGTGCCATCAAGGGCACTGGTAATGCTCATTGCTACCCCATCAGCAGCGACGTCTTGTTCCAGTTCATCTAACAATGCCCCAAGGATGCCATCTGCTCCCATTGCTGTTTCATCAGCTATCGACTTCGCCATGGGCAATAGATATGGTCTCGATTGATGGTTGTTCCTCCGTCCAGTTCTATCAGGATCAGATTGGTGCGGTATCGATCCAGACAATTGCAGGTTTGTATACTGTTGCATCTGGCTCATTATCCCCTCATCCGTTCTCTGCTTTAGGAACAAGCAAAAAACGCCTACGATTATAGTCTACAGAAAGTCTGGCAACGTATCGCATACACTCCTGCGGGTAGCACATACCACACAGGATCGTGCAACATGTACAGCATTCGTTGGGTCAGGCAGACAAGAACAGAGGTCAGATCGATGATTTTCTGGCGCATTGCAGAGAGAGAGACAGCAAAAGAGACATATCTTCATCATTCATCCAAGAGTACCTATTAACTGCATTATTGAGTAATGAAAAACAAAACTGTACCAGTATCATACTTCATAATTGGAGGGCATAAAGTGGAGATTAAGAGGAGAAAAAAGTGATAAACAGAGGATAGTATTGCAACGAACGATGTTGTTGGCTCTTGCCTTGCACAGAGAAAGGACCATTGGCAACAATTACAACCGTTGGCTCCGCCGTTCCCACTTCGAGCGATGTACCATCTTTGCGCACATACTGGAATGCTCCTGTCGAACAATGTTGTATCACCAGAGCAATGCCAGCTGCCCTGGACTGATTCGGCTCAATCCAGGGATGACGATCTGGGTCAAAGACCAGGCCCAAATCTTGCCCACACTTGGCTGCATAAATACGGCCTTTGACGTCATATCGGAGAACAATATCCTAGCTTGCATACTCAGGTATGGGCGTGCTTGCTCATCATGTTTTTCTCCTTATGCTATCCACAGGACTCTTTTCATCCAGCATTACTCATCTGCATCGATCAGGAAAAAATCGGACTGGTGAAACAAAAAGCCGGTATACCGCACAACATTCGATGGAACATCGATAAAGCCCGGCAGCCCACCAGCATGGCATTCATCACACCGTGCATAGGTCTCATGGGGAATATCCACACCATGCACACTGTGACAACTGGGGCAACGTGACCGCACCGGAGAACCACTGTGGCACGTATTGCAGCGGGGATTGATCTCATGGGGCATCATAACATCATGGGTGGTATGACAATTCACACAATTGAACAATGATCCCGGTGTGTCTCTCGAGGCTGCCCCTACCCACACATGATCCGTATGATACTCCATTCTCGCTTTCGGGACAGGAGCATGGGGAGCAGGATCTCTTTGTGCAGAAAAAACCTCAACGGGAAGACACCAGGACATCAACAGAATCAGCAGAAACGATAGGATGACGGTTGTGACAAACAGCAGCGTTCGTGATAAAACTGGGAATGATGCGTGTCGCATAGCTCTTGTTTCTTCCACTTTTGCATTCAATAAGTCGAACCAGTAGTATGCTACCAGCAATGACCAATTTTGACAAATGATACTCTTCCTGAGCATAACAATCATTTTTTGTTCCGTCCCGTTTCTTAACAAAATCTTAACATGAATAGACCATTTCTTTAATACTTTGCCGTTATAGTTATGCTGTTTGCGCCATGCCCGGATTGCATGTCGGGATATTTGCCATGGGAATAACCGAGTGGAACATACCTGTTGGTTTGGAGAAGTGATAAGGGTTGCGGATAAAACCTGGTTTTGGCCTTTTCTGTAAGCGATCATAACCGTACCCTAGGTTGACCTATCCGGTGGTATCAAAACGGGGAGCTGATCCGATGCAAAAAACAACCAGCAGAACGACCTGTTTCCCGGCCATACCTCTGTGCCCCCTACAGGTGCTGTTTCATGCCGCTGTTGCCATATGAAGCACCAGAGCAAACGGTTGATGATCGTTGCTTTTGCAGCATCACATCTAGCGAGTTGACGCGGCAAACCACGATTCAGAGAGATCAACTCGACAGGCACAACGCTGAATTCAATGTTGAATGACCGTTGATGAGCGGGGATGCATCAATGGCAAAGACCATATGCATCTGGAGCATGAAAAGCAAATACGATTCGGAATGACCATGTATCAGCTTTGATAGGTGGAGATGAAGAATCACGATACCATGTGTTGATGGTTTGTAAACGTTGAACAGATTTAAGGAGCAAAGTTGTATGTTACTGAGTCTCAAACGTCCAGCAGCATTGCTGCTCATGTTGGTACTCCTCGTGCCTATCCTGGTTGCTTGTGCTGGTGGAGGAGGTACTCCTTCAACACCCGCAGCTGACACTGAACCAACAGCGACTGAAGCCGCTGAAGCAGAAACCACTGAACCCGAAGCGGAAGAAACCACTGAACCCGAAGCGGAAGAAACCACTGAACCCGAAGCGGAAGAAACCACTGAACCCGAAGCAGAGCCTACACCCGCAGAGGAAGAGCCTACCGAACCTGGGATGAGCGAACTTCCGCCAGTCGATCCGGCTGCGGTCGAAGGCGACATCATCTCAGCCGGCAGTTCCACCGTCTTCCCGTTGGCAGAGCGCATCGCCACCGAGTTCCGTGATGAGGGCTACGCCGGTCAGATCACCATCGATAGCATTGGCAGTGGCGCCGGCTTCGAGCGCTTCTGTGTGACAGCTGAGACCGATGTTGCCAATGCCAGCCGTGCCATTCGCCCAGAAGAGATCAGTACTTGCCAGGACAATGGTCGCGACCCGATTGAGTACCGTATCGGCACCGATGCTCTGGCCGTCGTCGTCAGCACCGAAAACGACTTCCTCGAAGATGTCACGATGGACGAACTGATGATGATCTTCTCGGAAGCCGAAACCTGGGCCGATGTCAATGCCGAATGGCCTGCTGAGCCAATCCAGCGTTTTGTGCCTGGTACCGACAGTGGCACGTTTGACTATTTCGTCGAGGAGATCTTTGAAGAAGACCCGGCACCGATCCTGAACGCCAGCAACCTGCAGCAGAGCGAAGATGACAACGTACTGGTGCAGGGGGTCGAATCCAGCCCCTACGCTATCGGCTTCTTTGGCTTTGCCTACTACGCCGAAAACCAGGACCTGATGCGTGCGGTTGCCATTGAAGGCGTTGAACCAAACGCCGAAGCGGTGGATGCTGGTGAATACCCACTGGCCCGTCCGTTGTTTATGTACTCCGATGCGACGATTATGACTGACAAACCACAGGTAGCGGATTACCTGAACTACGTACTCACCAATGTCAACTCGGTGATTGATGAAGTGGGTTACTTCCCTGCCAGCGACGAAGCATTGAATGAGTCGCGCATGAAATGGATGGAAGCCATGGGCATGAACTAGTCCTGCTAACTTGCGCTATAATGGAGAGGGTCCAGAAAAAATACTCTCCATTATAGTGTCTTTTACAATAAAAAAGAGGAGAAAGCGAGATACCAATGCAAGATGTAAGCACCACTCAGGATCGCACCAGGGGAGCAGCCGTTGCTGTCCCCTTCAATTTGAGCCGTCGTAAAAGTCCACTTGAAAATGTTATCGAAATGCTGCTATTTGTCTGTGGTGTGGTATCCGTTCTCACCACAGTGGGTATTGTCTATGTGCTTTTGACCGAGTCGCTCGCCTTCTTTACCCACCCGGATGTCACCCTGATTGAATTCGTTACCAAGACACGTTGGCAGCCACAAATTGGTGAGTTTGGTATTTTACCACTCATTAATGCGACCATGATGGTCGCCACCATTGCGATGTTGGTCTCGCTACCACTCGGTCTGGGTGCAGCGATCTTTTTAAGTGAATATGCTTCGCCCCAGGCACGCAAAACTCTGAAACCAGTCCTGGAGGTGCTTGCTGGTATTCCGACCGTGGTTTACGGTTACTTTGCTATCGGCTTTGTCACCCCGATGCTGCGGAATATATTCGGTCCAGATGTCGTCCAGATTTACAATGTTGCCGCAGCTGGGATTGTAGTTGGTATCCTTATTGTGCCACTCATTGCCTCAATGAGCGAGGATGCGTTAAGTTCAGTCCCCTCAAGCCTGCGCCAGGCCGCCTATGGGCTTGGATCAACCAAATTTGAAACCGCCACCAAAATTGTGGTACCTGCTGCGCTCTCCGGTGTACTGGCAGCGTTTATTGTCGGTATCTCCCGAGCTGTTGGCGAGACGATGGTCGTAGCAATTGCTGCTGGAGCAGGTCCCAGTTTTACCTTTAACCCATTTGAAGCAGCCGAGACCATGACCGGCCATATTGCTCGCATCAGCGGTGGTGACTTGAGTTACCATTCGATTGATTATCTCAGCATCTTTGCCATTGCACTGGTGCTCTTTGCGATTACCCTTGGCCTCAATATCGTGAGTGGCTATGTGGTTCGTCGCTTCCGGGAGGTGTATGAATGAGTATAAACATGCAACAATCAAGCGGTTATCTTCCTGATGGGGACGACCTCCAGAAAAACATCAATAATCGTCAGACTCAGGGCAACATCTGGCGAAATGTCTTTCTCACATCGTTGATCGTTGCCCTGGTGATCCTTGTCGTTTTGATTGTTGACATTCTGAATGGCTCCTTTGGCCTGATCGCGATTCAAAACAAGGTTGATCCAGCGACCATATCAGACCAACCGATTGAGACTTTATCTGAGGAAGAATTGGTTGCCATTCTCGAAAGGAACATGCAGACTTCCGGTTCATTGCGCCGACTTGATCGCGAAGAACCTTTTACGGCACGTGACCAGGCAGAGCTGGTGGAGATCGTTGAGACAGAGGTTATCGGCCAGGAAATCGTCGCCAGTTGGAAATTCTTTGATTCAGTCTTCAACAGTGCTGCCATTCAAGCCCAGATTGCCGAAAAGTATCCCAGAGCCATCATTGAATGGCACTCCTGGATCTCATGGGACTTCGTGACATCACCGATGTCTGCTATTCCGTCGCAAGCGGGGATTAGTACCGCGATTATGGGGTCACTCTGGGTGATCTTCATCACGATGATTTTTGCAGTACCGGTCGGTATTGGTGCATCGATTTACCTGGAAGAATATTCTGCCGATACCAAAAACCCTATGCTTCAACGGATCAACACGATTATCGAAACGAACATTAACAACCTCGCCGGTGTGCCATCGATTATCTATGGTATTCTCGGCTTGTCGATTTTTGTGATCGCCCTTGCACCTATCACCAGCGGTGTCGCGTTTGGCGTGAATGACCCGACCACTGCCAATGGCCGTACCATTATCTCGGCCGGTTAACCCTTGGGCTACTCATTCTCCCATTGATTATCATCAATGCACGTGAAGCCATTCGTAGCGTTCCTCGTTCTATTCGGCAGGCCAGCTATGGCCTTGGTGCCACCAAATGGCAAACGGTCTGGCACCATGTCTTACCCAACGCCATTCCAGGCATTCTCACGGGGACGATTTTGGGGATGTCCCGTGCGCTCGGTGAAACCGCTCCACTGATTGTAGTCGGGGCTTCGACCTTGATCTTCACGAACCCGGAAGGACCGTTTTCAAAATTTACGGTTATTCCCATTCTGATCTATAACTGGACATCACGGCCTCAAGATCAGTTTCGGAACATTGCAGCAGCAGCCATCATCGTCCTGCTGATCATCCTCTTATTACTCAATTCTATCGCTGTGTATATTCGTAATCGCGCACAAAGGAGCAGATAATGGCAACATCATCCCAAAATGGCAATGCTTATGCCCTGGAAGGGCAGAATATGCATATCTACTACGGCTCGTTTCGTGCCGTTAAAGAGATTACCCTGAATGTTGAGGCACAGAAAATCACCTCCTTGATTGGCCCATCTGGGTGCGGGAAAAGCACGGTTCTGCGGGCCTTTAATCGGATGAATGACCTGGTTCCAGTTGCTCGCTTTGAAGGGACGATCCTCTTCCGTGGTAAAAACATTTATGACCCCGATGTAGATGCTGTGGAAGTACGTCGGCGAATTGGTATGGTCTTTCAAAAGCCCAACCCCTTCCCCAAATCGATTTACGACAATATTATGTATGGCCCCAAAATCAACGGCTGGCGCGGCTCGAAATCCGAAATGGATGAACTAGTCGAAAAGAGCCTGCGTGCGGCCGCCCTCTGGGATGACGTCAAAGATAAACTGAAACAGAGCGGTTTGTCGCTTTCCGGTGGGCAACAACAACGCCTCTGTATTGCGCGTGCCCTCGCCGTGTCGCCCGAAATTATTCTGATGGACGAACCTTGTTCGGCACTTGACCCAATCTCTACGCTCAAGATTGAAGAGTTGATGTTTGAACTGCGGCGCCAATACACTATTGTGATTGTAACCCATAATATGCAACAGGCCCAGCGTGCATCCGATAACACCGCGTTCTTCTTAATGGATGATGACCGCGCCGGCATGCTGATTGAATATGGCCCAACCGAAGAAGTCTTTTCCAACCCCAAAGACAAACGCACCGAAGACTATATCAGCGGACGTTTTGGGTAAAGCATTGCTTCGTCACCTGCACCAATTTGCTACAGGCGCAGCATACTGTGCCTGTAGCATCGTATGCTCATGCCGTACTTGATTCTCTCCGCGATGTAGGGTATAATAACCAGAATAGTTGCGGCTTTCGGCCGGGATAGCTCAGTTGGTCAGAGCGCCTGATTGTGGATCAGGAGGTCACGGGTTCAAGTCCCGTTCCCGGTTCCAGCCTTCTACCCCGCCTTTCCTACGCAGAACCATAGCGCTCACGAAAATACGGTATCACCTGTTCCGCAAAAATCCGGATGGACTCCAGAGTCTCGGCATGCGATGGGCCATCAGGGTGACGCATGCGTAAAATAAACGTTGTCGCACCCAATTCTGCAATATAGCGCTCAATCTCGGCAATACATTCCTGTGGGTCACCCAGAATAAAACGATCAGCTTGAATATGCTCAAGCGTCAACTGGTCGGCCGAGGGAACAGCTGCCATCCATGGTTCAAGCTCACGGTTGTACGCACCAAATTGATAGTAGAGCCGATGTGAACTGACAATCGCTGCTTCATACCGTTGTTGCGCTGCTTCACGTGTTGCAGCACAAAACCCTTCGCGCATCACCAGAACCTCTGGCTTTTTGCCCTCGGTGGCACACGCTTCGCGATAGATTTGGGCCAGTCCTTTCAGAGTCGGTCGTGTATTGACAACATCAGTAATCCAACCATCTGCCAGGCGGGCGGTGCGTTCAAGACCAGGGACAGACCAGGCGCCAACATACAGCGGCAGGGGCTGCTGCACCGGTCGCGGATAGACGTTCACCGCACCTGTGGTATAGCGTTTGCCCCGGAAGTCGATAGCAGCACCAGTACGTGCCTGATGGAGGATCTGCAATGCCTCTTCAAAGAGCGAGGGACGGTGGTTCATATTCACCTGATAGCAGGCATAGTCATCCGCCGAATAGCCTGATCCCAACCCCAGAAAGAGGCGTCCACCAGACATCACATCAAGCTGAAAGGCATCTTCGGCCACCTGCACCGGATGGTGAACAGTCAAGATAGATACCGCACAACCAACATAGATACGGCGCGTAACTGCTGCTACTGCTGCCGCTGCCAGCAAGGGGTTGGGGAAGTAGCCATCAGATTGCTGATGGTGCTCGGTCAAGACACACAGGTCAAAACCTGCTTCATCTGCTACCTGGGCCTCAGCCAGGGCCTCTTGCCAGCGCTGTTGCAGATGTTGCCCATCGGGTGGGCTTTGCACACACGGACAAATACCAAAACGGATCATGTTCACGGCTCCTCTCCAACGCTATAGTATATCGCTCATGATACGTTGAATATGGTGTTCAGACACATTGTAAGACACACAACAAACCCATGTCAGGGCGATAATGCAAATGAATCGCTATCGGATGCCAAGCGTGATAATCCCAACAAATGCATAATAGCTTCTTCATGCGAGCGCATCAGGTTCGCTTCAGCCTCGTCTCGCTCATGATCATAGCCGAGCAGGTGCAACATGCCATGGGTCACCAGATACGCCAGTTCACGTTCTACGGCATGACCATACTGTGTTGCCTGAGCCTGTACCCGTTCATACGAAAGAGCCAGGTCACCAAGATAGCGATAGCGAGAGAGCGATTGAAACGGCGTTTCATCGGTATCATTCACAAATGAGAGAACATCGGTCGGAGCATCTATTCCTCGATAGAGCCGGTTATACTGTTGCAAAGCGGTATCATCAGCAACAAATACACCCACTTCAATTGGCTCACCCACGCATTCGTACTTAAGCACCAGCGCAACAGTACGCTGAATCAGAGGAAGATCGACAGCAGAATCTACTGACGGTGCCACATGGACACCGACCATGGGGGAGAGTCATCCCTGGGACAAGCTGTGACATAGCCAGCTACACCAGTTTATTGCTCCGCCAGAGGGTATGAACCTGTTCGAGGACTGCTCGTTCGCGTTCAAAAAAGGCCAGCTCTACAGCTTCGACCAGTTCAAACCAGCGAGCATCGTCTACCTCTGTTTCTTGAGGCACCAGTCTCCCTCCGATATGACGCAGTAAAAAGAAGTCAACGTATTTATGGATACGGGCTGGACCAGACCGAAACCAGTACTCTGTTGTTGCCAGATGCCCCACCACCTGTGATGTCAGGCCCGTCTCTTCGGCAACCTCACGCGTCGCTGCGTTTTCGGCGGTTTCGCCACGATGCACATGCCCTTTGGGTAAGCCCCAGCGTGATCCTTTATCGGTGGCGATCAAGACCACTTCAACATGGTTTTCATGCGAACGATAAAGGACCCCGCCGGCCGAATAGACCGTGCGTTGTGTCCGTGCATCTGAACGAAGATGATGTGTTGTCATACCTACATGATCATACTGCACGCGATTCTCTTATGGTATGCGCACAACATGCCCCTCTTATTCGTGTTCATACGTTTGTGGTTGCGGCTGTGCCTGATTTTGCGGCTGGAGTATCGCAGCCGGACTTGGCACCGGACGATTCAGGCGACCAGCTCGCATATCCCAGTAATGATCTATCGCAAAATAGATACGTTCTTTCGCATAGGCTGCATTTTCCCAGCCCACCGGCTCTACCCGTGTGCCTTCCAGATCTTTATATACCGTAAAAAAGTGTTCAACTTCGCGCAGGTAATGTTGTGGCAGGTCCTGGTAATCACTATATTCCTGGAAGAAGGGATCGTAGTGCAACACAGCCAGTACCTTATCGTCGGCATCACCTTTGTCCAGCATCCGAAAGAGACCAATTGGACGCGCCTCAACAATACAGCCAGTAAACGTAGGCAGATTTGTCATCACCAGCACGTCTAGCGGGTCACCATCGGTATAGTAGGTTTGCGGAACAAAGCCATAATCACCAGGATAATGCACGGGTGAGTAAAGCACACGGTCAAGCTTAAAAGCCCCCGAGGTTTTGTGGTATTCGTATTTATTGCGTGATCCTTTGGGAATCTCAACAATCACATTGATAATATTGGGAGCGTCTGGCCCAACTTCCAGATCGTGCCACAGGTTCACCGACATTGACAACCTCTCTTACACATAAACACCGGATCTTACGCTTTTGGTTTGCGATGTTAGCATAGGGTGTTCAGTATCACCGGTTCAAACGGTTTCGTTGTATGTTTTGGGCAAGCAGTCCCGGGCATCTTGCCGCTGCTTGCCTATCCGTTGTCTATTATAGCACAATGTGGCGTGAAAACGAACACACACAACAAATATCCAAACCTATGAAACGAGAAACGTCTGAATACGCAAGAATGCCATAGTCATCAGAATTGCTATGGACAGCGCCCCATTGTTCTTCTATAATAAAACTGAAGGGAATAAGCCGGATTCTGGGCAAGGAGCAGTTCCGCGTCCAGAGCCAGTGTATTGCATAAAGAGGAATGTCATCTGTGTCCGGTTCGCTGCCACCTGCAATCCAACCCAACCATACCGCTGATACACTGAATGGTGTTGAGTCAGTTCATACGGCTTGTCCTGGGCCTCTTGCTGCCATTCCCACCAGCGACCCTCTGGCAGCACTCCACTTCTGCCAATCACTGGCCCATGTGCTCAGCCATACCAACGGTGCCACAGTGGCCGGATTACATCAACCACTCGAAGAGATGCTCCTATCACCGCTGCCACCCGATATCTCAGTGGTATTACCAGTGTATAACGAGGAAGAGAATCTGCCCGAATTGTACCAGCGCCTGACCACCGTGCTCGATGCAACCGGTTTGCAATACGAGCTGGTTTTTGTCGATGACGGCAGCCATGATAGCAGCCTGGCGCAACTCGAAGCCCTTTCGGCACAGGATCAGCGTGTGGTTGCCGTAGAACTAGCACGCAACTTTGGTCACCAGATTGCCATCAGTGCTGGCCTGGCACAAAGCCGTGGCCGTGGCGTGATTGTCATGGACTCCGATTTGCAAGATCCGCCTGAAGCGCTGCCCCAGTTTATTCACCGCTGGCAAGAAGGCTACGATGTTGTCTATGCTATTCGCACACAGCGCAAAGAGGGCTGGCTCAAACAAATGTCCTACAAACTCTTCTACCGTCTGTTGCAGCGTGCAGCCCATATTGAGATCCCCCTCGACTCAGGTGACTTCTGCATTATGGATCGACGTGTCGTTGATATGCTCACCGCCATGCCCGAACGCAACCGCTTTGTGCGTGGTATACGCAGCTGGGTTGGCTTACGCCAAACCGGTCTGGCCTATGAGCGGCATGCTCGCCATGCCGGTCAACCCAAATATACGCTGACCCGCCTGATACGCCTTGCGCTGGATGGCATCATCTCCTTTAGTTATATGCCGCTCAAGTTCATCATGATGGTGGGGCTAGCGATTTCGCTCCTCTCCATTTTTATTGCGATTTTCTACACCATTAAGAAATTAACCGTTGGCCTGAGCCCGCCCGGTTTTGCCACGCTCACAGTGGCGATCTTCTTTCTCTCGGGTATTCAACTCATCACGCTCGGTGTAATGGGCGAATATGTCGGGCGTATTTTTGAAGAGGTGAAACAACGCCCACTCTATGTGGTGCGGCGCGTAGTCCGTCAAACGACCCATTCGGTTGAACCAGACCATCGTTCGGCTTGAGTTTATGGTAGAATCATCTGAGAAGATCGTGATCTATGCTCGAAAGGAAGCTCTCGCATGCGATTATCTGAAGATAAAGTACGCCGTATCACCGAACGTTTGCACGATGAACTGGTACAACGTGAGCTGGTCAGCTATAAAGAGTCACGCGGAGTCAAACCGCAGCAAGGGCGAGCCGCCCGCGTGAAACAGCTGTATGACTTTATCATTGAAGATTTGAAACGTGAAGAAGAAATCGACGACGAAGTTGAAAAGGTACTAGCAACGTATAGTCGCGAAATTAAAGGAACCGAGCGCGACATCCTCTTTCGCAAGCACAAAGAAGAGATTGCGCGTAAGCGCGGCTATATCATTTAGATAACGAATGAAACAATGAACACCACACCAAACCAGCAAATACAACACGCATTAGACACCATACAACAACATCTCGACGCACAGGCACGCTCGGCATCAGCGGCGCATACAACGCCATATGGCAGTGTCACCGCCGAACGTGCCAGACAGATGTATTACCAGGGCTGGCGCGATGGCCTGTTGCAGCTCCAAAAAGCCCTGCAGGCCGATGAAGCAAAAACCGCCGAAACATACCATGAAGCAACCGAGTCAATCGAGCAACGTCTCGCCCGATTGGAAGAAGACATCCAGATTGATCAACTACGACAGCAGCTCAACCACGCACAGCAACACAAAATTGCACCAGCCTCCCCGCAACAACGCAACCTGGAGTTACGCATCGCCATGCTCGAAACACGCCTGGCCGAGCTTGAGCACAACCAAGCCAATACATAACGACAATCTGTCGTATACTCATGAGAGAGCACCCTTTTGTATCTCCATGAGCAATGTGTATCGTATGTACCAGTGTCGTTATTACTTTGCAGTATGTATGATCGCTGTTGATGCCATAGTATGGCGCATTAGACCGATGCTAAATACCGCTCTTCTTTGCTGATACCTAGAATTTGCCGATTTTATCATGACAGATCAATGACAATGTGTGTTACAATAGATCATATTGTGGTTGCACATGCATCAAAGGCTTCTGCCTATTTCAGTTTCAAAGGAGAGTGTATAATGAGAATACTTGTTCGGTATGTCCAGGGGTTGAGTACCGCCATAGTGGTGCTGGCCCTGACCATGCTTGGTTGTCTGGGTTTTGCCGATACAACCCAGGCAGCGCCCATGCAGCCAAGTCATCCTGTCCATCCATCTGTCTTTCAGGATAACGGCGAATTACCACCACGACCACCAGCTGAACCTCCCGATGATCCGGAAGAGCCCGAAGAGCCCGAAGAACCCGAAGAACCCGAAGAACCCGAAGAACCCGAAGAACCCGAAGAACCCGAAGAACCCGAAGAACCCGCAAAACGACGCATAGAGTCATCACAGCCAGGCTATGTCGATCTGGTAGTCACCTTGGAAACCAGTGCCGATACGGTGCAAGTTGGTGATCAATTCGTTATTTTTGCAACCATCAGCTATGTCGACGGCGGTGCCCCGGCCAATGAAGTCGCCGTTCTGCATCAAATCCCTTCATTTTTGCGCATCGTGCAGTATGATGATGTGTACAATGCGTTGACCAAAACCAGCTGGGGCCATCTGGCGATCTATGATCAAACAGTTTCGGTCACTATCCCACGACAATTTCCGATGGCTCTCGGCGATGTCGTTGTGGTACAAATTACCACCGAAGTGGTAAGTGAACCATCCGCTGATGATGCAACCCTGTTTGCCTCAGTGACCACAACCAGCCGCGATATTCGCCCGGACAATAACATTGCGGCAATAACCTTTACCAACACGGGAGAATAGACGCTTCCTGCTGACTGGCTGTTACCACCAGTCATCTCCAATGGGGATGGGTCAGTTCGTTTGACCCATCCCCATTGCGTCCGGTTTCCGGCGCATACCAAATGCAGGTGATCACGGGGTGCGCTTTGCTAGGATGGAAACCAGCCATCGTGTATCAGGGCAGCACCTCGATACGCAAGTTATCCAGCCAGATTTCAGCCCCAGTTTCGCTATACGAGTTAGTTGAAATACCCACCCGACCAGTAACAAACATGGTATCGGTCATCGTCGTTAACAGTTGATCATTGAGATACAGCTGAATCTCATTGTTGCGCCGCACAACGCGCAGCTGGTTGGTTTGACCGACCTGCATCATGCCACCAGGATCACCGCTCACCAGCGTGATCGGCGTATTACCACCTTCCTGGCGATTCAGTCGGTAGAGCGTATTCAATACCTCAAACTCATACAAGCCGACCCCTGTCTCCTCGGCAAACACAATGCCGCAGCTGACGTTATCACCGCCTTCGATCAAAGCACAATCCAGTTCGGCCGCAAAATCGGTGTAGGTCTGTCCACTATACACCTCGTAGGATGCGCCGGTGCCACTCCAGCGAACCTTAAAGACGCCATCTTCAATGGTTGTCGTTTCGCCCGTTTCAAGTGCGCCCACCGACCAGTTTCGCTCATTACTGCTAAAATCCTCGACAAACCCGGTATCAGCCGGTGGCGGCGATACCTCATCTGAGGCTGGTGGCGCCGGTGGCGGTGTTGCCGTGATCGGTGGTGCTGTCTGTGTAGCATCGTCAGCAGCATCGTCGGCGGTTGGCGTGGCAGTGTCATCGCTACCGCTGGTTGCGGTCTCCGTAGGTTGGTCGCTGGTCTCAGTCGCATCAGCAACCGCCGGCGCAGTTTCATCCGCTGAATCAGCCGTGGGATCAGTGGGTGTATCGGCGGCAGGTGCTTGATCGTCGTCCGATCCCTGATCACCAGAGCTGAGAATAAAACCAACGCCAATCGCAATTGCACAATCAGCAGGATGATGACCAGTGGTAACCAACCAGGTATTTTGCTTTTGGTTTTGGGACGGGGAAGATCCGAACTTGTATCTGATGGTGTTGTTTCTGATTTTGCCATGCAATATTCTCCATAGGGTTACGCCTGCCCCATTATACCAGGATCCTGAATGCCAATGGCAATCTTGCCCGAATGATTGACAAATCATTGCATGTGTAGTATCATACCATGCATCAACGGGTAGGGATGCCCGTCTTTCTTTATTCAGCCGAAGTGGCGGAACTGGCAGACGCGCTACGTTCAGGGCGTAGTGAGAGCAATCTCGTGTGGGTTCAAATCCCACCTTCGGCACCATACCTCGCTGGGGAATAGTTTAATGGTAGAACGCCTGACTCTGGATCAGGTAGTTGGGGTTCGACTCCCTGTTCCCCAGCCACTATCATTCCCACTTGCGCTGGCATCATGCATTTACCGCCGGCGGCCCCCCCGAAACATGCGCTTGCGCCGCGTATCAATCAAATCCGCTGCCACATGAATGATATCACTGATGACGACCCCCACCATCAAAAGGATGAGTGGGCTCGACTGGTTCTGAAAGGCATCCCAGAGCCAATCAAAAAACATGGTATGATAGCTTAAGCGTGCCCCTACTAGCATACCAGCCATGCTAATCAGAAAGAGCAGCCCAGCAATCATCAACAGCAGATAGATCAACCGAAACAGACCAGAAATACCAGAATGGGAGACAAAATGGCGGTGTGGCACCAACTTCATATAGGGCAGCCAGATCGGCCTGAGCGGACCCCAGCGATCATCAATGCTGCCATCAATATCCAGATCAGGCGAGAGCCACCATGAGCCGACCAGATGCGATCCGATCACCAGCAGCGTCCCTTGATAGGCCGTGGTTGGGTCTTGCTGAAACCCGCTGTGCAGTATCACATACGTCGGAACCGTCAGAGCAGCAGCCGCAATCAGGGCAATACGGTCGTGCGTTGTCGCCGAGGGCATCCAGTGGCATCCTTTCCCGTGTTAGCAGTGGTATCATAACCAGGCGATCATGCGTTTGCTCTCTCGTATGATACCATACAAAAAGTAACGTTGTTTTGCGTATCTCATACCAAATTCGGGTGATCACTGGTATGCACTTTCATAGAACGAGGAGCGCCTGTTTTGGAGGGTCGCAGCGCGCTGCACCCTCCAAAACAGGCTGCAAGCCGCACCTATTTTTCATATTGATTAACCCAATTTGGTATCACCCGCATATCATGGCGATCTCAGTGTTCGGTCATCTTGTCAAGTACGACGACCGGCGTATAATACAAGAAAGGCATCATCATACAGCATTGAGGAGTCTATGTCTCAACCACGGAAACCACAGCCCACCACAAAGCGCACGGACCTACCACCACTCAAACCGGTAACGTCGCGCCGTCCCG
This sequence comes from Chloroflexaceae bacterium, assembly GCA_012034075.1. Classification (GTDB taxonomy): domain Bacteria; phylum Chloroflexota; class Chloroflexia; order Chloroflexales; family Chloroflexaceae; genus JAAURD01. The sequence goes on along the minus strand of JAAURD010000001.1, from coordinate 37,398 downwards.
CCCGAACGGCGGCATCGCGCAAACCAGTTCGACCAGCAACACCAGTGCCAGAAACCAGTACAAGCCCACAGGATACCCCCCGCACCTTCAAACAACGCCTGCGGCGAGCCTGGAGCCGTACCTGGAAAATCGGTCTGGTCCTAATGCTGATAGCGCTGGTGGTTGGCTACTGGCAGGTGCATGCCCTGGCCCAAGCCATGGTTCAAGCCGATGCACGCACCAACCCGCCGCTCGGCTTGATGCTGCCTAGTGCAGTCAATGTACTGGTGATGGGTGTTGATGAACGGCCCGACCACCCCGAAGAGGGCGTTCGCAGTGACTCACTGATGCTGGCGCGGATTGACCCGGCCGGCCGCTGGATCAACCTGCTGTCGATACCACGGGACTCGCTGGTCAATCTGCCCGACCTCGGCAGCACCAAAATCAATGCGGCCTATGGCTACGGTTATGCCAATGCCGAAGCACTCTATGGCACCCACACAACCCCGCAACAGGGCGGTATGGCTCAGGCCGCTGCCGCTGTCGAACAGCTTCTCTTGCTGCATGAGCGTGGCATGCGCGTCGATTATACAGTGCAGGTCAACTTCGATGGCTTTGCCGGGCTGATCGATGCCATGGGCGGTGTCTGGATTGATGTTCCCTACGCGCTCATTGATGAAGCCTACCCGACGCCTGATTTACAGACGATGCGAGTTGAGTTTCAGCCCGGACTTCAGCATATGGATGGTGCCACCGCGTTAATCTATGCTCGCACCCGCCATGCCGATAGTGATTTTAGCCGTTCGGCTCGCCAGCAACAGGTGCTGCGAGCCATGGTCGCCAACATGCAGCAACGCAACTGGTTCGAGCGTACCGCACTCTTTTCAGCGCTGCTAGATCAGATGCAATCGGCCAGCAGCGATCAAGTGCCAATCATTACGACAATGCCGATCAACCGCCCGGATGTGTTGCTTGGTGGGCTGTTGCTGGCAAGCGGACTGAACCCCCACCAGATTGGGCAACTAGCGCTTAACCCCGACCACGTGTGGGTCACCGAAATCGGTTCGGACCTGATCTGGGACGAAACGGGTATTCGCAACCAGATGGATTTGCTGTTGCAAGCACCAGAGGGATAAGCGTATTGATAAACAATACAATAGCCCGCTTCAGCGGGCTTCTGAGGTGTCTGGATGTTGTATCCAGCATGAGACCAATACGTGTTTGCGAACTACTTACGGCGTGGCCGGTTGCGCCCCTTATTGCGATCATCGCCGCGCTGTCCATTCCCGCGTGACCGCGAACCATCACCCGGTTCAGGTGGGGTTTCACCTGTCAGCACCGCCCGCCGGCTCAGGCTAATTTTTCCAGAGTCGTCAATATCCATAACCATCACGTTAATCTCATCGCCAATCTGCACAATATCCTCAACGCTGTTGACACGGCTCTCGGCTAATTCGCTGATATGCACCATGCCATCTTTGCCGGGCAGAATATTGACAAACGCACCATAGGGCATAATGCGCACAACCGTCCCAAGAAAGACATCGCCGATCTTGGCTTCCCGCGTCAAGCCCTCGATACGCGCAACCGCCATATTGGCTGAATCACCATCGGCGGTGGTGATAAAGACACGGCCATCGCTCTCGACATCAATCGAGGCGCCGGTCTCTTCAATAATGCTGCGAATGGTCTTTCCGCCCGGACCAATCAGCGTGCCAATCTTCTCGACCGGGATTTGCAAACTGAAGATACGTGGGGTATGGGGTGAGAGTTCCGAACGCGGTGACGGGAGCACCTCATGCATGCGCTCCAGAATAAAGAGCCGCGCTTTGCGGGCCTCCTCAAATGCCTGGCGCATGATATCATAGGTAATCCCTGTCGTCTTGATATCCATCTGCAAGCCAGTAATGCCCTGTTCGGTGCCGGCAACCTTAAAGTCCATATCACCCAGAGCATCTTCAATCCCTTGAATATCCGTCAGCACTTTCCAGCGACCATCGCTCCCGGTCACCAATCCCATCGCAATCCCCGCAACCGGATGCTTAATCGGTACCCCCGCATCCATCAGGCTCAGGCTGCTGCCACACACACTTGCCATCGAACTGCTGCCGTTGGAGCTTAACACTTCGCTCACCAGCCGCATGGTATACGGAAAAACAGACGCATCTGGCAGCACTGCATAGAGCGAACGCTCAGCCAGATCACCATGACCAATATCACGGCGGCGTGGCCCGCCCAACCGCTTTACTTCACCCGTACTAAAGGGCGGAAAGTTATAGTGATGAATATAGCCTTTGCTGGTCTCAATGCCCAGATCATCCAGGCGCTGTTCTTCACTGGGCGAGCCCAGAGTGGTAATGGTCAACACCTGCGTCTGACCACGGGTAAACAGCCCGCTCCCATGCACTCTCGGGATGAGTCCCACTTCCATCGAGAGCGACCGAATTTCATCCAGCGCACGACCATCGACGCGCAAGCCCTGATCTAAGATGGCCGACCGTACCGCTTCTTTCAAGAGCGTCTCAAACGCCTTCTCCAGCACTTTAGTACGATCTGGTAATTCCTCAGGCGGCTCATCCGCCGTAAAGTGCGTAACCACGCTCTCTTTGAGCTGTTGGATAGCACTATCGCGGCTGGCCTTATCTGGCTGGTTAATCACCGCCTTCAGCTGATCACCCATAAAGGTTGCAACCATCTGTTCGATTTCGGCCTCATCTGCCGGTGGCACAAATTCGGCTTTGGGCTTCCCACAGAGGGCAACCAGCTGCTCTTGCAGCGCAACCAGCTCTTTGCACACGGCATGGCCTTGCTGCACCGCATCAAGCATCGTCTCCTCGCTCAACTCCGATGCACCCGCTTCCACCATAAGCACCGCATTGCTGCTGCCAGCCACAGTCAGGTTCAGCCCGCTCTGTTCCTCCATATCGGTCATGGTCGGGTTGACCACCAGTTCATCATTGACATAACCCACCTGTACCGCGCCCAATGGCCCTTTAAATGGGATACCACTAATGGAAAGCGCGGCCGAGGTCGCCACAATCGCCAGTGGACCGGGATCATTGACCATATCAATCGCGAGTGTGGTGATAATAATCTGTATTTCCTGCGCATATCCCTTGGGGAACAACGGTCGCAGACCACGATCGGTCAGCCGTGATATCAAAATCGCCGCGGTGGTGGGTTTCCCTTCACGTTTAAAAAAGTTCCCTGGAATCTTCCCCACCGCATACATCTTCTCTTCATAATCAACCGTTAGCGGGAAAAAATCTTTATCGGTTCTTTCCTCTTTATCCGCTACCACGGTTGCCAGCAACATCGTGTCGCCATAACGTGCCAGCACAGCCCCATCGGCGAGGCCCGCTAGCTTTCCCGATTCCAGGGTCAGTGTCCGTCCGGCAATTTCTGCACTTACGGTATACACTTGATCTGACATAACTACTTCATTCCTCCGTCTATTATCGGCATGCCTCTGCATCGTTCCTGCTTGCCAGAACAGATGCGAGGATGCACCTTGATTGGGTGTCTGGTCCTACCAGCCGATTCTTTCTCGGCAATTTGCCCGTAAAATCATGGCAACAGCAACAGAGCACCAGGGTCATACGTATTCCTGGTGCCCTGAAGATATACGACAAGCCATGTTTGCATAAGAGCTGGTATTAATGTCGCAAGCCTAGACGTTCCACCAGTGAAAAATAACGGTTTCGGTCTTGTTTTCGCAGATACGCGAGCAGGCGGCGGCGACGACCAACAAGCTTGAGCAAACCACGTCGAGAATGGTAATCATGGATATGTATCTTGAGATGCTCAATCAGCAAATTAATCCGCTCGGTGAGCAACGCAATTTGCACTTCGGGTGACCCCGTATCTTTTCCATGAACCCGATAATCGGTGATAACAGACATTTTTTCCTGCGTGTCGAGTGACACCAATAGCCTCCTCAAAACATAGAACAGGGTCGTGAAACCTGTATGTTTGCTTCGTTCTCAAACTGCATTATAGCATAGCTTGCCAAAAAACACCAGAAGGCCCAAGCCAGTCTCCTGATGTTGAGCCACAATTTTTGATTTCTATCCTTTTTTATGAGAAAGTATGGGGTTTGCGATAAAGCCCCTATTCTGTTCTATTTGGTCCAGGATAGGAAATCACCGTTATGGCCGAGTTTGCGAGCAATGGTACAATCTCGCCAGGCTCTCCAATCACCACGCCATCAAGATAATCCGCCTGGGTTAGCCCTGCCTCTTCCGAACAGCTAGGACATGCGATCACCTGACCGCCAGCATCGACCAATGCCTGAATCTTTTCATGGATAGTCAGATCGCTATTGCCCTCGGTCGCAGGCATGCGTTCACGGTCGGCCAGATACACGCCACGGACATTGAGAAAGACCACCACCGGATCAAGTCCCTGGTTGCGTGCCGTGGTTGCCAGGTTCAGTGCCATATTGGCACTCCAGGTATCATCGGTGGTGAGATTGATCAGCAAGCCATGGTCTGTTTCCAGAGCGAGGGCTGCCGAATCTGTGATCACTTCGGTTGCTGGCGCAGCGGTTGGCTCTGCTTCAACCGTTTCCGGTTCTTCGATTGGTGAAGGTGCGACTGGTTGTGCTGCTGGTCCGGTACTGCAAGCAGTGAACAGAACAAGCCAGGCCAGCCAGAACCAGGACGCCCATCTTCGACGATGGTCCATAGGAGTACTCCTGCCTGACGACTTAATACGATATTACATTGATCGCCGGGTTCGCAAGCAATGGCACAATCCCACCAGGTTCACCAATCACCACGCCATCAATGTAATCCGCCTGGGTCAGCCCGGCCTCTTCCGAACAACTGGGGCAGGCGATCACCTGACCGCCAGCATCGACCAATGCCTGAATTTTTTCATGGATATTCAGATCGCTATTGCCCTCGGTCGCAGGCATGCGTTCACGGTCGGCCAGATACACGCCACGGACATTGAGAAAGACCACCACCGGATCAAGCCCCTGGTTGCGTGCCGTGGTTGCCAGGTTCAATGCCATATTGGCACTCCAGGTATCATCAGTCGTAAGATTGATTACCAAGCCTGCCGTCTGGGCATCCGGCTCACCCTGGGCCAGCACCGTCTGCGTTGCTGGCCCTGTGCCACCAGCGAACAGATTCATCGACCAGCCAATCAAGATACCCAGCAATACGGCACCCACAAAGACCAGTGAAAGACGTTTCATGGTTTTCCTTCCTTCGGATTATAATGGTGTCTCTTCCCTTTCCACGAGAAAAAGGGTGTATTGTGTATAATATCACAAATTGACCATTACACCGAATCGTGATACGCAAACTGACGACCTGCCGGACCGCTGAATCCCAATCGCCGGGAGTATGCTATACTGGCACCAAAATTTGATCCGCTTGTTCAAACGGAGGTACTATGTCAACCTTTATCGACACGATTGTTGGACGTGAAGTAATGGACTCACGCGGGAACCCCACGGTCGAAGTAGAAGTCTACCTGGAAGGTGGCGCATTTGGCCGAGCGATTGTGCCAAGTGGCGCTTCTACGGGGGCGCACGAAGCATTGGAACTGCGCGACGGTGATAAAAGCCGCTACGGTGGCAAAGGCGTTTTAAAGGCGGTAGAGCATGTGAACAAAGAGATTGCCGAAGCTCTGCGCGGACACAATGCGATGGATCAGGTCGGCATCGATCAGGCCATGATCGATCTGGATGGCACACCAAACAAGAGCACGCTGGGCGCCAATGCCATTCTGGGCGTCTCGCTGGCCTGCGCCAAAGCCGTTGCTATCGAGCTGCATATTCCGCTCTACCGCTACCTGGGTGGTGTGTATGCCCATGTGTTGCCTGTGCCGATGATGAATATTTTGAATGGCGGCAAGCACGCGCAGAACAGCACCGATTTTCAGGAATTTATGATTTTGCCGGTGGGTGCATCATCGTTCCAGGAAGCCACCCGCTGGTGTGCCGAAGCCTACCAGAGCCTCAAAAAAGTGCTGCATGATCGCGGTCAGGGCACCAACGTTGGTGATGAGGGTGGCTTTGCGCCAAGCCTGCCGACCAACGAGGCCGCGCTTGAAGTGATTGCCGAGGCAGTTGAGCGAGCTGGCTACAAGCTGGGTGATCAAATGTACCTGGGCATGGATGCCGCCTGCACCGAGCTCTACCAGGATGGCAAGTACCATCTGGAACGCGAAAACCGCGTGCTCACCAGCGCCGAAATGGTCGATTACTGGGCCCAGATTGCCAGCAAATACCCACTGATCTCGTTGGAAGATGGTCTCCACGAAGATGACTGGGAGGGCTGGATCCTGCTGCGCGAGCGCCTGGGCGACCGTGTACAGCTGGTTGGTGATGACCTGCTGGTAACCAATGTGCAGCGCCTCAAACGTGCGATTGACGAGCGCGCCGCGAACAGCATTCTGATCAAGCTCAATCAGATTGGCAGCTTGACGGAAACCATGAGCGCCATCCAGATGGCCCAGCGAGCCAGCTGGACCGCCGTTGTATCTCATCGCAGCGGTGAAAGCGAAGATGTCACCATTGCTGATCTCGTCGTCGCAACCAACGCTGGTCAAATCAAGACCGGGGCACCGGCCCGCACCGACCGCGTTGCCAAATACAACCAGCTCATGCGCATCGAAGAAGAGCTCGGCAGTGTTGCAGTCTATGCCGGCCGAAGCGCTTTCCAAATTGGCCTGGGTTAGTCGTCTTTCGTAGATTCGCATGGAGGCTGGATAGACACCATACGCTGTGTCTATCCAGCCTCCATATGAGACATGTGCGGCTTGCAGCCGCACGTCGATGCTGCAAGCAAGCGATCCTCGTCATATCAAGATAGTTCAGCTTATGCCTGGACCGCCTCAACCGTGGTTGACAGATAGTGCTTAATCCGTGGCAGTAACGCATTCCCCAGGCCAACCCACAGCCCACCAAGATTGGTAATCCCGGCCATCGCCAACCCCATATTGAACCCATAGACTCCCACTAAAATAAGAACGCCGGGAATAACCGAGATCACCAGGCTCTGATGCATAGTCTGATCCAATTGCTCGGCCAGCTCAAACAGGCGCACGACCTGCTCCAGGCTCTCATCCATCAGAATAATCTCAGCGGTATCCGTTGCAATGGCGGTGGCACCCCGTAACGAGACCGAGACATTGGCCTGTTTCAACGCTATCGAATCGTTGATGCCATCGCCCACAAAGCAGATCATTCGCCCCTCATCCTGTAAGCGTTCAACCAGATTGGCCTTGTCTTCAGGCAACACCTCGGCAAAAAAGGTATCAATGCCCAGCTGCTCCGCTAGATGACGGGTTGGTTGGGTATGGTCACCTGAAATGACCACCGTCTTGATGCCACGCCGGTGCAAACCGGCAATAATCTCTTGCGCTTCCGGGCGCACGGTGGTGTGCAATTCAATAGCCCCCGCCAGTTGCTCATCCACTGCCACATACACCAGGGAATGGCCCTGCAGATGGCAGCTTGCTTGGAGACTCTCGATGTCTGCCGGAATGGCAATGTCCTCCCGTTCCATAAACCGGGCGCTACCCACCCGCACCTGCCGCCCCTCTACCTGCACCTTCAGCCCATACCCCACCTCATAGCTCACCGCCTCCAACGCAGGCAGGTCCTGCTCCTCTGCTGCCAGCTGAATCGCTCGCGCAATCGGGTGCGTCTGTTTATGCTCCGCAGCTGCCGCATAGCGGATTACCTCCGCGCTCTTCATGTCCGTACAGGCATGAATCACCGCAACATGCGGTTGTTCCAGAGTCAGGGTGCCGGTCTTATCAAAGACCACCGTATCAATTTCATTCAGGGTCTCCAAGGCCCGGCCATCTTTGATCAGAATGCTGTATTCCGAAGCCAGCTTCAAAAACGTGAGCACACTGACGGGCGCCAGGACCCGCATCATGCCGCCAAAGTAGGAAAACAAGATCGTCAGTGCGGGCAACGGCCCCAGAAACGGCATAGAGGCCAGGCTGAGCAGCAAAGTTGGCATCACACTGCGCTCAGACAGTGCCCGTCCTTTCAATTCCAGCGTCGAGGTGTATTCAATCGTGCGGCTCAAGACATCGCCAATCTCAGCAACAACGGTCTGACTGCCGGCTCTTTCAACATGCACATCCAGCGTTCCGGATATGACTATCGTGCCAGCAAAGACCTTGCTACCAGGTTCCCTTTCAACGGGTTGTGCTTCACCGGTCAGCGCCCGCTGATCAATGCTCGCATTGCCTGTAACAATAGTACCATCGACCGGTATCACCTCCCCCGCATGGACCACCAGAATATCACCTTTTTGCACCTGCTCCAGAGGCACACACGTTTCCACCCTATCGTGCCGCAGCCACACTTCCTGCGGCATATCGTTCACCAGCGTCGTCAGCGTCGCACGGGATGAACGGTAGATGCGGGTGACCAGCAGATAAGCAGCATTGCTGACCGTCAGCAGAAAGGCATGCAGCAGAAACTGGCCCGATACCAGGACACCGGTCATCAGAATGGAAAACACCACACTGTACCCAATTTGCCGCTCCTGCGATAACTGCAGCAGGGCCAGCCGCCAGTAGGGAATCGTGGCATACACCACCAGCGGAACGCCCACCAGCATACCAGGTACAAAACCCAGCGCCCCAGCACCAATCAGCAGCACCGACAGCGGCGCAAGATAAAGCTCACGCGCAATCTGTTGTTCCAAGCGCACAACCTTTTGCTGCGAATCGGCCAGTGCTTGGCGTGATTTTGGTTCGTCCGCCCTGTTATATCCGATGGGAATCTTACCAAACAGCACAAAATCGCGCAGGCGGTCGATAAAGGCTTGATTGACAATTTGTGAAAGACCACTACCACTGCTTTGCTCAGCGGGGGTGTTACTCATTGCCAGAATGGCGCCCAGGTTGCGCCGTCTCCTGCCGCGGAGCGGTGGAACCAACGAAGCCGTTCCATGCTTCTCCCGTTGTTGCAGACCGGTGATGCCCATGCTTTGCTCCTTTATACTGCTTGTGTGTTATCCAAAACCAGATAAACTGACGAAATCCTCAACCCTGTCTGGCTTGTAGCATAGTGGCGAAAGAGCAACACGTCAAATCCCTATCCCAACAGATTATCAAACACATCGGCGTAAGGGTTGTCGGAACGGCGCAGCGCAGCCAGATAACGCCCCGTCGTTTGCAGACTTTCGTGGCCCAGGCGTGATTGAATATCGCTGACCTTGGCGCCCTGATCCTCCATAATGCGGGCAAAGGTATGGCGTAGCGCATGAAAATGCACCCCCAATCGCCGGCGACTAATCTCTTCCAGGCTGGTGATGCTGAGCGGTTTGCCCTTGCTATTGTTGGAGAGTGACATCCATAGTGGTATATCCGGGCCACGGTTTTTGAGTTTTGGCCCATAAAAGGCGTTCATCCAATCCAGAATCACCTTTGACATCGGCACCGACAGGGTGTCACTCATCGATTTGTTGCCCTTGCAATGGCGAAAGGTCAGCGTAATGCGCATCCCCGTGACCCGCACATCACGCCAGCGCAGGCCAGCAATCTCGCCAACCCGCCGCCCAGTCGAGAGGGCCAGCCGCAAAAAGCATAATCACGCTGACCAGCAATATCCGACTGGTCGATCTGGGCCAGCATCATCTGCGCCTCTTCCGGGGTGAGCGCCTGCGCCTTACCATACGCCTGCACCCGTCGCCGCTCCACCCGGCTCAGGTCAGTTGCTGCCGTTTCGGGCAGCAAGCGCATTTTATGGGCATAGCTATAAAAACTGCTAACCACCGCTAGCCGGTGATTAAACGTCGCCGGCGATGGTTCGCCCTGCGCCGCCCACGACTGCGCAGCAAGCTGAATCATATCGGCATCGCTATCCAGATCAAGCCCGGCGCTGATCAGCATAGCACGAAAGCTCTTGATCGTCTCGGCATAAGCGCGCTGCGTTTTCATACTATTGCTCCGCCCGGTTTTGGCGTGCAACCAGGCCATAATCGCCGCATCAATCCGCGTGGTCAGATGTTGATTGCTCAGGACATCCATCGCTTGTTCCTCTTCACAAAGCGCTTTTTCGTCAGCCGCTGGCGGCTGCCACAGGCGTTTTGTATTATAGCATGATGATGTTTGTTACAGGCTACCCAACAAACGCTGCACGCTGAACTTCTGTGATAAAATAGAAAGAGTACCTGATCCCTTCTGGCGATGGAACAGGAACTGGCGCGTGTACTTGATTCTCAACACACCACCGTTGCTTTGTTCGGTCTGTGTCACTTGACATGGATTATCGAACTCTGTTATGATCAGAAGTGAGGTTGTAACCAATAACAATGACAGGAGTTTCTGTGACAACACTCCTTCTTATCCGTCACGGTATGAATGATTGGGTCAGTGGTCGTCTGGCAGGCTGGACCCCAGGTGTGCATTTGAACCAGGAAGGTCAGCAACAGGTGGCCGACTTGAGCCAGCGCCTGGGTGATTTGCCTATTGCTGCGATTTATAGCAGCCCCCTGGAACGAGCGGTTGAGACAGCCGAAGCGATTGCAAAGCCGCGTACTCTCGCAATACAGACGATTGAGGGCATGGGCGAAGTGCGTTATGGTGAATGGAACGGTGCCGAAATTAAAGAACTGGCGAAAGATGAACGCTGGCAGGGCGTTCAGTTTTATCCCAGTGGTACGCGCTTTCCTGGTGGCGAAACCCTGGGCGAAGCACAGGCACGAGCTGTTGCAACCCTCAATGCACTCTGCGATCAGCATCCCAAAGAGATGATTGTGGTTGTATCGCACGCTGACCTCATCCGACTGGTCGTAGCTCATTATATTGGTGTTCACATTGATCTTTTTCAACGGCTGGTGATTAACACCGCTTCGGTCACAGCCCTGTCATTTGAACGGATGGGACCGCGTCTCCTTGCGTTTAATGAGACCGGTAGTCTTGACCATGTGCGACCGAAACCAGAAACCGTCGCAGAAGCAACAACTGAACCCGAAAAGACTTGATTGAGTAGTTTTATGGCAGATTTTACCTATAACCTGGATCCAGTGGATCATATCACGGTTGGGACTGTCGGGCCACCGGGGCAGCGTGTCTTTTATATGCAAGCCCGCCGTGATCGCCAATTATTGACCTTGCTCGCTGAAAAGGAGCAAATACGTGCGCTTTCCGAAGCTATCGATCATTTGCTTGAGGAATTGACCGAAAAGAACCCATTGCTCTCAACGACCGATGATATGCTGATCACCAACATGTCGCTCGAAGAACCTATCGAGCCAATGTTCCGTGTTGCCCAAATGGGCCTCGGTTATGATAATGATCGCGACATGATTGTCCTGGTCGTACAAGGAGCATCGGGTGAAGAGGAGGGCGATACGATCCTGGCACGTTTTTCGGCAAATCGTTCTCAGATTCGTACTCTTGGCCTCCATGCCCAGAAGGTCGTTGCCTCAGGCCGACCGGTCTGTCGTGGTTGTGGCCGTCCTGTGAACCCGGAGGGCAATTTCTGCCCAGAACGCAATGGGCATGGCCCCTGCTGGGGAAAATTTGATCCCTGACCTGGGTATAAACGATGAGCCAGACCAATGTGATTGAACTGGATATTCCGCGTATTCTTGAACTCCTGGCCCACGGTACGATGGAGGTAGAGGGGTTGCTCCCCTATAGCAGCAACTATACCCTGCTCGTCAGTCTGACCTATCAGGGCTTGCAGGCCCTGGCCGTGTATAAACCGCGACGGGGTGAACGACCGCTCTGGGATTTTCCGCGCGGCACCCTCTACCAGCGCGAGTTTGCGGCGTATCTGGTGAGTGAGGCGCTTGATTTTGATCTCATTCCACCGACGGTCATACGGAACGGCGATTTTGGCGTTGGGGTGGTGCAGCTGTATATCGAAAACGACCCTGAAGCGCACCTGCTCACCATGCAACGCGAAGGGTGCTATGACGATGTGTTATTGCAACTGGCTGCTTTTGATCATCTGGTCAATAATGCAGACCGCAAGAGCGGGCATTGTTTGAAGGGTGTTGATGGCCGGCTCTGGTCGATTGATCATGGAATCTGTTTCCATGAAGAGGAAAAGCTCCGTACTGTGCTCTGGGATTTCATCGGGCAGCCTTTTCCGAACCCGGTTATAGAGGCATTCCAACGATTTCAGCAATGTCTGTGTAAGGAAGAAAAAGTGGCACAGCTGCTTGGTGAACTGTTGAGCATCGCCGAGATGCGTGCCCTGGAGCGGCGTCTGGCAGCGCTGATGGCATCCGGACGCTACCCCGCGCCTGGCGATGGGCCACATATTCCCTGGCCACCAGTGTAGGACACTATCTACCCGCAAATCAAGCCTGTTCGATAGATGCCGGCGGGAGTGCCACCGGCAGTGCATCCGTACCTTCCAGGAGTTCTGGACGCACGCGCTGCAAAAAGAGCACGACCATCGCGGTAATGATGGCCTCAATTCCTAGCAATGGGATATGGAGCAGGGTCAAGCCGACAATCGCTGCCTGTTCTATGGCAGCATCAAGGTTGGTCGGCAGGTTGGTCATGAGCACAATAAAGAAGATGCTGATCGACAGGCCAGTGGAAAGAGCGCCTGCTCCAAACCCGGCCGCCCCGTGCAGCCAGCGACTGGTGGGGTTGAGCTTGATCACCTGACGAAAGAGCAAACCAGCGATCAAGGCCGGCGCACCAATCATCGTGGCATTGATACCAAGCGTGGTTAGCCCACCGTGACCAAACATCACTGCCTGGAAGAAGAGACCGATGAGAATCGCGGGAAACGCGTAGAACCCCAACACCACGCCCATTAAGCCACCAAGCATAAGATGCACGCTGCCTGGTGGGATCGGAATATGGATCCATGAAGCGACAAAAAATGCGGCCGTTAATAGGGCCGCGCGTGGTACCCCGGCCTGCGGGTCTTCTTGCTGGTTGATCCGTCGCAAGGTATACCAGGTGAGCGCTGCGGTTGTCGCATAACCGGCAATACACACGGTGGGCGGCAAGAATCCATCGGTAATATGCATCAATTCCTCCTGCGCATAAAAAAGAGGGCGGTACCCACCAGTCCCCAGATGATCGAACCACTCATTAAGACAATTTGCAACGGGGTGTATCCCCCACCGCCGCTCACAGCAGTTGATCCCATGCCACTGGACATGGCGGCACTGTTCGTTGTTGTTTCGGCCTGTATCGGGATGGTGATGATATTGCCGTGACCGGCCTGCCGTACCTGCACTTCCCAGTTGCCGCTGATAGATGCGTCGGGAATGAAGGTAAAACGCCCCTCGGCATCGCATGTACCGGTCATCCATGGGGTCATCGGGTCATCCGGGGCATAGACTGCTACCTGTGCATCAGCCATTGGTTCCCCGGAGTCATACGTTGCCACAATCGAGATAGCTGGACCGGTTGTATAGGTGATATGAGCACCGTGTGCCAGGATCATGGTCGGTGCCGCGCTCATGATCAAACAGACTATGATGATAGCCACATACCTTCGGTGCATCAAGATGATACCCCCTGTTCTTCCCGACAGTGTTCACAGAGACCAGTAATGGCAAGATGATGCAGGTGAGCCTGAAAACCATACTGGCAGGACAACTCATGCTGCAAAGACGCAAGCATCTCATAACTCGCTTCCGTTATCTGCTGGCAGTTGGAACAGACGAGATGAAGATGTGAACCATGATCGGCGGTCGTATAGATAAACGAACCGTCACCCAGGTCGGTGCGGTTGATTAACCCTTCACGTACCAGAAAATCAAGCGTGCGGTAAACCGTCGCCAGGTTAATCGCCTCGCTCTGATCGCGCACCAGCGCAAAAATCGCTTCGGCCGTGAGATGGCGGCGCTGGTGCATCATTGCCTGAATAATCATTTCGCGCTGTGGGGTGATACGGTGCCCCCGCTGCCGCAGTGTTGTTATCATACGATACTTTTGCTTCACAAGGGAGATGGCTCTCTTGCAACTCTTTGCACATGCAAATGATAGCAAAAAGAGCAATGGTTTGTCAAACCAGCATGCCTCATGATCAAGCTGCACACAGCCGGTTTATCTCTTGAAGGATACCCCTTGTAGTATCTTTGCACGAGGGAATACCTGATATTCGTGGTCTCTTTTCCCAGGTATTCCCATGCTTCAAGCGCAATGTATTGCCTGCTTTATCTCCCACTGTGACTCCGAAATGTTGCAAACAATCGGGTAGACCACAGAACATCAGTCGGGGTAGCCCCAAAAGTAGAGAAATCTTCACTCATCTGATAACGCAAGCGGACTGCCTCTTACTGATGTTTTCCGCATCTTATTGACCCAAACCGCTCTTTTTGATCATTGCTTGACAGATAAACAAGATATCACTATAATATGCAAAACACAGGAATACCTGAGAAATTGGCGTATAGTTTGAGAGCTAACCTGAATAATTGCATACTTGTCTGGCAAAACCAGAAGAATAGCTCTTTGTTCTCAGGGATACCATATTGTATGGAGCAGCAAGAAGAAAGGAGCAGCTAGCGTGTCAACCGAAACAACATCCTGTACCCTTGAACAGTTGGTCGTCGGTCAGCAAGCCACTATCGTCAAAGTGGGCGGTGAAAAAACCATTCGACGGCGCTTGCTCGATATGGGCCTGATCACCGGTGAAACAATCCGTTTAGAGCGTATTGCACCTCTGGGTGATCCGATTGAAGTCTTTGTCAAAGGCTATCATTTGTCGTTACGCAAACATGAGGCGAGTCATATTCTGGTTGAGGTGCAATCATGACACCATTAACGCAAACAACAGTCAACCTCAGCCTGATCCCGCCCGGCCAACGCGTGCGTGTGGTCAACATCCCTGATGAGGGTCGCGCAAGTCATCGTCTGAGCCATCTTGGTATTGTTCGTGGTGCTCAAATCACGATTGTACAAGATAATGGGAGTAGCTTGCTGATAGCAGTAGGAGCAACACGATTGGCACTGGCACGAGGATTAGCACACACCATTCGCGTCGCACTAGAAGAGGAACAACAATGAAACCTGAACTGATGATCGCACTCGCTGGTAATCCGAATGTCGGCAAAAGCACCATCTTTAATGCGCTGACTGGTTCACGCCAACATGTCGGCAACTGGCCTGGTAAAACGGTAGAGAAGAAAGCTGGCTCGATGAAGCTGGCTGAGCATATGATCACCGTAGTTGATTTACCAGGCACCTATAGCCTCTCGGCGTATTCACTTGAAGAACAGATTGCCCGCGATTTTGTGGTGACCACGCCCTTAACTGCTGTGATCAATGTGCTTGACGCTACCAATCTTGAGCGCAATCTCTATTTGACAGCACAACTCATCGATACGGGAACACCGCTGATTCTGGCGCTCAATATGATGGATATGGCACGCGAGCGCAACCTGACGCTTGACCCGGCCCAACTCTCGCGATTACTCGATGGTGTACCGGTTGTCCCAATGACTGCCAGTCAGGGGCAAGGCATCGATACCCTGAAACAGGCATTGACCGCCACCGTAGCCCATGCTCTCGAACAACAAGCGCTGATTGAACTATCTGCATGATCGTTATACTGCTCTTTGATTGAGCAAGGAGAACCCACGATGACTGTATCCTACTTCCCGCTCCATGCACGGCGTAGTACCGTGAACTATGAACAACGTCTGGAAGAAGCCATTACCCAGATCAGCAATGTGCTTACCATGCTGCCTGAGTTCCAGCAATATCAACCACGCTGGCTGGCTATTCAGCTGCTCGAAGGTGACGCTGATGTGTTGCAGCAGCTTCAGGTGCTGCCCCAGAGTGGCACGTTGCTGCCGATGCTCGACGAAATACGCACTCGTTTGCAGGCCCATTATGGTGATGACCTTGATGTGGTGCTGACTGACCAGCGCTATACCTTTGTCAATCGTCTGGTGCAGCAAGTAATGACCCGCCCGGCCGCACACGCGCTTACGCTGTCCGATAAAATCGACCGTGTGGTGACCCATCGCTGGCTGGGTATTCCGATCTTTCTGGCTCTGATGTGGATTGTCTTTAAAATTACGTCGGATGTTGCGGCGCCCTTGCTCGATTGGGTTGATGGCGTCATCACCGGGCCAATCACCAGTTGGGCTGTCACTCTCTTGACGTTTGCTGGTGTGAGCGGTACCTGGATCGAAAGCCTCGCGGTTGACGGGATTATTGCCGGTGTCGGTGGTGTGCTGGTCTTTGTTCCAGTCCTCATGTCGCTCTACTTTGCGCTGGCCCTGCTGGAGGATTCGGGCTATATGGCGCGTGCCGCCTTTGTGATGGATCGTTTGATGCGCACTCTGGGGCTCCATGGCAAGAGCTTTCTGCCCATGATTGTTGGGTTTGGCTGCACTGTGCCTGCTATTTATGCGACCCGCACGCTTGAGCATGAGAAAGACCGTATTCTTACTGGTCTTCTTGTTCCATTTATGAGCTGTAGCGCTCGCCTGCCGGTCTATATTCTGTTAGCAGCGGTCTTCTTTCCACTCTATGGTGG
Source organism: Chloroflexaceae bacterium (assembly GCA_012034075.1). Taxonomy (GTDB): domain Bacteria; phylum Chloroflexota; class Chloroflexia; order Chloroflexales; family Chloroflexaceae; genus JAAURD01. The sequence continues at coordinate 20,966 of JAAURD010000001.1, read as the reverse complement.
CATTATCGTCTTTAGTATGTATCTGCTCGGCATTATTGTTGCCATTGTGCTGGGTTTTATCTTTAAACATACGGTTTTTCGGGGACAAGAGCAGATACCCTTTATTATGGAATTACCGCCGTACCGTCTCCCAACGCTCAAGGGCATATGGTTTCACATGTGGGAAAAGACAGCAGCGTTTGTTCGCAAGGCGTGGACTATCATTATGATCACCAGTATTGTCGTCTGGTTGCTTATTGCTATTCCCGTCGGCGGTTCCGGCAGCTTTGCCGATACTGATATCGACCAGAGTGCTTTTGCTGCAATCTCGGGTTCATTTGCGCAGGTCTTTGCCCCACTTGGTTTTGGCTCTTGGCAATCCAGTGGTGCATTGCTGACCGGCTTTGTTGCCAAAGAAGTCGTTGTCAGTACGATGGCTCAGATCTATGGTGTTGATGCCGAAGAAGAGGAACAGGCTGAGGCAACCACGTTCTTTGAAGATCTAGGCACGATTGCTACCAGTTTTGGGAGTGCTGTCTTTGATACAGTGCGATCTATTCCCCTTATTGTCGGTATCAACCTGTTTGAAGCGGAAGAGGAGGAAGAACCGACCGCTTTAATGGATTCTATTCGCAACGGGTTTGAAGAATCGAGCGGCGGTCATGGGGCGCTGTCGGCGCTCTCGTTTCTGGTGTTTGTATTGCTCTATACGCCCTGTATGGTCGCTACTGCTGCGGCACGTCAAGAGTTTGGCAACCGCTGGATGTGGGTCAGTGTTATTGGGCAATTTGCAGTAGCTTGGTTGGTGGCGCTCATCGTTTTTCAAGGTGGTGTATTGCTCGGATTGGGCTAGAAAGCGAGGAACACCATGTTACAGCAAGTACTCCACGAAATTGAACAGGCCCAGGGAACATGGTCACTCACGGAACTGGCCCGCAAGCTCGAGCTTGAACCAGGCGTGTTAGAGGGCATGATTGCCTTCTGGGTACGGAAGGGCCGTATTGCCGCAGACCGCGTCGAAGGACAAGCCTGCAGTAGTGGTAGCTGTGGTGATTGTGCGGCGGGCTGTCCCTTTGCGGGTGCTGCGCCACGTACTTTTCGGCCTGTGCTGATTGACCCGGCAACCATCAGCAAACAGCCAGAGCACCCAGCGGAATAATCCCACAATGTCCATCGATGGCACTGCTACCACCGCACTGATCGCTTTTATCCAACTGACGCTAGCGCTGGTTATCTTCTGGCTCATCATCATGATACTGCGCTCCTGGTGGCTATCTCAAACCCACTGGGAGCGCAAGCGCAAGCCTCGTCGGCATCAAGCAGCCCAACACAAAAAACGCTCACAGCGGCAGACACCTGAGCAACCCGTACCCAGACACCACTGCAAAACCGATTCGCACGAGTAATACCAAATTCAGGTGATCGCGGGTATATTCTTTGCTCGGCTGCGTAGCTCCTGCTTGCCGCGGGCGCTACGCGGCGACACGCCGCACCTCCGTCGGATGCTGAATCAGGATCGCTTTTATTGATAAACCGAATTGGGTATAACCGGATGCCAGCACCAGTGATACCCAATTCAGGTGATCACTGGTATGTTCTTTGATAGGACGTGTAGCGCCTAGAGCGGTTTGCGTGCGACTGCAAGCCGCACCTACGCAGTGTGCTCCGTGCGGTGGACAGGTTACGCGGCTGCAAGCCACGCCTACGGTCTCACCCCTGGCGCGTGCGCGACTCGGAGCGCTTGCTGCAAGCCGCACCTACGTCTATCGATTAACCGAATTTGGTATGAGCGAATGGATCATGAAGAATTTGTTGTGTACCATTTTTACAAATAACCGCAAGCAGTATATACTAGAGGCGTTGCATAGAGTATGGTGCTGTTGAGCAAGCGGCTACAGACGATACCCAGATGGGGAGTCATCGGGGCGATGAGACAGATAGTTTACACACGACGATATCTGGCACGAACACGAACCTATCTGCAATACGCATTTTTGTTCTGGAATGATGTTCAACGCCAACATCATGTGCCGATTATTATTTACCAGATGGGCAAGGTGGGATCATCTTCTATCGATGTCTCGCTCAAACACAGCGGTGTACCGGCGGTCTTTCATGTCCATCGCATGAACCCGGCCTATATGTTTACCGGTAAGCGTCAGCATAATCCACGCAAAACACCCTTGGCCCCGCACGAAATGCTCGGCCAACTGCTCTTCACCCACGTTTTGCAAAAGCAGCGGCCAGCACGCATTATCACGCTGGTCCGTGAACCGATTAGCCGCAATATTTCGGGCTTCTTCCAGAATGTGTATCGTTTTACGGGTGATACGCCGGGAACAATCTCGGTATCAACTGATACATTGATCGAACAATTCCTGACCACCTATGCTCATGGCACTCCCGCCGCCTGGTTTGAGCACGAGCCGAAACAAACCCTGGGCATCGATGTTTATGCGTATTCTTTTGATAAAGAGCAGGGGTATACAACCATTCAGCATGGTCCGTTCGATATGCTGATCCTCCAGAGTGAGTTGGAGGATGCCGCCAAAGCAGCAGCTATCGGCGATTTTCTGGATATACCCAATTTTACCCTGAAGCGCCAAAATGTTGGCAGTGATAAATATTATGCTGAGCACTACCAGCGGTTCAAACAGCAGATTCAACTCCCATTGACGTATCTGGACACGATGTGTCAGAGCCAATATACTCGCCACTTCTACAGCGATGCCGCGATTGAGCGGGTCTATGCCACCTGGTCGCGAACATCCGGATAGGAGAACGGGATAGCAACGATGCAACAGGTAAAACAGACATTGAAGAAGCTGGTTCGTACCATAAAAAGCAACTGCATCTGGAAGGTGTGGTCAATGCCGGTGGGCAGGGCATCGTCAACCTGATCGATGTTGGTTCCGTGGGTGATCTGCCATCGCCCTGGCACGAACATGCCCGTAAGGTGCGTTATCTCTTGCGTTTTGAACCGCGAGAGACTGCCAGCGATAACCCGTTTATCACCACCATTGATGCAGCCCTCTGGGATCGCGCAGAAGAACGCGACTTTTATATCTACCGAGGACGGAAAGGGAGTGGATCATCGCTCTTTCCCCAGAATGTTGATTATGTGCGAGCCAACTTTGAGCAGTTGCGCACCCGTGGTCCATCCTATCTGGCCGAGACCTGGTTTGAACGTTCACAGCTTGAACGGGTTGAGCGGATTGCTTGCCGCACACTGGATAGCATTCTGCTGGCGCCGGGTCAACGCATCCAATATCACTTCCTCAAGGTTGATGCCCAGGGCGCCGAATACCAGGTGCTGCGCGGTGGCGAGACCTTTTTGCGTGGCGGGTGTGTTGGTCTGCATCTGGAGTTGTTTGAAATTCCGCTGTATCAGGGCATGACCCTCTTGCCAGAGGTGGTAGAATATGTAGCAACGCTGGGGTTTGAGCCGGTGCGAAAGCTGCCGGCCCATAGCACGTTTAACTCGCAGTATGATGTTATCTTTCTCAAGCGCGGTGTACAAGGTGCCGTGATTGATACTATTCGTCAGGTCTATGCGTTGACTTGAACAGCAATTGATTTGAACAGCTGTGATCAGAAAGAATAGCAATGCTTGTTGTCTCCAATGGAGCGTTTAAAAGCGGTTCAACCTGGCTCTTCCATATCGTGCGCCGCATCACCGACTTCCCATCACCTCCAGATACGTATTTGCGTAACGATAGACATAATCCGGTCATAGATCCGGCCAGACTCAACCGGTTGCTTGCTGATCTTGATATAAACCGGGACAACTATGCCGTCAAGAACCATTTTAGCGAAAAAAGTCAGCAGCAACTGCTCTTGAGTCGTGATTATGTGCGGGTACTCAATATTGAGCGTGATTTGCGTGATGTTGTCGTATCGGCGTATTATCACTACTGCCGCGTTGAACACGATGAAATCGATTTTGCAACATACTATTGGCATGTCGGTCGTCATACCGCCGATCGGATCCGCCGCTACAATCTGCTCTGGCGGGTGGACCATCCCCATGTCTATGTTTCATCCTATAAGCAGTTAAAGACCAACTTTGTTGAGGAGACGAAACATATCGGGTCATTTCTGGGCTTTGAGTTGACGGATGATGCTATTATCGCCATTTACGAAGCAACCACCTTCAAGTCGTTTCAACAACAAACAGGTCAGGACAAAAAGCCGGAACGGCAACGTTTCTTTCGCAAAGGCATTATGGGTGATTATGCCAACCACTTTGATCAGGCAATGATGAATGATATTGCTCATATCGAACAACATGGCCTGGATTATCTTAGTCGTGTGCGGATATCACTCTGGCACACGGTTCGCCGACAGATGCGACGACGCTTGCTTTCTCGATCATCCACACAGGTGAAATCATGAGTCAACCGACCCTGGTAGCCCTGGTGCCTATGCGCCACCAGAGCCAGCGTGTCCCTGGCAAAAATTATCGCCCCCTGGCAGGGAAGCCACTCTATCACCATATTTTGCAGAAGTCTGCTAGCCTGTCCTTGATCAGCACGGTTGTGATCAATACCGATAGCCCGGTCATTATCGAAGGCGTGAGCCGTGACTTCCCCCAGGTGCGCTTGCTAGAGCGCCCAGAGCACCTGCGAGCTGACACGGTGCCAACCAACGATATTCTGCTCTACGATGTGAGCCAGGTGCCCGCGGACTTTTACCTGCAAACTCATAGCACCAATCCATTGCTCTCCATTGCAACGATTACCCAGGCTATCGAACAGTTTCTCGATCACTATCCCATCTACGATTCGCTCTTCTCGGTCACGCGGCTGCAAACGCGTCTGTGGGATGCTCTCGCCCGTGCGGTGAACCACAACCCGGCGATGTTGCTCCGTACCCAGGATTTACCGCCGATCTACGAAGAGAACTCGTGCCTGTATCTCTTTACCCGTGCCCTGCTAGAACGGCGGCATAACCGCATTGGCGAGCGCCCGCTGCTCTTCACCATGGAACGCCACGAAGCCTGGGATATTGACGAGGAGATCGACTTTCGGATTGCCGAGTTTCTCTATCATGAACAGCAAAAGGAACGATACTTTCATGAAGTGGACTGTTATGGTCACCGCTCCCTATATGCAACCGGTGATTGAACGCTTCCGCCCACTCTTCGCCGAACATCAGATTGAACTGCTGGTGCCGCCGGTTGAGGAACGGTTTGAAGAAGCCGATTTACTGCAATGGGTCGATCAAATCGATGGCGTGATCTGCGGTGATGACCGCTTTACCGAGCGGGTGTTGCAAGCAGCGCCGCGCCTCAAAGTGATCTCCAAGTGGGGCACCGGTACCGACTCCATCGATAAAGCAGCCTGCCAACGGCTAGGCATTGCGGTGCGCAATACGCCCAACGCGTTTAGCGAGCCAGTTGCCGACTCGGTGCTGGGCTACATGCTCTGCTTTGCCCGCCGCCTGCCCTGGATGACTCAGGCGATGCGTCAGGGTATCTGGCACAAAATACCCGGTATCGCGCTACGTGAATGCACCCTGGGCGTGATTGGCGTGGGCGATGTGGGCAAGGCCGTGGTGCGGCGTGCGCGTGCTTTTGGGATGCGCTTGCTGGGTAATGACCTGGTTGCCATGCCAGAAGACTTTCTGACCGAAACCGGTATCACAATGGTCACGCTTGAGGAACTGCTCCAGCAGGCCGATTTTATCAGCATCAATTGTGATCTCAATCCGACCAGTCAGCATCTGATCAACGAGACCACGCTAGCACTGGTCAAACCGACTGCGGTCATGATCAACACAGCGCGTGGGCCGGTGATTGATGAGCCAGCCCTGATACGCGCACTGCAAGAGCAGCGCATCGCCGGCGCAGCGCTGGATGTGTTTGAAGATGAGCCGTTGCCGCCCGATAGCCCATTACGCCAGCTGGAGCAGGTGATGCTCGCACCACACAACGCGAATAGCAGCCCGCAAGCCTGGGAGCATGTGCATCAAAACACTATTCGCAATGTGCTGGAAGTGCTGGAGCAATCGGTATGAGTCAGCCAGTGTTGTTGATGACTGGTGCGGCGGGTGGCATTGGACGGGCGGCCGTGCGTCTGTGTGCTGATGCGGGCTGGTCGGTGATTGGCGTTGATAAAGCACCACCGGAGCAGCCGATCAGCGGGCTGCAGCACTTTATCGCCGCCGACCTCGCGGATGCATCGGCGGTGGAGCGTATCTTTACGGAGACGGCTGGCCTGACCAGCCGAATTGATGCGCTGGTGCATAACGCTGCTGTGCAAATCTGCAAGCCGCTGGTCGAAACGACGCTGGCAGAATGGGATCACCTGATGGCGGTGAACGTGCGAGCGGCCTATCTGGCTGTGCGTTATGCCTACCCGTTCATGCAGACCCATGGCGGTTCGATTGTCCATGTCAGCTCAGTGCATGCGGTGGCAACATCGGCCAATATTGCCGCCTACGCTGCCAGCAAAGGCGGCTTGCTGGCGCTTACCCGTGCGCTTGCCATCGAACTGGCCGGCGATCATATTCGCGTCAATGCGGTGCTGCCTGGTGCGGTCGATACGCCTATGCTGCACGCCGGCCTGAGCCGAGGCCATCTTGCTGCCAGCAACCTGAACGAGCAAATGCAAGCGCTCGCCAGCCGCACGGTCATCGGTCGCATTGGTCAGCCAGATGAGATTGCCCAGGCTATTCGCTTTTTGATTGACCCTGCAACGTCGTCCTTTATCACCGGTCAGGCGCTCGTCGTTGATGGCGGCGCCACCATTCGCCTGAGTACAGAATAGACAACACCATGCAACCGATCAAACAAACCCTTGCCAACATGACCCCACCGCTGGTCTGGAATGCCTGGCGGGCGATCAACCATCATGTCATCCGCCAGTCCCCCAGCTTTGTCAGCCCACGCCACCATGCCAGCGTGCTGCGGCTGCGTGCGCTCAAAGATGCCTATGTCGGCCAGCGCTGCTTTCTGATTGGCAATGGCCCCAGCCTGCGCCAGATGGATTTGCAGCCGTTGCGCCATGAATACACTTTTGGCTTGAACCGCATCTATCTGCTCTTTGCCGAACTGGGTTTTACGACGACCTTTCTGGTGTCGGTCAACACGCATGTGATCGAGCAATTTGGTCGTGACATTGCGGCGATCCCCATTCCGCGCTTCATCGAATGGGGCGCACGCAACTTTATCCCCTTTGATGATCGCACGATCTTGCTGCGCAGTCTGCTCTTTCCGGCCTTCTCGACCGACCCGACCCGTGGTATCTGGCAGGGCGCCACGGTCACCTATGTTGCGATGCAGCTGGCCTTTTACATGGGCTTCAATCCGGTTATTCTGATCGGTGTGGACCATTCGTTTGTGACGCAGGGCGACCCGCACAAGTTGGTCGTATCGCAGGGCGATGACCCGAACCACTTTGCGGCCAACTACTTTGGCAAAGGTACGCGCTGGCAACTGCCCGACCTTGAGACGTCGGAGATTGCCTATCATCTCGCCCGCGATACCTATACGCGCCATCAACGGCGCATTCTCGATGCGACGGTCGGTGGTCAATTGATGGTCTTTCCCAAAGTTGCCTATGAAAGCCTTTTTTGAGTTGGCTTTGCAACCACAACCAACCAGGCAATTGGCCTTACCAGTTTGCAAAAAAGCTGAAAAAATGTAAGATTGAGCGTTGACAAACCGTACCATACTATGGTATAATAACAAACGCATCGGGCTTTTGAGAGCCTGAAATTGCTTTTGGAAAGGGAGACGTCGTTATGAGAAATGTTCTCATCATACAAACCCAGGGGATTGCACATCGCTTGCAGTTCACACCTATGGTGTTTCTAGGGACGATTCTGCCCATTTTCCAAAAGCTCAAACAATGAACCTCACACCACCCTGATAAACTGAGCATATGGAAGCCGTGGGCAGCAGATACCCTGATGCTCACGGCTTTTTGGTGTTCAAGCCGTGAGAGCAGTATGCGCTCACGGTTTTTGATTCGGTTTTTATCGGTCACAACAAAACATAAAACTATAAAAGGAGATCGCAGTGATTCATCTGCAAGACCCGACTGCTTCCCTGCTCCATGATCTGCTGACTCGACCACCAGAACTGACAGTGGCCGAAACAGCCCTTGAGATTGTGGATGTTGTGAAACGTTTTGGCAAACAACATCCCCCTTGGACCGCACGACTGCGGAAACAGGCTGTCACATTGCCCAGCATCACGCTGGCAGTCGATCATATCAGCCTGGAGATCCGCCGGGGCGAAATCTTCGGTTTATTGGGGGCCAACGGTTCTGGTAAGTCAACACTTATCCGGCTGATTTCAACGCTCTTATACCCGGATGCCGGCAACATCACCGTCTTTGGCTATGATGTTGAACGTGAAGGGCGTCAGGTACAGCAACTCATTAACCGCGTGAGCGTTGAGGCAGCCTTCTTTAAGAAGCTCTCGGCCTTTGAAAATTTGATGTATGCGGCACGTCTGTATGATTTGCCGATAGTGGAGGCACGCCAGCAAGCCGGGGCGATTTTGCAACAGCTTGGGTTAAAAGAGAAACGGCTCTCTGAACCACTAGAGCACATGTCACGGGGTATGCAGCAGAAAGTTGCGATTGCTCGTGGCCTGCTCACGGCGCCGTGCTCCTGTTGTTGGATGAGCCAACCACCGGCCTTGACCCACGCTCGAAGCACGATGTGCAGCGTTTTGTGCTGCGCATGCGAGCCGAACATGATACAACGGTCTTTCTGACCACGCACGATATGGATGAAGCCGACCGGCTCTGTGACCGGATTGCCATTATTGATAGCGGTCGCATTGTGGCGCTCGATACACCCGATGGACTGAAGCAGCAGATTGCCGCTGCGCAGGGGTATGACCGACCGGCGACAATGGAAGAGGTCTTTCTGGCCCTGACGGGCAAGAGTCTCGACGATGATTTAGCGTAGCAAAGGAGTGAGGAGCACACAATGCAGGGAAAAGTGCTGCGTGCCCAGAGTGGCTTTTTCTGGGTCCAAACCGATGAAGGGATCCTGGAGTGCCGGCTGCGTGGTCGGTTGAAAAAGGAACGTCAACAGAGTGATATTGTGGTTATCGGTGATGACGTGGAAGTGATGCGCGTTTCGCCGGAACAGGGAGCGATTGAGTCGGTGTACGAGCGTCGTTCACGCTTTTCGCGACGCCAGCCAGGCTCACGCGGCCAGTGGAAAGAAGACATCTTGATTGCCAATGTTGATCAAGTGGTGCTGGTCTTTGCCTGTGCCAACCCACCTATGAAGCCACGCCTGCTGGATCGGTTTCTGGTGATTGCCGAGTATAACGAAATTGCCCCAGTGATTGTGGCGAATAAAGTTGACCTGGTCGGTAGCGATCAGGTCAACGTACAGTTTGCGCCATATCAGCAGATTGGTTACCCGGTGCTCTCTGTCAGTGCCCGTCAGGGCAGCGGTATCGAAGCCTTGCGTGACCGACTAGAGGGGTGTATCAGTGTGTTGACTGGTCCATCTGGTGTGGGCAAGAGCAGTCTGCTCAATGCACTGCAACCGGAACTGGCGTTACAAGAAGGCAGCGTGAGCACGGCTGTCAATAAGGGCCGTCATACCACCGTCGTTGCTGAGTTGCACCCGCTCGGTGGCCCGGCTGGTGGCTATGTTGCCGACACGCCCGGACTGCGGGAACTGGCTGCCTGGCTGGTGCCGCAGGAAGAACTGGCCTGGTGTTTCCCTGAGATGCGCCCTTTTCTGGGAGCGTGTGATTTTCACAATTGCCTACACACGCATGAGCCTGGCTGTGCCGTGCGTCAGGCAGTGGCAGAGCAAACCATCACGCAGGAGCGATACGAGAGCTACGTTCGCCAATTACGGAATGACGAACGTTGAGCCAGATAGCAGGTGCAGTTCTCTGAAGCTTCAGACCGGCTGCACCTGCTATGCAAATAATATAGAGGATACCCTTAATGCTGTTTCCGTTTGCGTTTGATTTTCTGACGAGCATTGCGCCGACTACGGACCGGCATTGGTTCATCTTCGGCATGCTCAGGCAACACATTCCCGTTGGTGCTAGCCTGACTGCTACCAGCGGTGGTGGCTCTGGCTGAAGCTGCTTTGCTGGCACGTTTCTTGCCACGCGTCTGTTTTTGCAGCTCCTGGTCAACCAGTTGGATCGCCGACCGAACGTAATATGCGGTATAACCGATCACCGTGACTTGTAAGATGAGCGCGAGATAGAACCAGAAACGCATGCTAAACAGCGGGACATGCAAACGCGCAGCAGCACCAGCAGCAACCCGACACCGCCAGCCGCTATCAGCACCATGCCCAGGCGATGGAGCGCTGCTTGATGGGCAATGTTGGCATAACCGCGGAGAAACCGGAGATAGAGACCGGCAGACAGCACAGCAACTTGAAACAGCAAAAAGCCCAGGAAAATGGGCCAAGGGTAGGATCTGACGTTAATAGATACTCAACCATGAACAACTCCCGACTCCGGATATTACTTGTGGTATCTTTAAAATTATACCACTGGTAGCGATGAAGTCAAACGAACGCTTGATGGTATGGCTGTTGTACACTGTTGCAAGCCCCAGAACGACCTGAATCTTATGATGGTGTTCGTTCGGGGCGATTGTGGAGCAGATGGCGACGTTGTTCCTCACCAACAAAGGCCCAGAGGCCAACACATAAGAGCGGGATCGTCATACCGACAATCAAATCGGCCCCTGGGAGTGCCAGCCACCACACAAATGCCAGCACAAAGCCGACAACAGCCAGACCGATGTAGAGCAGGGTAACAAACCGATGGCTATGGCCGGTGATGATCAGCCGCTGATAGAGATGCGAACGGTGCGGCGCAAAAACATTCTCGCCTGCCCGCAGGCGACGCAGAAAAGTAAGCACGGTATCAAAGACAAACGGCCAGACCAGGAGCGCTGCGGTGAGTGGCAATCTGTCCCACACGGCCATATTGATCGTTGTCGACATGGCAATTAGCGGGAGCACCGCAAAGCTATAGCCCAGAAAAGCACTGCCAACATCGCCCATAAAGATTCGTGCCGGCGGCCAGTTATGCCCCAAAAACCCCAGGCTGCTGGCGGTGAGCAAGAGACCGAGCAAGCCCACCAACGCATCATCGGTACGCCAACCCAGCACAGCCCAGCCGAGACCGGCGACGACCGCCTGACTGCCAGCAATGCCGTCGATCCCATCCATAAAGTTATAGGCATTGGTCAATCCAACAATCCAGATAATCGTGATCAGCAAACCAATCAGGTCGAATGGTACTGGGCCGAAGAAGGGCAGACGAATGGTATGCCAGAACCCTAATCCCACCACGGCGATCAGAGCGCCCAGGACATGGGTTGCCAGCCGCAGCCGGTTGGAGAGTGAGCGGAGATCATCGAGCCAGCTGACACCGGCAATGAGTACCGCGCCAATCGTGTACATCAACAGCGGAAACCAGGCGGAATCGCGTAAGAGCAGGAGGTAAAAGACCCAGGCACCACCAATCGTGACAACCACTAGCGCTAGCCCGCCACCACGAGGGGTGGGTTGACTATGCGAACTGCGCTCATTGGGCACATCAATAATCGCACGATTCAGCGCATACTGCCGTATGGCCTGGGTTAGTTGCCAGCTCACGACCAGGGCCAGGATCCACACCACTGCGGTTGGAAACATCAGTTTGCTCCTTTCGCCTGTGCCAACCGAAACCATCGGGCCGTTTCAACCAGTCCTTCGTCCATCGTAAAGGGTGGTTGCCAGGAAAGCTCTTGCCGAATGTGGCGGCTATCAACGAGCAGCGAACCCGTCAATCGTTCCAGGGTAGCCATCTTTCCCGTGAGACGGGCAGCCGCCAATAGCCAGCAGGTGGATACTGGTAACAATCGAGCTGGTTTGCCCAGCGCACGAGCTAGCCGACGAATTAACTCAGGGGTTGACACATCGTCGCCATCGCTTACCACAAACGTCTGCCCGTCCGCATCGGGATGCTCCAGACAGTGTTGAATGGCACTGACCAGATTGCCCAGATAGATCAGACTTCGTTGGTTCTGTACCGCTCCCAGCGGAAGAGGAATGCCTCGGTCAACCAGGCGCATCAGAGCCAGAAAATTGGCTGGCACACGCGGGCCATAGACGAGCGGCGGTCGCAGCACAGTCACCTGCATGGCTGATTCAGTTGCTATCTGTTGCAGCAGTTGTTCGGCTTGCCATTTGCTTTGCGTATAATGATTGTATGGAGCAGGATGGCTCTTTTCCGAACAGGGCTGCCCTCGGTTTATGGCTCCATGCACCCCTATCGAACTGAGAAATACAAACCGATGAACACCTGCTGCTTCTGATTGCTCAGCGAGACGTCTTGTGGCGTCAACATTCATCTGTTGATACAGTGTGTATAAATTTGGTGCTAATTCTTGAATCATATGCACACGCGCTGCCAGATGCACAACCGCATCAACATCCTGCAATATACCCGACCAATCTGTCTCTGGGCCAATATCATCCACCAGCGTTACGGACAGGTTTGGTGATGGTAGGCTATCGACACCGGTGGGGTACGATACACCGCCTGTACCAGCCAGTTTTGCTGTACCAGATGCTGGCAAAGCGCCTGACCAATAAAGCCGCTTGCACCGGTCACCACAACGCGTTTCATGCCGGCCACCCCTCACCGACCAGTGAGCGATAGATAGCGAACGTTTGTTCAATCACATGCTCTTTGGTAAAGCGTTCCAACACCAGTTGACGGCCGCGCTCTCCCATCTGGCGTCGCAACGACGGGTTCTGGATGAGCGTTTCTAACGCATTGGCGACGGCCTGGGCATCTTTTACCGGTACCAGCAGGCCGTTCCACTGGTCACGGACAATCTCGCGACAACCGGGCGCATCGGTAGTGACAATCGGCCGACTACAGGACGCTGCTTCAATCAGCGACATCGGAATCCCTTCACGGTAGGACGAAGGCAAACAAACGATATGGCATTGTGCCAGTACCGCTGGCATATTGGCCTGATAGCCAATCCACTCAACCACCCCTTCTTCGGTCCAGGCAATCAGTTGGGATTCAGGAATAGTTGCCGGATTGCTCGTATCGGGTGTGCCAGCCAGGACAACGCGTGCTGTCACACCACGTTGTTTCAGTATTCGAGCAGCATCTACGAGTTCCCCAACGCCCTTATCCCAGAGCAAGCGCGAAGCCAGCAATACCACGGGATCACCCTCCGGTTCGGCTGATGGTGTAAAAGTATGGGCATCAACCCCTGAGCCGGGTAATACAAACGCCTGTGATGCTGCAATCATCCGTCGCTGGATAAAGAGATCACGGTCGTCTGGATTTTCAAAGATGACCTTGATCCGCTTTCCGGTAAGCAAGAGACGATAGGACCATTCAATGACTGTGCGAAACAGGCGCCGCCGCCAACCACCGGGTAAAAAGACAAAGCCTAATCCTGTAACCGCATTGACGATAGCAGGTATACCCGTGATCTTTGCTGCGAGCGAACCATAGAGGACCGGTTTGATGGTAACTTGATGCACCAGATCAGGACGAGCTAGCCGGTAGATCGAGATAATATCAAGCAGTGCTACCAATTCCTGCCATGGATGGGACACTTTTCTGGGGAGGCGTAAGGGATAAAACCAGAATCCCTCAGCCTCGATCTGCTGCTGTACTTCATGCGGTGCTGCTGCCACAATCACCTGGTAGCCGGCATCGCGAGCAGCACGGGCAATGTGCAGCCGGTGCGCCCAGAAGTACCAGGATTCATTGACGAGAAAGAGAATACGTGGTTTTGGCATCGTTCTGTGAGTGTCAATCCTTTGCAACATCGGTAGATGCTGTTGCAATACACGTTGCCGCTAGCGATGGGAGCATAGAATTACGATCTTGATACTTTATGCGCTCTTGAGGTGCCGTTTGGTGTGAAGGATGGGGTGATACCTTTGTGAGATACAGCAGCAAAAAGAGCAAAATAATGAGAATTGGGACACGATAACGTGTTGCCGTACCCAGATTATAGGGTGAGACAAATGCATAAAATGATGCCCAGGTTATGATCAGTAAGCCTGCCCAAAGGATAATGGGCTGACGCAGATGCGACCAGCGTAACCTCAGCATGGCCAGGAATGCCAGCACCAGGAGCATGGCGTTTTCCATGCCCGCCAGCATTCCAAAGGCATTCCGAACTTCGCCGAGGAGCGGTCGAAACAGGGCACTGAATGCGCCAAATGGGAAGAAGAGCAGCATATCCGTAATACTGGTAAACGTAACATCAACCTCCTGGGCCGATTCGCCCTTGGTAAAACGGCGGATCAGAATACTCGCAACCTGTGGTAAACGGTCCAGACTCGTGATCGAAAACCGCTCTGCAAAGAGCTGGAATACGAGGACAAAACCAATACAGCCAAGGGTAAAGAACATAAGCCGGCTTACTTTCCACCGCAGCGAGCACCAGATGATAATGAGTAACGGGAATGAAAGAATGACACCCATCCAGACTCGGATCCATGCTGCCAAAATAATACCGCCAACAATCAACAAGAGATACCGACGCCGCCGGAGGCAGTACCAACCAATGACACCCAACATATAGGCTGCTACACCAAGCAGAATGACCGGTTCTTTGCCTGGTCGGCTTGACCAGAAGAGAAGCGACGGAAAAATGCCCAGAATGTAGAACAGGAGGTATTCATCTTTTGCAAAAGATGGTTACTGCACGATACGCCAGATACGTTGCAATGAGAGCGAGAACGGAAAATAGAACCTTATACGCATGATACGAGTCAGGAAATATTTGATGATACAACCAACTCAAAGCCAGAATCTGACTAGCGCCGCCACTACGATCCCATCCAAACCAGTCACCTTGAGACCCATGAAAATAGGCCAGACCATCGTTTGAGCTATAACTGTACTCAAACAACAGCATAAATCCTAGCGTGACACCGCAGCGAATGATCCATAGGTGAATTAACATTGGCTTATAGCGTGATGGCACGGGCCAGAACAGAATACTGAGGCCGATAATCACCGCAGCCAGCAAGCCCGTCAGATAGTCAAGCTGCAGGTCATTCTGGCGTAGGTTTTCACCCAGCACGACTGCTAACTCAAAGACAACCGTCAAGAGGGACCAGGTGACACCACCTATAAACACCAGCAAGAGGACAAACGTCAGTCCATTAAGTGGCGGTTGTTTTCTGGGAAGAATCGCTCGCAATCGCCTGTTCCTCTCCTCACACCGAAGAGCTTGATAGAGACCGTAATCTGGTTTTTGCCAATCGCATTGCACGCCGGCCCCGATACATCAGGGCAATCAATTGCTCATACAGTGCTGATGGTAATAGCCAGCGCATGAGCCAGCGCGGTACATCATGCTGGGCGATGGTCTTCCAACTTGCCGGATAAACGCGCACAGCCCGGTCAAGATAGAAGAGCGATTCGGTCATAGCGCCTTCGGTATACAGCATTTTGCTGGCCAGACGATAAAACTTGCTGCGCAGTTCTGCTTCTGAGTAGGGTAGAAATGCTGGATATTGGTTGCGGTGGGCCAAGATTTTTTCCAAAACCGTCAGCTTTTCGTAGACAAATTTACTCTTTGCAGTAACGGTTTTAGACGTTTGATGCAGACGATAGTTTGCGATGACTCGAGGTAAGAACCGGTATGGAACATTTGCCATGAGTCGCAGGAGAAAATCAGCATCCATGCCATAATGTAATGACAGATCAATTGGGCCAGCCAGTTGGACCGCAGCGTGGTGAAAGAAGGTTGTTGCCTGGAAAGGAGCAATCAGTTCGGTGAGCATCTGTTCGGGTGTTACACGGTAGCCCATAGTCCGTACCAGTTGACCAGTGCTCGTCACAGTACGGACTTCGCCATAGACTAACCCCAGGCTTGAATGGGTACAAAATTCCTTGACCACCGCACTGAAGATATCAGGTTCATAATAATCATCACTGTTCAGCCAGGCCAGTATATCCCCCCGACAACGGCTCCAGCCTTTGTTAATTGCATCGCTCTGGCCTCGATCTGGTTCACTCAACCAGTGAAAGCGCGGATCATGTTCATACCGACGTAACACATCCAGCGTCTCATCGGTACTACCGCCATCAATCACCCAGTATTCAATATTGGGATAGGGCTGATGGAGCACGCTTTCAATTGTTTCGCTAATAAAGGTACCCTGATTAAATGAAGGGGTGACAATACTGATCAATGGCAGAGCAGGATCCCCAATCTGAACGGGCGGCAGATCTTGTGGTGGTGGGTATTCTGTCCATGTTACCGACGGTAAACGCGATTCAGCCAGCATAGGGTGGTTTTGCAAGGGTTGCATGATGCTTTTGCTCCTCTTCAGACCATGCTTGTTGGCAGACGTGGTATACTCGCTCAGCAATGATATCCCAATTGCGGGATTCGATATAATCACGCTTCAGGTTGTCACCAAGTTGGCGTGCAAACGATGGGTTCTTGAGCAGATGTTCAATAGCAGTGGCAAGCTGTTCTGGTGATCCTGGCTCAACCAGTAAACCGGTGGCACCATCGATAATCTGTTCAGCTAGACCACCCGTGTTGGTTGCGATGACTGGTACACCGGCACTTGCGGCTATCCGTATCACACCTGACTGTGAGGCACTGGTATAGGGCAATACCACAATGCTGTTTGGTGTAAAAAAGCCCATCACTTCCTCTTCACCAATCCAACGATTGACAATCTCAACGTTTTGCAGGCCATCTAAGCGCGATTGATACGGTCGTAGTGAACCAGCACCGACAATCCGTAACCTGACTGCATGATGTTGGGAAAGTTGGGCAAAGGCCTGAAGCAGTACTTCAAGCCCCTTGTATGCTGTGATTCGACCAAAAAAGAGCAAGACCGGTGCTTCTGAACGAAGTACAGCTTGAGATTCAGGACGAGCTTGTGCTTGATAATACGATAGCATGCCCATTGGAATAACATCAATCATGTGCTGTGGTACGCCCTGACGCACAAGATCAGGAACAAGCGACTGGCTCAAGGTAATGCATCGGGTTGCCTGACGGATAAGTGCCCGCTCAAAGAGCGAAACCAGTCCGTGAAAGAGACCTGGATGGGGTGTTGGATCATGCACGACGACTACCCCTGGTATCGGTCGCAGGTACCACTGGAGAAAGCAGCTCCACGTATCAATCATGGGATACAATACTACATCAGGGCGATGGGAACGTATTTCAAGGGCCAGTTTCTGCAAACGGGGTTGATTCAGCCAGGACCCCAGTGCCCCTACAAGACCATGGTAGGTGGGTGTTTGTATGAGCGGCAGACCTGATTGCTGCCAGACGGCAAGCTGTTCTGCATAACTCGAGACAACGGCAACTGCCAGATGATCAGCCAGATGGGTTGCCAGAGTCAGGCTTGTTGGACCACCGGAACCGCGGCGACCAAGATAGATCATAGCAATACGCATGATACTTACTCTCGTGATTTGACTTTGCCCGGTTACCAATCATACCCATCAGCATAGCCCATCTCGATTAGCTCGGCCCCAGCCACTTGCTTAAAGATACGTTTTTGCTCTTCAGTAAAGTGATTGCTCCAATCGCCAATCTGGCCTTTACGAAATGTCTTGGCCTTCTGAAAGAAAGCTTGACTTGCAATCCGGGTTATCTGTTCATCTGAATAGGTAAGCCCAAGGTGTTGGATAATCGCTCGCACCGTCTCAAGCTGTTGTTCATCGCTGCCACCACCGGCGTGTCCAATTAAATCCTCAAACCGTACTGTCAGACAGCCAGGGGCATGCATCCAGGGCAAAAAACTGCGAGCACGCTCACCGACGCTAATATAGCGTATCCCATCAGGCATACTATCAGCATCAACGCCAGCAATGACAGCCGTCAAGCGTTCTTCATCGGAATCGATATGTTTATGATAGTCGTAAAATCGTCCACCTAGCTTTGGACCGATCTTTTTAGAAAAGAACATTTTTGAAACGGAAAGATCCCGCAAGTCTCGTATGATAAAAAGGGTTTTTATGTTATTCGTTTGCAGAATGGATCGATACTCTTCACGCCACATCAAATGCGCTGAGATAAATTGACCACGATGAATGTGACTTAGTTGATCACATGTTGAAGGAGTGTGTCGTGTTATATGACTCTTCCACCGAGGCGATAGCACATCAACCAGTGAGAGAATACGAATCAGTAGGTGTGTTCCCGCTTTGGGAATGCTATTCAGCAAGACACGCGGACCCTGATGATACGCCCGTAATTCTCGAACAGTCAATGGTACGGGATAACGGTAGAACGGTTTGACCGTATTTTTAATTGTTGTTGTATATGCATGGAAACGCCTATACCTGTTCAGATTTCAGAAATGAAGCAGCAAACGCCACGTTCTATCTTGCGTGTGATGATTTTTTCATCAAGCGACATCAGCAAATACACGCTCTACCCGCTGAAAGTACAGAATACCGCTGACAAACAGCACGGTTGCTGTCACTGCACCAACCCCCACCAGATGCCAGGGCATCGGATGCACACCGATCAGCGCTGAACGAAACCCTTCAATCACGCCAACCATGGGGTTCAGTGCATACAGTAGGTGGTACTGTTCGGGGATGAGACTGGTTGGGTAAACCACCGGAGCGGTGTAAATGAGCAAGCGCACCAGAAACTGCATGCCATAGCTCACATCACGGTATTGCAGGGAAAGCGCGGTAAACCAGGTACCAACACCAATAGTGGTCATGACCATCAATACTGTCAGCAATGGCAGCGTCAACAGCATCCATGTTGGCGATGTCTGGTAAAAGATGAGCAGACCAGATAGCACCAGTAGCGCAACCGAAAAGTCGATCAGTTTGGCAAGAATAGCAGCAATGGGAAGCGTAATACGCGGAAAATAGATCTTGCTGATCATCTGGGATGATTTAATCAAACTGCTAGTCGAGTCATTCAGGCCATTCGCAAAATACGTCCATGGAACCATTGCAGTAAAACTAAACAGCATATATGGGATACCATCGGAGCCGATTTTTGCCAGGTTGCCAAAAATAACCGTAAAGATCAATGCCTGGAGCAAAGGCTGCAAAACGGCCCAACCAACCCCAAGCACCGACTGCGCATAACGAACCTTGACATCGCGAGTCACCAAAAAATAGAACAAATCGCGATAGTCCCACAGTTCGCGCCAATCGAGATCATGCCAGCCAGAGCGTGCTTCGATAATCCGCTCAGTCATGTCACGACGATCTGGTTCGGGTACCTGTTGTGGTACGTGGATCGGTTGTTCAAGCGAGTGTTCGACGTTCATCGATGGTTGTGTATATCCTGTCTTAGTACGATTACCGCTCACTCAACGCCACTCCCGACCGAATCTGGTCATACCAGGCAATCGTTCGTCGCAAACCCTCCTCAAACGCCGTTTTTGCTCGAAATCCAAACACCTGTTCTGCCTTGTCGGTATTGAGCGAGCGTCGCGGTTGACCATCGGGTTTGCTGCTATCGAAGACAATCTCGCCGCTAAAATCGGTCAATCGCACAATTAAATGCACCAGATCACCGATACTGATTTCCATCCCCGAACCCAGGTTGATCGGATCACCGCCAGTATACCGTTCGGCTGCCAGCACAATGCCCTCGGCGGCATCCTCTACATACAGAAACTCGCGTGTGGGTGTCCCGGTACCCCAGACGACAATATGATCATCGCCGCGTTCTTTGGCTTCAAGGCATTTGCGAATCAGTGCAGGAATAACATGAGAGGTTTCTAGGTCGAAGTTATCGCGTGGCCCATAGAGGTTAACTGGGAGCAGGAAAATCGCATTAAACCCATATTGTTGCTGATAGGCTTGCGATTGCACCAGCAGCATTTTTTTGGCCAGACCATAGGGCGCATTAGTCTCTTCGGGGTAGCCATTCCACAGCTCCTCTTCCTGGAAGGGCACCGGCGTAAATTTCGGATAGGAACAGACCGTACCGATGGTCACAAACTTCTCTACCCCCACTTTCCAGGATTCGTGCAGCAACGGCACACCCATCATCAGGTTATCATAAAAAAACTCGGCTGGATGATCACGATTCGCTCCGATACCACCAACGCGGGCGGCCAGATGAATCACAATATCGGGACGGACATCTGCCAACAAGCGGTGAATCGCACTGAGATCACGCAGATCATACGCGCTACTACGCGGCACGAAGACTTCTGCTGCGCCCAGCTGGGCCAGCCGTTCAACGACAAACGACCCCAGAAACCCCGCTCCGCCAGTGACAACGACCCGCTTGCCAGACCAGAATGTGGGATCGGGCTGATCTGGTCGCTGAGATGCTGATGCTCCAGAAAAAGTAGACATAATAAACCTCTGATTATTAGTAGATGTTGGTTCTATAAAAGACCTGGAAATCGATACAAGAGCCTGAACATGGTACCTGAAGAAAGGATACGAAATGGTACCAGGAAGGAATACCTATTACTATCATAGCAAGTCTCGTATTCCATGTCAACGACACCTGGTAACTGTTTCGACCTGGGGAAAAGATAGCTGTGTCTGTCTATCAATAGACGCCATATAGGCACACATACGCCGATGAGATAGTGTTCCAGCGTTTCTGGCGGGCGGGGTGGGATTCGAACCCACGAGGGTTGTGACACCCTACGGCATTTCCAGTGCCGCGCACTAGACCAAACTATGCGACCCGCCCTTTGCGAGACTAGTCTCTATTGTAGCAAAAAATGGACCATCGGGCAAGCACGCTGTGGAGCAGTTCTGTGTGATACTTCATCATGTTTGCCGGTGCATACCCATTCCTGTGGTATGATAACCAGACGATGAAAGCAACGCTCCTGCTCACACTCTGCGTGCTCACCTGTTGCCTGAGCATGTGCAGCGCTCCGCCAGATGCTGCCATTTCACCGTCGTTGCCCCCGCCCCCCAACCCGCTACCAGCAATACGTGAATTTGCCCCCATTGCCCCCCACTGGCCGCGCCAACAATTATCCCCTGTTTCCACATCGGAGCCAACTGCTTCGCCCTG
>JAAURD010000044.1 GCA_012034075.1 Chloroflexaceae bacterium | reverse complement strand
GTAACATCGGGGCGCAAAATCAGGTCGAAGGCCTGCCCGATCAACACCGAAGCATAGCTCAGCGATGCGTTTGAGACGAGCGCACCACTGGATGGCGATGATCGGAAACTGGGGATAGCGGAGAATGTGAGACAAGATCCAGCGGACAGTCGAGCGACGGTCGTACTGATACTCATCAGTTACCGTGAATTCGCGCCGCAGCGTCGTTACCTGCGAGGTCATAGCGTGTATCCTGATGCATTACAAGAGCGAACAATCTTTCGGTTTTGCTCAATCCAGAATGACACATGTGTTGCATACTGTCATCAGCCAGAAGTCTGATCTTTTTGTACAACACGTTGCAATGCTGCAAAAGGCGACCCTGCATAGATACAGCGTCGCCCATACTGATCAGTATACCACTGTTTGGGGCGGGAGAAGCGGCACCGCCGCTACCATAACCGGTAGGAATAGCATTGATGTGCAAGAAATTCAAAAAAGAGTGAAAAAAGGACTTGACAAACCCCTGGTCGATCGGTATACTACCAGAGTAACAAAACGGCCTCACCTGAAACTGTGAAAGCGAGGGTAGACCAGGACAACCAGGAATACAGTAAACAGGCGCATAAGAGTGATCTTATCACCTGCTGGGGTCGCGAAAGCGGCGCTGGTTTTTTATTTGGTCGTAGAGGCGTGTGGTGTACCTGAACAACCGATAGACAGGAATGTGGGTTTCCATCGTCAATCGCTGATTGACAATTATCCATTAACAACGCAGAGTTTGATCCTGGCTCAGGACGAACGCTGGCGGCGTGCCTAATGCATGCAAGTCGTACGCGGTACCCTTCGGGGTGCTGAGTGGCGCACGGCTGAGGAACACGTGGGTATCTGCCTGTGTGTGGGGGACAACGCACCGAAAGGGGCGCTAATCCCGCATACGCTCTTCGGAGGAAAGCCTTCGGGCGCACACAGATGAGCCTGCGGCCCATCAGGTAGTTGGTGTGGTAACGGCGCACCAAGCCGATGACGGGTACCTGGTCTGAGAGGACGGCCAGGCAGACTGGGACTGAGACACGGCCCAGACTCCTACGGGAGGCAGCAGCAAGGAATTTTCCGCAATGGGCGCAAGCCTGACGGAGCAACGCCGCGTGCCGGATGAAGGCCTTCGGGTTGTAAACGGCTTTTGGGTGGGACGATAATGACGGTACCGCCCGAAGAAGCCCCGGCTAACTCCGTGCCAGCAGCCGCGGTAATACGGAGGGGGCAAGCGTTGTCCGGAGTTACTGGGCGTAAAGCGTGCGTAGGCGGTGGGGTGCGTCGTGACTGAAAGCGCCGGGCTTAACCCGGCGAGGCGTCGCGATACGACCTGACTCGAGGCAGGGAGAGGATGGCAGAATTCCGGGTGTAGTGGTGAAATGCGTAGAGCTCCGGAGGAATGCCGGTGGGGTAGCCGGCCATCTGGCCCTGACCTGACGCTGAGGCACGACAGCGTGGGGAGCGAACCGGATTAGATACCCGGGTAGTCCACGCCGTAAACGATGTTCGCTCGGTGTACGGAACGGTGCAAACCGTTCGGTGTGCCTAAGTTCACACGGTAAGCGAACCGCCTGGGGACTACGAGCGCAAGCTTAAAACTCAAAGGAATTGACGGGGGCCCGCACAAGCAGCGGAGCGTGTGGTTTAATTCGACGCAACGCGCAGAACCTTACCCAGGCTTGACATGCCACTGCAAGCGCACGGAAACGTGTGACCTTCGAGGGTGTGGCACAGGTGCTGCATGGCTGTCGTCAGCTCGTGTCGTGAGATGTTGGGTTAAGTCCCGCAACGAGCGCAACCCTCGTCGCTAGTTATCAGTGTCTAGCGAGACTGCCCACCTCTGGTGGGAGGAAGGCGGGGATGACGTCAAGTCCGCATGGCCCTTACGCTTGGGGCGACACACACGCTACAATGGTGCCGACAGTGCGTTGCGAGCCAGCAATGGTCAGCTAATCGCCAAACGGCATCCCAGTGCAGATCGGGGGCTGCAACTCGCCCCCGTGAAGGCGGAGTTGCTAGTAACCGCGTATCAGCCATGGCGCGGTGAATACGTACCCGGGCCTTGTACACACCGCCCGTCACGTCATGGGAGTTGGTAATGCCTGAAGTCCGTGGGCTAACCGCAAGGAGGCAGCGGCCGAGGGCAGGACTGGCGACTGGGACGAAGTCGTAACAAGGTAGCCGTACCGGAAGGTGCGGCTGGATCACCTCCTTTCTAGGGAGTATTGCCGCAAGGCATCATCCCAAACGTATCGTGCGACCCATAGTCGCTTCACACTTCTGGTACAGGCACGGGCAAACCATTGCCAATGTACTTTAACAATTACATAGCTCACTGGATTTTGTTTTGCTAGAACAAGACAAAGATATCAGAAACGAAAGACGTTCGACTGTGATCAAAAGGGGTCAAGCTCTCTCACAGGAGAAGAATTAAACAGCGAACGTCCGTGCAAAGAAGACATGAAGAGCACACGGGGGATGCCTTGGCATTGCGTGCCGAAGAAGGACGTGGCATCGCGACGATATGCGTAGGGGAGCGGCGAGCACGCGATAATCCTACGATTTCCGAATGGGGCAACCCGCTGAAAAGCACCACATTGTGGAGGGAACCGGGTCAACTGAAACATCTCATGTAACCCGAGGAAGAGAGAACGACGCCCGTAGTAGTGGCGAACGAACCGGGCTGGAGCCCAAACTATCACTGTGTCAAGGGGTCAGCCGTTGTAGTGATGGGGTTGTAGGGCCGATGGGCGAGTCTGACTGCTCGCAACGATAAACAAGATGCACTGTCAAAGCTTTTGGAAAATGCTGCCAGAGAACGTGATAGCCGTGTAGCAGATGCGTCTGGTCATCGTCATTGGTACCTGAGTAGGGCCAGGCACGAAGAACCTGGTCTGAATCTAGGGGGACCACCCTCTAAGGCAAGATACACGCAGTGACCGATAGCGCATAGTACCGTGAGGGAACGGTGAAAAGAACCCCGGCGAGGGGAGTGAAATAGAACCTGAAACCGTGTGCTTCCATGCAGTCGAAGGGCTAGGCCACTTTGTGGCAGGCCTAACGGCGTGCCTTTTGGAGTATGATCCGGCGAGTTACCCTCTGTGGCAGGTTAAGGTAGTCATAACCGGAGCCATAGTGAAAGCGAGCCTGAATAGGGCGTTTGTCGCAGGGGGTAGGCCCGAAACCGCGTGAGCTACCCATGGTCAGGCTGAAGCGTCCCTAACAGGACGTGGAGGGCCGAACCGGTGTCTGTTGCAAAAGGCTCGGATGAACTGTGGGTAGGGGTGAAATGCCAATCGAACGCGGAGATAGCTGGTTCTCCCCGAAATGCATTGAGGTGCAGCCGTGGGCAGACGCTAGCGGAGGTAGAGCACTGTTGTTGTGCGGGGGCTTCACCGCTTACCAAGCGACGGCAAACTCCGAATGCCGCTATGCGTACACCACGAGTGAGACGGCGCGTGCCAACATGCGTCGTCGAGAGGGAAACAACCCAGACCTGCTGCTAAGGTCCCGAAGTTGATGCTGAGTGGGAAAGGTTGTGTGATCGCAGAGACAACCAGGAGGTTGGCTTAGAAGCAGCCACCCTTAAAAGAGTGCGTAACAGCTCACTGGTCAAGTGGTCGCGCGCCGACGCTGTAACGGGGCAAAGCATCACACCGAAGCACAGGATAGCAATTGCTATGGTAGGGGAGCGTTGTATTGGCGTAGAAGCGTTAGCGTAAGCCGACGTGGAGCTAATAGAAGTGCGAATGCCGGAATGAGTAACAGAGAAGGGGGATGAGAACCCCCCCCACCGAAAGCCTAAGGTTTCCGCCGCAAGGGTGATCCGCGGCGGGTTAGTCGGGCCTAAGGCGTAGGCGAAAGCCGAAGCCGATGGACAACAGGTTCATATTCCTGTACCACATCATACCGTTTGACTGACGTGGGATGCTGAGGGGCAGCCGCCGCGGCGAGACGAGCGCCGTCTAAGCTGGTAGGGAGCAATGAGAGGCAAATCCCTCATTGCAGTGACCGAGAAGCGATGGGGAGCTTATAGTCTTCGGGTTATGAGCAACGGTGGTGCGCCTGTGCAGTCAAGAAATGCCCGCTAGGGAGGTATGTATGTGACCGTACCGCAATCCGACACAGGTAGGTAGGTTGAGGAAACTAAGGTGGACGAGTGATCCCTGGTTAAGGAACTCGGCAAATTGACCCCGTACCTTCGGAAGAAGGGGTGCTGCGAACGTGTGAAACCACTTGCTGGTGGAGCACGGGGCAGCCGCAGGACCAGGCCCAGGCGACTGGATAACAGAACCACAGCTCCCTGCTTAAGCCGTAAGGCGACGTATAGGGGGTGATGCCTGCCCAGTGCTGGAAGGTTAAGGGGAGGTGTGCAAGCACTGAACCGAAGCCCCAGTGAACGGCGGCTGTAACTATAACAGTCCTAAGGTAGCGAAATTCCTTGTCGGGTAAGTTCCGACCCGCACGAAAGGCATCACGATCTGGGCACTGTCTCGACCAGGGGCTCGGTGAAATTGCAGGGGCCGTGAAGATGCGGCCAACGCGTAGCAGGACAAAAAGACCCCGTGGAGCTTTACTACAACTTGCCATCGGATAAGTGTATTGCATGCGTAGGATAGGTGGGAGGCTGGGAACTTCGGCTTGCGGGCCGGGGGGAGCCAACGGTGAAATACCACTCTTGCCTTACACTCATCCTCACCCGCTGCGGCGGGGACGGTGGCTGGTGGGTAGTTTGACTGGGGCGGTCGCCTCCCAAAAGGTAACGGAGGCGCGCAACGGTGCCCTCAGGTGGGATGGCAATCCACCGTGGAGTGTAACGGCAGAAGGGCGCTTGACTGCAAGACCAACACGTCGCGCAGGGACGAAAGTCGGCCGTAGTGATCCCACAGTACCGCGTGGAAGGGCTGTGGCTTAACGGATAAAAGCTACCCCGGGGATAACAGGCTCAGACCTCCCAAGAGTTCATATCGACGGAGGAGCGTGGCACCTCGATGTCGGCTCGTCGCATCCTGGGGCTGGAGTAGGTCCCAAGGGTTGGGCTGTTCGCCCATTAAAGCGGCACGCGAGCTGGGTTCAGAACGTCGTGAGACAGTTCGGTCTCTATCCGCTATGAGCGTTTAGAGCATTGAGGGGGGCTGGCCCTAGTACGAGAGGACCGGGCTGGACGAACCGCTAGTGGAGGAGTTGTGGGACGACCTGCAGGCTCCGTAGCTATGTTCGGAAACACAAACCGCTGAAAGCATCTAAGTGGGAAGTGTGCCTCAAGATAAATGCTCTCACTGTTTTAGACAGGTAAGACTCCCAGCAGACTACTGGGTTAAGCGGACTGCGCTGTAAGCATCGTGAGATGTTCAGGCGACAGTTGCGCACAGTCGAGGGCTTCTTTGCACGGACGTATGCTGTTTAATTGTTACTGATACCAGTGAGCTATGTATAAGCAATCGTTGTTTGCTCTGTTTGATTGATGAGACCATTTCGTTGAGTATTGTTGTGGGTGTGTGCTGAGCGCGGCGGAACCACGCTGATCCATTCCGAACCAGGCCGTGAAACGTCGCAGCGCCGATAGTACTGGTGTTTGGCACCGGGAGCGTAGGTCCATGCACCCACTCAACAACGACGCGGCGTGGAGCAGTGGCAGCTCGTCGGGCTCATAACCCGAAGGTCGGTGGTTCGAATCCACCCGCCGCTACCACTTCCTTTTTGTGATACCACCAGGAAAAGGTGTAATGCCTTCCCGGTGGTTTTTTTGTGTCTGTGAAAGGAGACCATACCAGATGAAACCAACCTATTCCATGCTCTATGATGGTGCTTGCCAGTTTTGTACCAATCAGGCCAACACCGTCCAGCAGCTTGATCGGGAGCAGCGGGTGACGTTGTTGGATATCAACAGTGCTGAAGCCGCCGAACGCTTTCCCCAGATCAGCCGGGCCGATGCCCAGCGTGCGATGTATCTGGTAGCGCCCGATGGGACGTTGTACCGAGGAGCTGAGGCGGTGCGCCAGTTGCTGCTGCTCTTGCCCTGGTTGCGCGGCGCCGGTGCATTGATGTATCTGCCTGGCGCTATGCTGCTGGCGCATCCGCTGTATGATTGGGTGGCCCGCCATCGCTATCTGCTGGGTGGGCGTATCGATTCGTGCGAGGATGGCGCGTGTGCGGTTGAGCCATCGCGAACGGATGCAGCTTAACGGTTCTGCTCCATGATCTGCTGCATGATGGCTGGCGGGGGGGCGCTGAGCTGCAAGGGCTTGCCGGTTGCGGGATGTTGCAAACTGAGCTGGGCCGCGTGCAGCAGATGGTGCGGGAGCTGCTGGCTCTGGTAGGTGCTTGCCCCGCCATAGCGGGTGTCGCCCAGCAGCGGGTGACCAATGGCGGCCAGGTGCAACCGAATTTGATGGGTACGTCCGGTCTGCGGGCGTGCTTCAACCAGGCTGATTGCTCCCAGCCGTTGTTGCACAGCGATTTCGGTCATAGCCAGTTTCACGCGGCTGCCGCCAGGGAGACGTTCGCCAACCGCTGCGAGTGGGTAGGTGCGCCAGCGTCCACCGCGCATGCGACCGTGCCCGGTTGCACTATGCCAGCTATCCCGTTCTGGTTCTCCACAGCATATCCCCCAGTAGTGTTTTTTGATGCTGCCACTGGCAAACGCTGCTTGGAGTGGTGCATTGATCGTCGGGTCTTTGCTACAGAGCAGCAGACCAGATGTCCCTCGGTCGAGTTGATGGGCCAGCCGTAGGTAGGGTGCCGTACCATGCGTTCAGCGAGAAACTGTGTGAGCGCGACCAGTACGTGACCCTGCATATCCCATGGAGTCGCGTTGGTATACCAGAGTGGTTGTTTGTTGAGAACCAGCAGCCAGGGGTCTTCGTAGCAAATATCACGCGCTTCAATCGTGATTGTGCTATACGTGCCATCGGGCGGTGTGTGCAGGGTGATATGCATGCCAGGCGTCAACGTTATGGTGGTATCCGTCACACGCTGATGATTGAGCCAGACACCGCCATGTTCCAGCACTTGTAGGGCAAGATCGCTGCCCAGCTGATCGGCGATCAGTCTATGCAGTGACTGCTGGGCCATCTGCGGAGAGATGATCAATGAAATGGGCTGTGCAGGAATGTTCGGGGTCATATGTTGGAGAGATGAGCTATGTTACAATAACAATAATAGCTAATTGTATCATACCATGTTTTGCCCAGGGAATGTGCTTGATTAGTTGATGTACATGGTTCGCATTTGATGCGGCTCATGTCGTTGTCAGGACAGTGGCATGTCAGGTTGGTTGGGGGGGAGCGAACGCATGTTAGAAGAGGGTGAGACTCTTACAGCGTTGCAGGCAGAAATCCTTGATTTGCGCCGACGACTGGCTGACGTTGAGCAGGAACGTGATCGTCTCCAGCGTGAATGCGATGCTGCCCATCAGCAGGTGCAGTTTCAGGACCATATTTTGCAGGGTATTGGCCAGGCGGTGATGGCGACACGGCTAGATGGCACGATTATCTATTGGAACCGGTCGGCTGAAGCAATGTATGGCTGGCAAGCCGATGAAGTATTAGGCCGCAATATTTTGGATATAACGCCAGCAGCAGACTGGGGGGAGTATGCGGTTGAGATTATGGAACAATTGCGTGCTGGCGAGGTGTGGTCGGGTGAATTTTATGTGCAGCGGCGTGATGGCACAACGTTTTATGCCCTGGTACAGAATGTCCCGGTCACTGATGAGCATGGTGTTTTAACCAGCATTATTGGTATCTCATCGGATATTACGGCACAGAAACAGGCGGCTGAACGGTTGCAGGCGAGCGAGTATTTGCTCCAGCAGACCCAACGTATTGGACGGATAGGGGGTTGGGAGCTGGATATTGCGACGCAACAGGTGACCTGGACTGATGAGGTGTACCGCATCCATGAAGTGCCGCTGGAGTATGAGCCAGAGATCGACGAGGCGATCCGATTTTATGCGCCCCAATCGGTGCCGATGCTTCAGCAGGCGTTGGCGCAGGCGATGAACGATGGGTCACCGTTTGATCTGGAGCTTGCCTTTATCACCGCCCAGGGCCGACCGCTGTGGGTGCGGGCACAGGGCAATGTGCTGTTTGCTGATGACCGGCCATGGAAGGTGATCGGTACGTTTCAAGATATGACGGTGCGGCGGCAATTTGAAGAACAGTTGCAGCTCACGCAGTTTGCCCTGGACCAGGCGCCAGATGGTGTTGCCTTTTTGAACGAGGCGGGTGACCATCTGTATGTGAACGATGCGTTGTGCCGTATGCTGGGCTATGATCGGGCAACGTTGTTGACATTGCATGTGAGTGATATTGACCCGGCTCTGGTACCTCCCGTTTGGCAGCAAATCTGGCAGCAGATGCGTGAACAAGAGACGGTCATCTTCGAGGGAGAACACCGCCGACGCGATGGTAGTGTGTTTGCGGTAGAAATAGCATCGCACTTTGTTGCGTTTCGAGAGCAGGTCTATCTCTGCTCGTTTACGCGTGATATTACCGAACGCAAACGGGTGGAGCTTGCGCTGAAGCAGAGCGAGGAGCGCTATCGGTTGCTGTTTGATGGTTCGATAAACCCCCTAGCGGTCTGTGATCGTGATGGAATACTTGTTCTGATTAACAAACAAGCTGCTCGTAATCTGGACAGTACCGTGGGGGAGTGTATCGGCAAACCATTAGGTACATTTGTTCCGACATTTCATGATAGAACAGTCATACGCATAAGAGAAGTTCTTTCCACCAAGAAGGTCCTTTTTGTTGAAGACACGATAGAACTTTCGCAAGGTCAGCGCTGGTTCTGGTCATTGCTACAACCCATTAAGATGAGTGATGGGCTTGAATTGGTACAGATTATCTCACACGATATCACTGAGCGCAAACAGGCCGAAGAGCTGTTACGTGCAAGCGAAGAGCGTTTGCGAACGTTGGTACAGGCTATGCCGGTGATGCTGGATGCCTTTGACGCGCATGGATTAATTGTGGCCTGGAATGCCGAATGTGAACGAGTGACGGGATACTCGGCAGCCGAGGTTATCGGTAATTCACAGGCGATGCAGATGTTCTATCCGGATCAGGGCTATCGAGATGCGATGGAGCAAACGGTCTTTGAGGTTGAACTGGATTTCCGCAACATGGAATGGGATCTCACCCGAAAAGATGGCAGTATCTGTACGATTTCCTGGTCGAATATCAGCAAACACTACCCAATTGCGGGATGGGCGTCCTGGGCGATTGGGATTGATGTTACCGAGCAGAAACAGATCGAGCGGGCGTTGAAGCATTCGCGCGATGCGGCCGAGGCGGCGAGCCGGACAAAGTCGGCCTTTCTGGCGAATATGAGCCATGAGATTCGGACGCCGTTAAACGCTATTCTGCCGATGACACAGGTGCTGCTTGAGACTAATCTGACAGCAGAGCAGCACGAGGCAGTCATCACCATTGCGACCGGGAGCAAAGCATTGCTGGCGTTGATCAGTGATATCCTCGATATTTCGCGGATTGAACAGGGCAGCCTGGTGCTGCAGAACGAGTCGTTTGATTTCTTCCAGTGCGTGCGTGAGGCCGCCGCACTGTTTGCGCCACAGGCGGCCACCAAACATCTTGCCCTGGTGGTACAGATAGATGAAACACTCCCGCACCATCTTATCGGTGATATCGTCCGCTTGCGTCAGGTGATTATCAATCTGGTCAGTAATGCGGTCAAATTTACCGATACTGGTAGCATTGCAATCGATGTGTCAGGCCAACCGCAGGAGCATGGATGGCAGATTGACATTGCGGTGCGTGATACCGGTATTGGAATATCCGCCGAGGTGTTACCTTTGATTTTTGATGCGTTTACCCAGGCTGATACATCGATGACGCGACGGTATGGTGGTTCGGGTTTGGGGTTGGCGATTAGTCGGCAACTGATAACGCTCATGGGCGGATCGCTGGATGTGGCGAGTCATGAGGGGCGTGGCTCAACATTTACGATTTCGCTGCTTACAGAAGCTGCTGATCAGCCATTCGTGGTTTTGCCTCAGATGGATCGTGTGTCCGAACCGGCTGTGCATGACCAGCATCATCGACCATTACGTATTTTGCTGGCAGAGGATAGCCTGTTGAATCAGCGAGTCATGTTGCGTTTATTGGAGAAGCGCGGGTATCGGGCAGATGTTGCGTTGAATGGACAAGAGGTGCTGGCGTGTTTGCAGCAGCAGCACTATGACCTGATCTTAATGGATGTGCAGATGCCCGAGATGGATGGGATCGAAGCAACCCGACGCATCCGTGCAGAATGGCCGGCGGAAGAGCAACCCTGGATTATTGCGATAACAGCGCATGCGCTGGAAGGCGACCGTGAGTGGTGTCTGGCCGCCGGCATGGATGACTATCTGAGCAAGCCGGTGCAGTCAGAACAGCTTTTTGCGGCCATTCAGCAGGTTAAGTGAAAGCTGCTATAAGCTGATAATTGGCTGATACGGGTGTACTGGCTCTTGACAGATTGGTGGCTTGTCAGTACGATAGGGGCAACTCAAAAGAAAAAGATCATGAAACATCGTTGGTTCCAGTCCATTTCGTTCATTTTCATCTTCACGATGGGGTTGTCGCTTTTACCAGGGGTGAGCAAGCCAGACCGTGCCGTGCAGGCGCAGGCCGATTCACGCTGCTTTGAAGCAACCGGCTTCTGTATCAGTGGGCCGATTCGCACGTTCTGGGAGGCGCACGGTGGTTTGTCTGTCTTTGGTTTCCCGATAGCGCCGCAGCAGGAGATGCTGGTTGAGGGGCAAACGCTGGTCGGTCAGTGGTTTGAACGGGTGCGGATGGAATTGCATCCGGAGTATGCCCCGCCGTATGATGTGCTCTTGAGCCGGTTGGGGGTTGAGGCACTCGCTCAGCGCGGTCGCGCGATAGTACCTGATGCCGGAGAGCAACAGGATACTGAATCGTGTCGTCTGTTTGCGGCCACCGGCCATACCGTGTGTGGGGACATGTTGCAAGCATGGCAAACCGCTGGCATCGAGCTGGATGGCCTTGCCGGGTGGAGCGATGATGAACATCTGGCGCTCTTTGGCTTGCCGGTGAGCAGTGCCCAGGTAGAAGTGCTGAGTACGGGCGAGTCGGGGCTGGTGCAGTGGTTTGAGCGGGCGCGGTTTGAACAACCGCTTGCTGCCGATAATACGCCAGGGCCGGTGCAGTTTGGGCTGCTTGGCCGTGAGGTGTACGCGCAAACTGAGCCATCGGTATCCTATGGCGAGCGCGGATTGCTGGCGTTTGTCTCAGATCGTGATGGTCAGCCGGAGATTTACCAGATGCACGTTGATGGTACGGGATTGCTCAACCTGACGCAGCATCCGGCGCTTGATGTGCAGCCGGCCTGGTCGCCCGATGGGTCGCGGCTGGCGTTTGCCTCGAATCGCGTGGGCAACTTTGATATTTATGTGCTGGAACTGGCGAGCGGGCAGCTTTCTAATCTGACGGCGTATTGGGACCAGTTTGTTGCTGGTGCGCCAGCCGATGATACGCAGCCAGCCTGGTCACCGGATGGTTCGCAGCTGGTGTTTGAAAGTCAGCGTGGCGGCGATACGGATATTTATGTGATGGATGTGACAGGTTGGCAGGTGCAGAATCTGACGCAGCGGCCGGTCGATGGTGATGGCGACCCGGCCTGGTCGCCGGATGGTTCGCAGCTGGCGTTTGTCTCGAATCGTGCGGGCAGCTGGAATATCTATATGATGCAGCCAGATGGACAGGCACAGACGCTGGTAGCAGCCATGGCCGATGATGTTGGCGCACCGGACTGGGCACCCGATAATCAGCGGCTGGTGTTTCATTCGCTTGTCTTTCGGCCAAATACACCGGCTAATTTTGATATTGGCGTGATGCTGGCTGATGGTTCATCGCGTCAATGGCTCACCGAGGAGCCATCGGATGATGCCAATCCGTCCTGGTCGTCCGATGGGGCCTATGTGGCGTTTGATTCAAACCGCAATGGTTCTGCTAATATCTGGTTGATGCGTGTAGATGGCTCTGATCTCAGGCAAGTCACCGATGGGCCGGGGCAGTCAAGCGATCCCGATTGGTATCCATTTCAACCATAGTATTTTATCATCAATGGAAGTATCTCTGCTGGGGCCAGACACAACCCTCTCTTTTCGGTGTGCAGAAACGCATTGGGTGAAAACCAGGTCGGTTACTGAAGAGTAACACCCGGCGTTACACTAAAGCCACGCCGCACAGCTATCTGTCCTGGCGGTAGAATCGTGTTTTTTCAGAAAGGCAAGCGCAAGAAGCATACATGTTGTGCAAGCCTGATTACCTTTTTACCAGGAGTGTTGACTATTCTGGTATAATATGCCGTTACTGTGTCTTAGGAAAGAAGCGTACCATGGCCGCAGGTTTGGTTGGTGGTCGCACGAGATTGATACAATGAAACCCATGGGGGTGTCGTTTTTGAATGTAATGAGGAATTATGAGACTCGCTATTGATTCACCAACAACGGTCGCAGAAACTGCTCGAGAGCTGGTTGCTTCTGCGACGACCACCGACCCTGATCAACATCTTGAGCAATTGTGTGTCAACGTCATCCGTGGGCTGGCAATGGATGCCGTCCAGAAAGCCAACAGTGGTCATCCAGGGATGCCACTGGGGATTGCAGATGCAGCCTGTGTGTTGTGGGACCGCTTTCTGAAGCACCACCCGGCGGATCCAAACTGGCCCAACCGTGATCGTTTTGTGCTTTCGGCTGGTCACGCTTCGATGCTGCTGTATAGCCTGTTACATCTCACCGGCTATGACCTCTCGCTGGATGATATCAAACAATTTCGCCAGTTGCAAAGCCGCACGCCTGGGCATCCTGAATATGGCCTGACGCCGGGTGTAGAGACGACGACCGGTCCGCTGGGGCAGGGGATTAGCAATGCAGTAGGTATGGCCATGGCCGAACAGGTCCTGGCCGCACGATTTAATCAGCCGGGCTATCCGGTGGTTGATCATATGACCTATGCGATTGTCAGTGATGGCGATTTGATGGAGGGCATTTCGTATGAAGTCGCCAGCCTGGCCGGTCACCTGCAACTGGGTAAATTGATCGTCTTGTATGATAGCAACCACATTTCTATTGATGGTTCGACTGACCTTACCTTTACCGAAAATATCGAGCAGCGGTTTGCGGCATGCGGCTGGCATGTCATCAAGGTGAATGGTCACAATCGGCAAGAGGTGGCGTGGGCAATAGAGCAAGCCCGGCAGGTGAACAATCGGCCGAGTATGATTGTGTGCGATACGATTATTGGTTATGGCAGCCCCAATCGTCAGGGCACGGCGAAATCGCACGGTGAGCCGTTGGGCGGCGACGAGGTGTTGTTGACCAAAGAGGCACTGGGTTTGCCCACCGACAAGCCATTTTTTGTGCCGGATGAGGTGTATACCCATATGCGTCGTGCGCATGCGGAACGGGCAGGACAGCAGCAGAGCTGGGAATCTATGATGCTGCGCTATCGTGAGGTCTATCCTGACCTTGCAGAGCTGTGGGATACCATGCAAAGCGGGCAGTTGCCAGATGACTGGTCGGCTGTGTTGCCAACGTGGGATACCGATGCAAAAGCGATAGCAACACGGGCGGCTTCTGGTACGGCCATCAATGCACTGGCAAAGGTGCTCCCCGGCTTGCTTGGTGGTTCTGCCGATATGAATCAGTCCAACCAGACGTTAGTCAAGGGCGAGGAAGCAATTCAGGCAGAGCGTTTTGACGGGCGGAACCTGTACTATGGTGTGCGTGAGCATGCGATGGGCGGCATTATGAATGGAATAGCCCTGCATGGTGGCCTGTTGCCCTATGGTGGTACGTTCCTGGTGTTTAGCGATTATATGCGTCCCGCTATTCGGATGGCGGCACTGATGAGCTTGCAGGTGGTGTATGTCTTCACGCACGACAGTATTGGCGTGGGTGAAGATGGGCCAACCCACCAGCCGATAGAGCATGTACCGGCGTTGCGCGTCATCCCGAACCTGTTTGTGATGCGCCCGGCCGATGCAACGGAGACCGTGCAGGCGTGGCGCGTAGCACTTGAACGGCGCAATGGACCGACAGCGCTGATCTTGACGCGTCAGGGGCTGCCGGTGCTGAACCGCAACGGGACGGCGTATGGACGCTTCGGTCCGCTGGCATCAGCTGAGGGCGTGCTCCGCGGTG
Source organism: Chloroflexaceae bacterium (assembly GCA_012034075.1). Lineage (GTDB taxonomy): Bacteria > Chloroflexota > Chloroflexia > Chloroflexales > Chloroflexaceae > JAAURD01. The sequence continues at coordinate 11,865 of JAAURD010000044.1, read as the reverse complement.
GGTATGTGCTGTATTCCGCACCTGAGCCGCAAGCGGTGCTGATTGCTACTGGTTCGGAAGTTGCGTTGGCGTTGCAGGCAGCGTTGTTGCTGGAAGCAGATGGTATGGCGGTACGGGTGGTGAGTATGCCATGTTGCGAGCTCTTTGACCAGCAAGATCAGGACTACCGTGATGCTGTGTTGCTGCCTTCGGTGACAGCCCGCGTTGCGGTTGAGGCAGCCGCCTCGTTTGGCTGGCAGCGGTATGTTGGGTCACAGGGACGTATTGTGGGCATTGATACCTTCGGGGTGTCGGCGCCTGGGGCTGAGGTGTTCCGCTACTATGGCCTGACTGCTGAACGGGTTGCCGCAACCGTAAAGGATGTTGTGCATGCCGGCGGTTAAACTCGCGCCGTCGCTGCTATCGGCACATTTTGCGCACCTGGGCGACCAGGTGCGCCAGGTTGAAGCCGCTGGCGCCGACTGGCTGCATATTGATGTGATGGATGGTCATTTTGTCCCCAACATCACCATTGGGCCGCTGGTCGTGGCGGCGCTTCGACCCGTTACGGCGTTGCCCCTCGATGTCCATTTGATGATTGAGCAGCCGGAGCGCTACCTGGCTGATTTTGCCGAGGCCGGTGCGGATGTGCTGACGGTGCATGTTGAAACATGTCCGCACCTGCATCGGACGATCCAGGCGATCAAAGAGTTGGGGGTGAAAGCTGGGGTGACGCTGAACCCGGCGACACCGCTGGCGAGCATTGAACCCATCCTTGCCGATGTCGATCTGGTGTTGATTATGTCGGTCAATCCCGGTTTTGGTGGTCAGTCGTATATTCCGGCGAGTACGGCCAAAATTGCCCGGTTACGTGCCATGCTGGATGATCTCGGATCAACCGCTGAACTGGAGGTTGATGGCGGCGTGAAGCCTGGCAATGCGGCCGAGATTGTGCGGGCCGGTGCTTCCGTGCTGGTGGCTGGCTCGGCTGTGTTTCAGCCGCAATCGAGTATTGCCGATACGATAGCCAGGTTACGTCAGAGCATGACGCTCTGCTGACGAGGCAGTTGAGATTTGGTATAATCTGGGCGAGAGACGGTGACCGAACAATAGCAAGAATGATTGGAGAAGACAAAACGATGCGTGTCCCTTTGCTGGCTGGGAACTGGAAGATGCATAAAACGGTAAGTGAAGCGGTGGACCTGGTAAAAGCACTGTTGGATGGCGTGGGCGCACCAACTGACCGCGAGGTGCTGGTGTGTCCACCCTATACGGCATTGCTGGCGGTACAACCATTGCTCGAAGGCAAGCCGATTGGCCTTGGAGCGCAAGATGTGTTTCACGAAGTGCAGGGCGCCTATACCGGTGCTATCTCGCCGGTGATGCTGCGTGATATTGGCTGTACCTATGTGATTGTGGGGCATAGCGAACGCCGCCAATATTTTGGCGATGATGATGCTGCGGTGAATCGGAAACTGCACAGTGCCCTGGCCCATGGCTTGCGGCCGATTATGTGCGTTGGTGAGAGCAAACCGCAACGTGATGCGGGCGAAGCCGAGTCGGTCGTGGTTAGCCAGATCCACGGCGGTCTGGCCGAGGTGACTGCCGCGCAGATGAACGATGTGGTCATCGCGTATGAGCCAATCTGGGCGATTGGTACGGGTGATACCGCCACTCCAGACGATGCTCAGGCGATGCATGCGGCGATTCGCAACGTATTGACCGAACTGTTTGGCGATACGGTGTCCAGTCAGGTGCGGATCCAATATGGCGGCAGCGTGAAGCCAGATAATGTTGATGATTTGATGGCGCAGCCCGATATTGATGGTGCGCTGGTGGGTGGCGCTTCGCTGAAGGCCGAGCAGTTCTTACGGATTGTGCATTTCCAATAAGACCCTGCCTGGTGTGCTGCTGCGCTGGTTTGTCGCTTACGTGAACTGTTCCCCTGGTTGATCTTTCGTTGCCTGGCGGTTTTGCGCCAGGCACTATTCTCTAGTATAGAAGATAGTATGACCCATGGTGCTGTTCAGTCTGATCCTGGCATGTATCGCTCTGTATGGTTTCTTTACAGCTACCGAAATGGCGATGGTTTCGGTTCGTCGGGGACGCTTGCAGCAACTTGCTGATGATGGTTCTGCTGAAGCGGCCATGGTGTTGCAGCTACAGCAAGACCCGAATGGCTTTCTGTCGTCGGTCCAGATTATTATTACGCTGATTGCGACCTTGATAGGGGTCCTGAGTGGTATGCTGGTAGTGCCGCTGGTTACTGCATGGCTCCAGCACGTCTCCGTGTTATCTACGGTGGCCGATAGCGTATCGGTGCTGGTGCTGGTGCTGGTATTGACCTATCTGTTGCTGGTCTTTGGCGAATTTGTGCCCAAGCGCCTGGCATTACAACAGGCAGAGGGCATTGCGCTCCGTCTGGCGCGGATGATGCAGGTGCTGGCCGTGCTCTGGCGGCCGGTGGTGCTGGTACTGACCGCTTCAACTAATATGGTGTTGCGGGTATTGGGCTACGGCAGTGTACCGGTGGCTCGCGTCACCGAAGAGGATATTCGCCATCTGGTGCGTCAGGGCACCGAAGAGGGATCGGTCAAACCGCAGGAACAGGAATTGATTGAAGGCATCTTTCGGTTTGGTGATCGTTCGGTGCGTCAGATTATGACGCCGCGTCGGGATGTATCGGCGCTAGATGCTGAGCAACGGCTTGACTCCTTGATTGATGCTATTATTCAGGAAGGGTTCTCACGTTTTCCGGTCTACGAAGAGAACCTTGATCAGATTGTGGGTGTTACGCATGTACGCAATATGTTGCAAATGTATCATTTTGATAATGGTCACTCACCTATTCGAGCGACCATGTTTCCAGCACTGTTTGTTCCCGAACATATCCCGGCAACATCATTGCTGCCGCTCTTTCGGCGCAGCCAGCAACATCTGGCGATTGTACTGAATGAACTGGGTACTTTTGAGGGGATTGTAACCCTTGAAGATGTTCTGGAGGAGATTGTCGGGGATATTGCCGATGAAAACGATCAGGATGATGAATCCACGGTGATTACCTATGATGATGGTTCGCGCCTGATTGATGGAACGGTATCCATTGATCAGGTGAAAGCCTATCTGGAGATTGATGCCTTGCCCGAAGAGGCTTTTTATCGTTTCGATACCCTGGCCGGTTTTGTGATCAGTCTGTTTGGGCATATTCCGGTGCGGGGTGAGTCGGTGGTATGGAATGCCTGGCGGTTTGAGGTGGTTGCTATGGATGGCCTGCGTATCGATAAGGTGTTGATTATTCCGGAACCAGAACAGCCAGAGGAAATCGAATGATCGGCATTGCATAGCTGTGCTATAGTAATAGGAGAAGAGATCGGGTGTCATTGCCAGAGTACTGGAACAAGAACAATAAAGGAGCCGGTTATGGCAGATGAAGTTACGATACGGGCGACCCCTGCCCGTCCGTTTCTAGCTGCAAACAGCCCACCACAGGTTGGGTATTTGCTGGTCGATATTCAACCAGGTTCGGTCGTAGCAAGTGTACGAATGCCTGTCAATGTTGGTTTTGTGTTGGATCGTAGTGGTTCAATGAAGGGGGAGAAGATTGATCGGGTACGGCGTGCAACCAATGTCGCGCTCGATATGCTCGATGCCCAGGATACAGTGTCGGTGGTTATCTTCGATCATCGCACTGAAGTGCTGATTCCATCAACGTCCGTTCAGAATCGGTATGAGTTGCAAGAGAAGATCAGTCGTATTCGCGATGCGGGTGGCACCAAAATCGCGCCAGCGGTGCAAAAGGCGTTGCAAGAGATTCAGAAAGGCAGCAATGATGCCATTCGTCGTCTGCTGCTGCTCACCGATGGGCAGACCGAACATGAAAGCGAGTGTTTGCTGCGGGCTGATGATGCTGGTCGTCAGAGTATACCGATAACGGCACTGGGTGTGGGCAACGATTGGAATGAAGATTTGCTCATCGATATGGCTAATCGTTCCGGCGGCACGGCCGATTATATCGATCAGCCAGATAAAATCACGGATTTCTTTCAGAACACGGTGCAACGGGCGCAGGCGACTGCCATTCAGAATGCGACCTTGACGATGCGTCTGGTTCAGGGCGTGACCCCGCGCACTGTCTGGCAGGTTATTCCGATGATTGACCAGCTCTCGCATGATGCACTCTCAGACCGTGATGCAAGCGTGACCCTGGGTGAATTGGTAACGGGCCAGGGCCGAACGCTGCTGGTTGAATTGCTGATAGAAACGCGGCCCCTGGGGCAGTACCGCATCTGTCAGTTTGAGCTGAACTATGATATCCCGGCCATGCAGCTGTATCAACAGCACGCACGAATCGATGTGACGTTGAGTTTTGCCGATGATCCAAGCTTTTTGCAGCAGGTCAATGCACCAGTGATGAACACTGTGGAAAAGATCAGTGCGTTTAAGCTTCAGACACGGGCATTGCAAGATCTGCAAACGGGCGATGTCTCCGCTGCAACCCAAAAATTGCGCAGTGCGGTGACTCGGTTGCTCAACCAGGGCGAGCTGGAACTGGCTGAAACGATGCAACAAGAAGTCACGAACCTGGAAAGTCAAGGGCAGATGAGTAGCGAGGGCCAGAAGACGATTAAGTTTGGCACGCGAAAGACAGTGCGTCTGAGCGACCTGGACAAGCCAGGCGATGTGACATCATGATGTTGAATACCTGATCACGGTGCTGTTGGTTCTCTGTGGTACACTGATAAGAGCGATGCATCACACGTTGCATTGATGTTATGATCATGTCAATCAGAACAGCCCAGAGGGGTAGCGCATGTTGTCAACCAGCGAAAAAGAGCAGATTCTACGCGAAGTCCCACTGTTTAGCCAGCTCCAGGGCCATCATCTCACATCGGTTGCCCAGCTGGCCGAGGTCGTCTCTTTTTCCAATGGTGAGACGTTTATTCGTCAGGGGGATATGGGTTCATGCCTGTATGTCATTGTGCAGGGAACCGCCACTGTGGTCCTCGAAGGGGCCGGCGTGGTTGACCGCGTTGGGGCCAAGGCGGTGATTGGTGAACTGGCTATTCTGTCGGTGGGGCCACGGAGTGCCAGTTGTGTCGCAACCAGCGATATACAGGCCTTAAAAATTGATCAAGAGACGTTTTGGGATATTCTGTATGAGTATCCGGCGATTGCGCTAGAAATCGTTGCCATGCTTGGTATGTATATCAAAGGGCTGCAACAAAAGCTGGTGGCCGAACGTTCGGCTCAACAGCACAGTTCTTTGCTCGATAGCACGATGCATATGCTGGATACCCTGGTGTAAATCATGAGCCGACCGATTGTTGCTATTGTTGGTCGTCCCAATGTTGGGAAATCGACATTGTTTAACCGTCTCATCGGTGAGCGTCGTTCGATTGTGGAAGATATTCCCGGCACCACGCGCGACCGTCTGTATGGGACAACTGAATGGAATGGGACTGAGTTTACCGTTGTGGATACGGCCGGGTTATTGCTTGATGATGATCCCAATTTGCCTCTGGCCGAAATCACGCGGCGGGCACGCGAGCATGCGACGATGGCTATGCAAGAAGCCGATGCGCTGCTCTTTCTGGTCGATGCGCGTGAAGGGTTGACCTCGGCCGATGCAATGGTTGCCGAAGTGTTGCGCCTAACCAGCAAACCCGTTATTCTTGCTGCCAATAAGGCGGATAGCGTGGAACGTCAACTTGATGCGGTTGAATTTTACAGCCTGAACCTGGGTGAACCCATTCCGATGAGCGCCTATCATGGGCTGGGTACGGGTGATGTGCTGGACCAGCTGGTTGCCGCTTTACCGCCTGCACCACCGGAAGAGGATCAGACCGACCGTGTGCGCATTGCTCTGGTCGGGCGCCCCAATGTTGGTAAATCGAGCCTGCTGAATATGTTGCTGGGCACCGAGCGGAGTGTCGTCAGTGCTATTCCTGGTACGACACGGGACAGCATTGATACCGACCTGGTGGCGTATGATACGCACGTGACCTTGATCGATACCGCTGGTATTCGGCGAGCAGGCAAAATTGATCGCGGTGTGGAAAAGTATAGCGTGTTACGCACGCTGCGAGCGATTGAGCGCTGTGATGTCGCAATGCTGTTGATTGATGCCCAGGAGGGCGTCACCGCCCAGGACACCCATATTGCTGGGATGATTCTAGAAGCCAAAAAAGGCGTGGCGTTGCTGATAAACAAGTGGGATACGCTTGAAAAGGATGATTATACGTTTGATACGTATGTTCGTGAAGTCAGGCATGCCTTTCGGTTTATGGACTATGCGCCGCTGCTTTCGATTTCGGCATTATCCGGACAACGGGTATCCAAAATCATCCCGTTAGCCCTGGAAATAGCGCAGGAGCGGAGTAAACGGATATCAACCAGTGCAATGAATGACCTCTTGCGTGATGCCGTGCTGAAACAGCCCCCAATGTCGGTTAAAAAAGGGGCGCACCTGCGGATTTACTATGCGACCCAGCCACAGGTTGCACCACCCGTCTTTCTCTTTTTTACCAATGACCGCAATATGGTTCACTGGTCCTATGGACGCTATTTAGAAAACCAGATACGTGAACGCTACCAGTTCACCGGGGTGCCACTCACCATTGTCTTTCGCAACCGCAGCGAACGCCAATCATAATATCAGCAGCGTTTGTTCGCTTACAAACGCCAGACCACATCGGCAAAGAGATCGCGTTCGCGTAACCTCGGTGCGGCCGGCGGGTGTGCCCGCATAAAGGTCTCGCCTGCACCAAACCAGCGCAGTGCCTCCTGAAGCAACGTTCGCGTGAATGATGGTGCTCCAATCTGGCTGGAATGGCACATAATGGCAGCATCACGCTGACGCCAGACTTCGATAAAATCAATCTGGGCATTGATCGGGAACTCTTCATTGGCAAACGATGTGAGATCGACATCGGCGTTACGACCAAATCGACGTGGGTCTTTACCAAACAATGGGAGCAGGCGAATCATGAAGCGCAACAGGCCACGTGGAAAGGTTTGAAAGTAGAGCTTCTGTGGCTGATAGGCCGGTTCAGGTGATGGGTAACGCTGGGGATCACCAGCCGCATGAAAGGCTTCGACCGTTGCCTGATGCACGGCAATATGGTCGGGATGGCGATACCCACCAATCGGATCAAAGGTAATCACCACCTGGGGTCGAATTTGCCGAATAGCACGGGTAATGCGGCCACTGACCTCATCAAGGGGGGGTTGCAGCCAATGCCTGGGGATGTTCATTATCGGGTGAGCCGGGCATGCCGAGTCGCGGTATCCCAGTAGATGCACACCAGTGACTCCTAAATGATGGGCTGCACAGCGCAGTTCGGCCAACCGTCGCTCTGCTACCGATGCGTATCCCTGCAGAAGTTCTGGGTCAACGCCACCAACCTCGCCACCGGTGGCGCAGATGACATGCACTTCTACCCCACACGAGGCGTACCATGCCAGGGTACCCCCCGTACCAAAGGACTCATCATCAGGATGGGCCAGTACGGTCAACAACACCGGACGAATATCTTCGGTCACCGGTGTTTGCCACTGTGGCTCATACACCAGTTGGATTTCACGATCTGTCGTCATCGTTTTCGCTCCTCCTATTGTCCATCGGTATCGGCTGCACCTGCTCAAGCGCAGCAACCAGGTGTTCCATGTTCACGGGTTTCCCAATCAATCCATTCATTCCCATGGTCAGATATGTTTCACGGTCACTCTCGTGTATATTGGCGGTCAGCGCAATAATCCATGGTTGTCGCTCATGCGGCCAATGGTGTCGAATCGTCTCGGTTGTTTCGCTGCCATCCATGTCGGGCATCTGCATATCCATCAGCACAACATCATAACGTTGTTGTTCTAGGGCATGCAACACTTCAAACCCATTGACTACCACATCTGCCTGGTAGCCCATACGCTGTAGGAGACGCAAGATAACACGCTGGCTGATAGTATTATCTTCAGCCAGCAAGATACGCAACGGCCGACGGTGTGCGAGATCCATGCCCAGCAGCGGTTTCGTTTCGTCGCTCTGTGTTGTGGTAGGATGACTCGTTGTTGCTGGTGTACTGGCATAGCTCAGCGTTTGGTGGAGTAATGCTGGGCGAATGGGTTGATACAGTATCGCCTGAATATGTTCGTTCTGGTAGTGCGGGTGATGTGCCCGTGCCCTGGCCATGAGAATCACTGGTATCGGCTGCACCTCTCCATGCAAGTTGGGTACCGTCTGGATTGCCTGCGCCAGACGGAAACCATCAATATCTGGCAAATGCAGGTCGATCAATGCAACATCAAAGGTGACATGTTGCTGCAACAAATCCAACGCTTCTAGGGCCGAAGTGGCAACCTGGGGTTGCATGCCCCACCGAGAAACCTGATCGACCAGCAGATGAGCCATCGTCGTGTTGTCATCAACAATCAGCAAACGCCGATGGGCGAGGTGTGGTTGAATGCCGCTTCGTGCAATATCGGGTTGGTCGGGCATGGCATAGGCCGTAATCGTAAAGTAAAACGTCGATCCCGTACCAACTTCACTCTCAAACCAGATAGACCCACCCATACGTTCAACCAGATGTTTGCTGATAGCCAACCCAAGACCGGTACCCCCATAGCGGCGTGTTGTAGAGGCATCAACCTGGCTAAACGATTGAAAGATCTTGTGATGGCAATCGGACGGAATACCAATACCGGTATCTCGTACACTAAAGAGAATTTTCCAGTATTGCCCCAGAGCATGTGAGTCCTGTGTCTGAATCTTCAGCGGGTCTAAACCCACACTCGATACCCGCACCACAACCTCACCAGATTCAGTAAATTTGATGGCATTCCCAATAATATTGGTTAATATTTGGCGCAAACGTGTATGATCGCCGGCTAAATTTGTGGGAACATCATCATCTATCGTATAAATAAGATCGATATCCTTTTCGCCTACATTGGTCAATAAAATATCAAAGGACTCTTCAACACAATCACGAACATAAAACGGCTGTGTCTCAACATCAAGTTTGCCTGACTCTATGCGTGACAGGTCCAGGATATCATTGATAATGGAGAGCAGCGCATTACCACTACTGAGAACGCTTCGGCTAAATTCTTGCTGTTCTTCATCCAGGTTGGTGCTTAAGAGCAGATTGGTCATACCAATAATCACGTTCAACGGTGTTCGTATCTCGTGGCTGGTATTGGCCAGAAATTCCGATTTGGCACGATTCGCTGCTTCTGCTGCGTCTCGAGCGTGGAGCAGTTCGATCTCAGTCTGCTTGTCCTGGGTAATATCGTACCCCAGCACAAAAAAACCGAGTACCTGGTTGTTCTGGTTCATGTGGGGAATATACGTCGAACGAAGGTGCCGTTCTTGACCATCCTTCCGCTGCATCACAAACTCGTGTATGACCGCTTCACCCTTCAGAACCTGTTCCAGGTGGTGTCGTACCCGTTCATACGAGATCGACCCGATCACATCATAGACATGTCGCCCGCGAATCTCATTTCGCGAAAGGCCGAACCACTCTTCATACAGGCGATTGACAAACTGATACCGCTGATACGTATCAACATACGATATCAGCACCGGCGTTTGATCCATAATCACCTGATAATATTCATTTTCGTGTTCTAATTCAGATATATGTGATAATAAAAGACTACTCTCATCGAGCAATGCCTGATAGTGGCGTTCTCGCGCCTCCAATTCAGCCACCCGTTGCTGTAACAACTGCAATTCCTGGTGCCGTTGCTGGCTGCCATGTGGGGCTGATTCGGCGCTATTGGTTACGTCAGGTCGGTTCTGTTTCTTCATGGCGCTACGATCAAGAAGGCTTTGAATGGTACGTTTATCATAACACAGGAGACCGCTTCTGAAAAGAAGCGCTGAAGCCCGCTGACGTGTGTTCCGCTTGACATGCAACAGACACCATGCTATTGTTGGTATCATGAACACAATCAGCATCATGCCCAAACGATCTTTTGCATGAACATTGTTGAAACTGCCTGTCCAATCTGCCATTCACTCCTGACGGACGACCGTTCCGATTGTCCGTCCTGTGGTTTTCAGGTGGGTGCCGAATCGATCCTGCACAGCGGTACCACCGTCATCCTATCTACTGAGCCGTCTTCGGCAGCAGCAGACTGGTCCTGCTGGCACCAACCCCTGGAGCCAGGGCAATCACTCGCCAGAGGTCGCTATACCGTGCGCCATGCCCTATCGCGGGGCGGTATGGGCGCGATTTATCTGGCAACCGATCATGGGGTTGCCAATCGTTCCGTGGTCATCAAAGCCATGCTTGACTACTTTGATCTGACCAACCCCGATGAGGCGCGTGCCGCTCACGACCGTTTTTTTGAGGAAGCGCGTACCCTGGCCAGTCTACGCCATCCGGCGGTGCCACAAATTTATAACTACTTTCGTGATGGATTGCATAACTACATTGTGATGGAGTACATCGATGGCCCGAATCTGGCCCAGAGTTTGAGTCATGCTGACGCAATGCAAAGCAGCACGCGCCCAGGAAGGCCCTATGCGCAGGCACAGGTGGTGCAGTGGGGTATTGCCGTCTGTCGTGTCCTCGAATATCTCGCCGGACGCCAGCCTCACCCCGTCATTCATCACGATATTAAACCCGCCAACCTGCTCCTTGATCGCAAAAGCCTCGATATTCGCCTGGTTGATTTTGGCACGGCTCGTTATCTCATTCCAGCTCACCTTTCGTCATCTGATATCTACGGCACTGCTGGTTATTGCCCCCCAGAGCAATATCGCGGTCAGAGCGAACCACGTAGCGACGTTTATGCGCTGGCTGCTACACTCTACCATCTGGCAACCGATGATGACCCCGGTCATCATCCCTTTGTCTTTCCGCAGATCAACGGCTTGGGCTTACTCGGCAAAATCCTGGTTCGAGCACTTGATGAAGATGTCACCCGCCGGCCGGATGCCACCCGTTTCCGTCAGTCGCTGGAAGCATGGCTTAAACCACCTCTTGCCGCCCCCGCAATTGAAGCCCCAGATGGCTCGCCCATCAGCAATGAACGCGAGCTCGCGCATGGTGTGAGCAGCATTGGCAGCAGGCTGCCGATTGGCTCTATGGCTCATTGCCTCGGCAGGTTGAGACCTTGTGGCGGCGCCACGAGTTGGCTCAGCAACTCGCTCAGCGGCGTGACCAGCACCCGACTGATCGGCAAGCCGGTCTCGATGCCGTGCTCGTGTTGCTCGACCCACACGGCTTTGCTCACGAACGACCAGCACTGCAAGCAAATTGGCAAGTGCTTGATTATGGCGTGCGGGGCATCTTTGCCCGAAACCAGTGCCCGCTTGTGATCACCAACCCGAGCCGTCGTTACGTCCATGCTGCTGTGTATGCTCCGCGCTGGATTATAGCAAACCAGACAGCAATTGGACTGCCACCCGGAGCACAAACTACCGTGATGCTGGTCGCAGATATGCGCCGTGTTGCCAGTGGTGGGCGACTACGCGGAACGGTATCATTGACGCCAGAGGCATCGTCTTCATCAATTGATGCCAGTCCTGGCGCATCCCAATCGCTGCTTGATGTCGAAGTACGCGTAGCCGTTTCAGCATGGCGTTTGCTCTGGCGTCAACATACCATTCTGATGATGATCATGATGGCCCTGATGTTGCTCGGTATCGGCTGGGGCATCTTCTGGGTCTACGATCAGAACCGTCAGTCCTGGAACTACGACACAGCACTGGCAGCCCTTGAGCGTGAAGACTGGCAGGGTGTACGTGCCATTGCCGCCGCTTTACCACCGGACACCCGCAGCACTGTGACTCCAGCAAGAGAGTTACTACTGGGCTGGTGTCACCGCCCTCCAGCAAGGTCGGTGGGCCGAAGCCCAGCAGCAATTTGCCCAGGTGGC
>JAAURD010000305.1 GCA_012034075.1 Chloroflexaceae bacterium | reverse complement strand
ACCCACCACCGCCCGGCCAGCCGACGAATGGCACGAGCACCGGCAACGCCAACCGGTGGCGGTGGTGGTGATACACCAGCACCCGGCAAGCCCACGGATGGCACGAGCACCGCAACGCCAACCGGTGGCGGTGGTGGTGATACACCAACGCCAGTACCCAGCATCACAAACACACCGACACTTGTGCCAACAATAGGGATCCCCGAACCGATAGTGCTTGTGGAAGATGGGCCGCCATATGCCGATCTCAACATCAACGTATCACCCTACCCCGTCATCTATGTCGGTCAACCAACCAGGATAGAGGCCCAGGTGCAGAATCCGACGGCGGTGAATGAAAGGGTGCGCCTTGAATTTTCGGTCGCCGGGTTTGGCATAGGCCAGGACTTTACCGTGATTGAGACCCTGGAGCATGTGCTCGTACCGGCCAACCAGACCATCCAGCCCTTCGTCTTCTGGACGGCGCCGCGCCCTGGGCATTACTGCTTCCGCGTGCGCCTGATCTCCGAAACTCATGGGTATGAGCATGTTCGCCAGCGCAATACCCAAACCGTAGAATATGCCCGTCTGGGTGAACATGTGCAAGTGCCCGTGCTGGTGTGCAACCCATTCGATACCGAGCACACCATCGGCCTGAGCGTGCAGAGCAATGAGCCTGCTTTTGCCGCAACGCTCGATCAGAACGAGGTAACCCTGGCGCCTGACAGCTGCACCACCGTCAATCTCGCAATCGATGTGCCAGAGGACGCCAAACCGGATACCCAGGCCGTATTCCACGTGCAGCCAAACACCAACACCGACGATGGCGTGCTTGTGACGGTCAATGTCGGCACAGATAGTGACGAATCACCGCAGCCAGACTGGCCGGTACACATACCGGATACCAGCTTTGATTATGCCAATCTCAACATCTGGCTTGACCCGCCGGTGATACAGCAAGCCCATGAACCCATCAATGTATCGGCACTGGTGCAAAACACCTCGAACGAGGATGAAGTAGTAGTCCTGCGCTTTTATGCAGCGCCATTGGGTATCGCCCAGGAAGCGGTCTTGATCGGTCAGCTTGACGATGTGCTCGTGCCAGCCAACCAGACCATCAGCCAGACCGTCACCTGGATTGTGCCGGACATTGGCCGTTATGGCTTCCGCGTGGAGCTGATCTCGCAGACGCACGGCTATGAGCAGGTGCAGCAGCGCAATATTGAGAGCATCGCATACACAGCGCTGGTGAGACAGTGCAGCAAACGTTCCCGGTTTGCAATCCGTTCGACCACGTACACACCATGGCCTTGCATCTATTGCCAGCCGGTGGCGATACCTCGGCGATGAGCGCCACGCTCGATCAAACGTCCCTCACCCTGCAACCGCAGGCGTGTAGCACGGTGACGCTGAGCGTGACCACACCGGATGATAGCACACCGGGCACGCATGCTTCGTTCCGCATTGAGTACGATGAGAACACCGACGATGGCGTGCTCGTGGATGTATTCCATCGTATTCCTGATGCGCAGGTGTCGTTAGTGGCCACGCAGCACCTGACGGTGCAACGCGGCGCATCCGCCACGCTCGATGCCACGATTAGCCATGCCGGTCTGTCAGCGCATACCTATACCCTCACGCTGAGCGATGAAGCCACCACCCAGCAGATGCTCGTGGGTGAGGATATTGTTGTGCAAGGACAGTCAACCGAGGCGGTGACGCTCGATCTGACCGATCTCACCGCCGAACTGGCGCCGGGTGATTACACCATGCTCTTGCAGGTCCATTCGGTGACCAATCCAGATGTTGCGGATACGGTTGCTATCACTATCACGGTACTACCCGTCAAAGTCTACTTGCCGATTATCCATCGGTAGCACGGTAGCACGATGACCCATTGGCTGTGGGATGAGCCTGATAGACCAGGTTTATCCCACAGCCGCAAAACCATACGACTGTTTGTTTCTGAGAATACTACAGCTCACACAGAGCGTTACTGTCATCACTGGAGAGGAATCTATGAAATCGCATCTACTCGTTATCTGGTTCATCGGCTGTCTGTTGCTCACACTGGTGCATCCCGTGCTGTTGCATGCCCAGGAGAGCGAGCCAACTGCTGATCCTATGTATGAACAGCGCCGCCACATTGCTGCAAGCAAACAATTTGTGCATCCCGTCACAGCCGAGGCATCATTGGCCCAGGCCATCGCCAGCGACAGCCTGGCAACCGCGCTGGATATTCCGCGCGAACTCCTCATCGACACCGATATCATCGGCCCGCGCGATGCCAGCGGTGTGTATCACGGTCTGGGGGATGTCATCCAACCGCGCACTGGTGACTCCTTTGTGCTGCTCAGCACCGGCGTCGCGGGGACCGATCAGCCCGAACCGGGCGCCGATTACGCACCCGGTAACAGTGTCGCAGGTGATCGGGTCACCCTGAACGTGCGTCTGGCGCTGCCCAGCGGGACCAACCAGGTGAGCATTGACTACAACTTTCTAAGCGCCGAATACCCCGAATATGTTGGCACGCTCTTTGATGATACCTTTCGCATCACCGTGCAAGATAGCTACGGCCTGCGTGAAGTCACCCGCGCAAGCGTCAATAGTGCCAACTTTATGCCCGTCTCAGCAGCGCAGGCCGCCGGCTCTGGCTTTGACCTGTTTAGCGCCGAATCGAATGAAGTTGACCTGCATTTTGGCCTGGGCCTCCCCGACGCCGGGCTGACTGGCTTCCAAACCGCCCAGTTTCTGCTCCATGGTGGTGGTGAGACTATCATCACCTTTTCGATAGAAGACCGTGGCGATGGCATTCTCGATTCGGCCGTGATTCTGGATGGCCTGGTGGTGTCGCCCTTGCAGATGATCAACCTGGCAACATCGTCATTTCTCACCGGCGATGGGCAGATCATTGCCGACCCGGAGCTGCTGGCCCGTGGTGGCGACCCGGCCCGTGGCGTTGCCACCGATGGCGTGGCCCGCCTGCTCATTCGAGAAATGGTCCCGGGGCCAGGCACCATCGAGTTCTGTCTGGACGATGCCACCTATCCCATTGGCGGTGGGCTTGCCCTGATTGACTCGCCCTACTATGCCACATGTGTAACCCATGAGGTGTATGAGACATCGGTAGGGTATCTGGGCCTGGCGGTCTATCGTGCGCCTGAAGGGATGAGTGAATATCTGAGCGAGCAAGGAGCGGTCACCCTGCGTGCCCAATTTACCCCAGCCGAAGCTGATAATTCCCTCGATAGCCCGCATACCGCGGCTCAAGTATCCCAAACCAGGTCTTCTATCAGGCTTATGTATCCACCGATCCTCTTGATCCATGGCTTATGGTCGGACGCCAATACCTGGCAGTTTCCCATCGCACACAATCCCAAATATAGCATTACCCGTGCTCAATACGATAATGTGGCTGGATTTGGCGCCACAAAGGATACCATTAAGCGATATGCTGAGGCTGCTCTCAAGACGATGGAGAAACAAAATATTTGTGTAGAGCAAATTACTATTGTGGGGCATAGTATGGGGGGAATCAAGGGTCTCCTCTATGCCAATGAATTTCCAGGACGAGTGGACCAACTGATAACGCTCAATACACCGCATTTTGGTTCACGATGGGCAAATGTAATTCTCTCTGTCAGGCATGCTTTTCCTGAGGCAATAGACCTGATAGAAAAACTGGGGAACAGAAGCTTTGTTTCAGGAGGCGCTATTAAAGACCTTGCCCTTGGTAGTTTAGCTATCAATGATTTACCATCTCTGCCCAGCACCGTACCAGGCCATGCACTGGTGGGTGAAGGCGGCTCTGAGATCATTGATATTGGGAGATATCTTTCCCAATATCCCCCATTAAAGGCATCATATACCATTTTTGAGTTCTTCAATATTGACATTGATGACATATTTGGTCCTGAAGCACATGATCTCGTGGTTGGCGCATCAAGCCAGCGCGGCAATTTGCGCGATACAACCACCATGCATTGGTTCGACAGCATTCATACCGTGGTTACAGAGAGTTGGGCGTACTCGTGGAAGATCGAAGAGTTACTGACAGGCCCTTCGCAATCCAGCGCCACCTTGCAAGATTCAACGCCAGCTGAAGCACAACCAATGCTCAACAGCAACACGCTCACCACAACATTTCCCATCACCGTGAATAGCGTTTTAACCGACAGTTTGATCATAACGCTGCCCACATCACCAACATCGGTCATTCCAGGCGAAGACTTGCAGGTGCTTGTTGAACCACAACCCGGCGTATCGGTCGATGCGGTCTTAGTGGTAGGCCCTGGCACAGCAGTCATCGATGACGAAGCGCCCTTTGAGATTGATCTGCCCATCCCAGAGGAAGTCATCGGCACCTTTGCGTTAGCTGCCATCGGCAAAGATAGCGACCATAACTTTACCCTATCGCCCGAAATGCCGATCACGGTGCTGCCTCAAGCGCCAATTGAGTCCATATCCATTCTGCCACGGGAGCATTTTTTCACCGCCATCGGCGAGACCGACTCGTTGCTGGTAGCGGGCCAATACAGCGACAATATCACCCGCACCATCACCGCAGCCGATACCGGGACAATCTACCTCACATCCGATCCCGATATTGTAATCGTCCTTCCCGATGGCACCATCAGGGCCACCGGCTATGG
>JAAURD010000304.1 GCA_012034075.1 Chloroflexaceae bacterium | reverse complement strand
CGCTTCTTGGCGCAGCACGCGGACGTCCCTACGCGCCCCTGCAGCCGCGCCTGGCATCGTCTACTCCGTGTCACACCGAAGTGCGCTCTTCAATGCGTCCGGGCTGCGGTGCGGTCGTGCGCGCCTGTTGGGCCCAGCACGCTGACGCCCCTAAAGCCTAACATATGAGCATATGATGAACGCCATTTGCGTATTCCAGCACTAGCGCCCAACAAACTCCACCACAGCCGCGCCAATGCGGATTTGATCGCCATGGTACAGCATGCGTGTGCCGCCAGGGATAATATCATACGCGCCGATTTCAGCAGCTTGTTCGGCATCCGGCAGCACCACCAGCTCGAAGCCGCGATCGGTGCAGCGCACGGTGGCATGGCGCCAGGAGACCCCGGCATCGGGCAGATAGAGATCGTTGCCATCGTAACGACCGATGCTGGTGATATCGGTGACTTCACGCACCAGGCCGGTCTGCTCGCCACTGATCACGCGGAGCTCGGCCTGCGATAGCACTTGCCGCGCCAACGGCATCAGCCCGCCAATACAGGCGCCCACAATCACTAGCCCCAGGCCACCAAGAATGACCTGAACGGTGCCACTCTGGGCCAGAAAGAGCTGGGTCAACGCCTCATAGATTAGCCCACCGGCGAGGCCGCCGGCCAACCCACCAATCGCGGCGTAGCGGGCACGGTGTAGCTGTCGATGCACCGCAAAATCACTCACACCAATCAAGAGACCCAGCAGCATCCAGCTCAGGGCGCGACCCACAAAACCACCAGTCAGCACGAGAAAGGCACCCTGGGCCAGCAAAAAGCCGAGCAGGCCGGCAATAGCACCAGCCAGCGCACCAATCGCGCCATCGTACAATGCCCGTTTAGGCACACGTTTAATCATCGTACTATCAGTGGCGGCAATCATACCACCAATGCAGAGGCCCAGCCCCGTACCGACCACAGCCGCAGCGGCCCAGATATTCCAGGTCTGGGTGGCAATGCTGCCGACAATCCACCAGCCCAGCAGGCCACCAAGGGCACCAAACAGGGCATGATAATAGACTTGCAAGAATTTACTCATGCGTCACCTCCCGGTTGGGTCGGGTTGGGCTGTACTGCACCGCATGTGCCACAGTAGCGTGCGCTCGGACGCAATGGGTTGCCACACATCGCACAATAGCGGCCTTGATATTCCTCCAGCGTCGTCGCGCTCTGGAGCAGCGTCTTGCCGGTGGCCGGTGCGCGCTCTTCAGGATCGGGCGGCGAAACAATGGGGGAGATCCTAGTCGATGTGGTAGGCAGACGCGATGACGCGGGGCGCACAAAACGATGGGCCAGCATGGGCGCAAACAGCAGCAACACCAGCGGTACCAGCAATGTCAGCCCAACCAGCGGCTGCGATTGCACATTGATCAGATGGTGTTCCAGATAGGAGGCGTTACTGCTGCCCACCTCGGCAATTTGAATGCGGATATCGCGGTGAGTGCCATCGTAAAAGGGCCGGGGGCTTTCATAGGTCAGCACATACTCTTCCTGCACCACCCCGGCGAGACCAGCGTAGAGGTCGGCCAATTCAGCGGCATCGGGCGCATAAAAATAGTCACCATACGTCTCAACGGACAGACGTTGCAAGCGTGCTTCGTCGATGCCTTGCTCCCGTGTATCACGATCAGTTGAACGGGCACCCAGACCCACAACATAGATCGGCTGTTCATAGCGGTTCGCATAGTCTATCGCCTGCCGCAAGCTCGCTTGACTGCCAGCAAAGCTACCGCAATCGATATCACGGCAGTCCTGACCATCGGTCAGGAGCAGCAACACGCGGCGGCCTGACGCGTCTTTGAGCGCATCGACGCCATCAACGATGCTATCATATAGGGCGGTGCCGCCATCGGCAGCTATGCGGTTGATACTCCGCTCAAGGCTGGCCTGATCGCCGGTGAGGGGCTGCAGCAGCTGAGGAGATTCGTCAAACGCAATCAGCGCGGTCTGGTCGCCGCTACGCATCTGCTCAACAAAGGTCCTGGCGGCCTCCTGGGCTCCTTCAAGTTTGTCCTCGGCCATACTGCCAGAGCGATCAAGCACCAGGGCCGTGCTCACCTGCCCGCCACCGCCGCTAAAATCAAGCAACTGCACCGGCGTGCCATCTTCGGTCAGCGCAAACTGGCGTTGCTGCAAACCAACAATGGGTTGACCGGATGCATCCGTCACCGAAACATACACCGTAATATGGGGGTAGTTGCTGGTATCCACCTGGGTGACCCGAATATCGGTCACCGGCGCTTGCTGCGCACCGGCTGGCGTAGGAACGGCTGGCAGGACCAGCAAGAGCGCCGCTGCACCCAGGATCAACAGCAATCGAGTCATAACGTTCATCAAGATAACCTCCGCAATGGTACATAGTGAATGGTCATGTATAGGTTAGATTCGCTGCCGGCTGGCCTGATACGAATCGTTGGTTTGCGCAATGTCGCCCATTCATGGGATGATGATCAGTGCTGCCTCTCATATCATAGAAATATCAGGTAACCATTGGACAATGAAGGCGGATACTTGCAGCTTCCGCTCAGACCTACCCGGTGATTGTACAACGTTGCTATCTGATTCCTCTATAAGACGATAGACAAAGCGGTTTTGGTGCAGATTATGTCAAAAAAAGATCAAAAAGCCGGGGGCAACACATTGCTGGGCGCGTGCTGTGCCGGGGAGCTATGCAATCCGTAGCGGCGCAGCATGCTGCGGCAAAGAACCGTACCCTATTTGTTGTGTGGTTCGGTGCAATTTGCGGGTATATGGTATAATGCAAAATAGCTATCTGTGGTACGAAATTGCATCATCGTTTCTGTTTGCTTGTTTGCGCATGTAACCGTCGAATGCGGAATGTTGGTATAAAAGTGTAGTACTGTTGCAGCATTGAGCGATGGGGGAGAGCGTTGTGAATACACCAGAGTGGGTCAAACACGCAGTTTTTTATCAGATTTTTCCAGAGCGGTTTGCCAATGGTGATCCCACCAATGATCCCGAGAATGTAATGCCCTGGGGCAGTGCGCCCACGCCAGCCAATTATATGGGCGGTGACCTGCAGGGGATTATCAACCATCTAGATTATCTGGCTGATCTGGGCGTGACCGCGCTCTATCTGAATCCGATCTTTCAAGCAAATTCCAACCATAAATATAATACGTATGATTATTATCGGATCGACCCCAGTTTTGGTACGATGGCAACGTTTCATGCGCTTATCGAGCAAGCCCACGCCCGCCATATGCGTGTTATCCTCGATGGCGTGTTTAACCATTGTGGGCGCGGGTTCTATGCCTTTATTGATATTCTGGAGCATGAGGTGCATTCGCCCTATCGTGAGTGGTTTTCGATCAAGGAATTTCCACTTTCGCCGTATGATGACACGAAGCCAGCGAACTATGCGTGCTGGTGGGATATTCGCTCGTTGCCCAAGTTTGCCACCAACCACGGGCCGGTGCGCCAGTATCTGCTCGATGTGGCACGCTACTGGATTGAGCAGGGCGCAGACGGCTGGCGCCTGGATGTGCCGAATGAAATTGACGATCACGACTTCTGGCGCGAGTTTCGCCAGGTGGTGAAGACCGCCAACCCCGATGCCTACATTGTGGGCGAAATCTGGGAAGATGCGGACCCCTGGCTCGATGGTAGCCAGTTCGATGGGGTGATGAACTATGTCTTTCAGCGCCTGTGTCGCGCCTTTTTTGCCTACCGCAAGATACCTGTCGATAAATTTGCGGTCGGCATTGAGACATTGATCCGCCGTTATCCGCCCGAGATCACCCAGGCCCAGTTGAATTTGCTGGGTAGCCATGATACAGCCCGTTTTTTGACCGAGGCAGAGGGCAAGCGCGAACGCTTGTATGCCCCGATCTTATTGCAAATGACCTTCCCAGGCGCACCATGCATCTACTATGGCGATGAGATTGGTCTGCAAGGCGGCGAAGACCCGCACTGCCGGGGGTGCTTCCCCTGGGATGAACAACAGACGTGGGACCAGGATTTCCGGGGGTGGATCCAGCAGTGCATCAGGATCCGTCAGAGCCATCCGACGTTGCGCACGGGGTCGTTTCGCACGCTGCTGGTGCGCACGGACCTGTCTATCTGGGCGTTTGCGCGTCAGGATGAACAGCATTGTTTGATTGTGGTACTGAACCCGAATGAGCAGGCACAAACCATCGATATTCCGCTAACAGATTTGCCGGTGTATCAGGTGAATCAAGCAGTTGATCTGCTGGGAACGGGGCGTTATATGATACGGCATCGGCAGATCTATCAGGTAGAATTAGCGGCATGGCGCGGGGCGGTACTGGCGTTGAGCAATTGACGACATGGCAACAATATGGTAAAAGAGAAGATAGGGAACATACGATAATCAGCGTTCACCCCGATCATTGGTAACAAGACGATATCGACCGCGGGAGCCAATGGAGCTATAGCTAGATAGGCAACTCTTATCCAAAAGTGAGGAGAAGTACTCGTTCTGCTCACGAGAAGAGAACAACAGGATGCGGAATGACTTTTTCCCAGAGGCGACAGGGGGCGAAAGCCACGTTCTCTGTAACGCTGATGAAGGGCTTCGAGAGACCCCCGGTTGCGCTGCCCACGTTTAAAAAGGCCCTTTGGGGCGGGTGGATGCGAGACGGG
>JAAURD010000303.1 GCA_012034075.1 Chloroflexaceae bacterium | reverse complement strand
TGTACCGGGCCACTGGCGGAAAAAAGAGTTCCAGAAATTCAATGAAAAAGGTGCCGAAGAGACGCTTAAACAGTTGGTCGTGATCAGTCACATGCATTCCTTTCGGTTTGGGTCAGAGCCGAGCCATGTGCTACGGATGTGCTGATAGTATACCATAGATCGGAAGCATGGTATGTGTCCCTGGTGTCCCTGGTGTGGCTTTGTGGTACATCTGCTCTATGATACTGCTGGTGGTGATGTCGCTGTTCTGGCAGCTTACCGTGCCTTGGGAATCACTTGTGATGGTTATATACATATGTGTAAGCTTGGAAATACCAGAGGCGATCAGGCAGCAGCGACTCCCTGTTTCCCTTGTGGACCCAGGGCCGGGGTGAGGGGTTGCGGTCGGGACGACGCGCTCGATTGACCAGGCAGCAGATTGACCACCAGGCACACGCAGGGCACAAAGGATACACCAGGGACGATGTTCGGATGTGCGCAGCGCATGCGGCTGCACGCCTGTAGGTGCGGCGTACACCGCACGGCGGTCGGTACGACCGCACCGGGTCGGACGCGGGAATGCCAGGGCGATCGGCAGCAGCGACTCCCCTCTCCCCTTTGTGGGAGAGGGGCCGGGGTGAGGGTGAGCGGTCGTATGACAGCACTAACACAGGCGCTGCTGTCGTTGCGGCAGCACGCCATGCGATGCGAGGTTATGGGCCATGCGCGTGGTTTCGGGCAGACGATAGCGGGTGGTGCAGCCAAGCACCAGCGCTATCGAGCGCTCCAGGCTGATGCGATGGCCGGGCGAGACATAGAGCGGTCGTGTGCCCTGCCGCGTACAGAGCACGGCGCCAATGGTTTCGCCCTGATCGGTGAGCGCTACCCAGTCGCCCCGTTCCACCGGTGGCGGGTCATGCTGGCCGATCAGGCGTGATTTGGCACAGCCAATCGCCGGGATGTTGGTGAGCAGGCCAAGATGACAGGCAATGCCACAGCGGCGCGGGTGGGCTAGCCCCTGACCATCACAGATCAGCACATCGGGCGGGTGCTGCAATTGCGCCAGCGCATCAAGTACGACCGGTGACTCGCGGAAGGAGAGCAGGCCCGGAATATAGGGAAAGGTGACCGGTTGGCGTGCCAGGGCATGGTCAATTGGCTCAAGCTCTGGGTAGCGCAAAACGACCACGGCGGCACGCGCTATGGTGTTTTCTTGCTCAAAACCAACATCAACCCCAGCGACTGTCTGCACGGTGTCCAACTCATTAACGGTGCACACCTGGGATCGGAGTTGTTCTTGAATGGCAATTGCTTCGTCGGCAGTGGTGGGCCATGGGTGCATAGTCTGCTGCCTCAATCGGCGTAGCGCTCTTCACGCCAGGGGTCGGCATTATTGTTGTAGCCGTACCGCTCCCAGAAGCCCGGTGTATCTTCGGCGAGAAATTCGATGCCACGCAGCCATTTGGCACTCTTCCAGAAATATTTCTGGGGCACGACCAACCGTAATGGATAGCCATGCTCTGGATCGAGTTCGCGGCCATCGTAGCGGTAGGCCAGCAGCGCGTCGTCTTCCAGCATCAGTTCGAGGGGAATATTGGCGGTAAACCCCTGTTCGGCATGGGCCAGCAGAAACTGCGCCGATGGCTTGAGCGCTGGGATATGCTGAAGGAAGTCACGGAAACGTACCCCTTCCCAGCACGTATCGAGTTTGCTCCAGCGGGTCACACAGTGAATATCCATGGTCACTTCAACCGTGGGCAGTGCGCGGAGCTGGGCATGGGTAAACGTGGCGGGTTCTGCTATCTCACCCCAGACCCGCAGGTCCCAATCATCGAGGGTTTCATAGCGCGGGACGTTGCCATAGTGCAGCACGGGAAATTTTTCGGTGACATACTGACCGGGCGGAACACGATTCTCCTGGCCGGGTGGGGTTCGATTGTCGCCTTTTTTGAAAAACATGAGACCTGCCTTTCTGGTTCCTGACGATCTGTTGGTCTGCTTCTATTATACGCATGTTCGGTGGTTTTGGGAAGTCGTGGTATGTCTCGTTCTCTCTGGCGAAAAGAGCGGGAAAGCTGGTATACTATGAAGCATGGGCAAACTGTCGGTTTGGAACAAGGAGGAATGTATGCGAGCAGTTCTTGGTGCTATTACTGGGGCGTTTACTGGTGCCTATGCCGGTGCGGCCTATGGTCGTAAGCGCAGAGGGTTTTTCGGTAGCATTGTGGGTGCTATCCTTGGTGCTATCTTTGGCGCGGTCGATGGTATTCGCGCTGCTCAGATGCCGTCAAGCCCATCCTATGCGTAAGCGAATGGTCACAGCTCCCCATGACCATCATGCGGCTTGTGGAAAGCATCGCATGGTGCTCATGGGGCATCGGGCGTCAATACCCGCTTTGATACGTACTGTGCTTCCTATACGCATTATGACCCCATTGTGATCTCCTTCTGGTATACAACGATCTTGCCATTCTTGCGACGCTGGTGGCCGTTGGTGTTGGTGCTCCTCGTTGGCCTGGTGTTGCGCCTGGCTCTGTGGGAGCAGCTGCCGCGACAGGGCTGGATCAGCGATGAAGCCGAATATCTGGCATCCGCCAGCTGGTTGGCCCAGGCGCGGTTCAGCTGGTATGACGGCTGGCTCTGGACCCGGGCACCGCTCTACCCGCTGTTTGTGGCGGTGCATCTGGGTCTGGCTGGTCAGAGCTGGTCGCTGCTGTTTGCCGCGCAAATCGGCTTGAGCCTGCTGAGCGTTGCGCTGATCTATGGGCTGTGCTGGCGTATCACCGGCCCTCCCCTCTCCCACAAAGGACCCAGGGCCGGGGGTGAGGGGTTTCACCTGCCAGCCCTGCTGGCGGGTCTGGCAGCAGCGCTCTATCTGCCCTTTGCAGTCGGGTCCCAGCTTCTCTTGAGCGAGACGCTCTACCTCGTTCTGATACTGGGCATGGTGCTAGCACTGCAAGTCTGGAACGATGGCTACGGCTGGCTGATCCTGGCCGCTGTCTTGCTGGGTCTGGCATGCCTCACCCGTGGGCTCACCCTGGGTTTTATCCCCCTGGCCGGGTTGTGGGTCTGGTGGACTGGTCGCCAACGTTTCTACCGTCGGCCGCTGGCCGCTGCGGCGGTCTTCCTGCTGGTGTGCGGCTTGACGATTGGACCATGGTCGCTCTATGCCAGTCGCACCTATGGCGGGCCAATCCTGATCGATACGACCGGTAGCTACAATGTGATGCTGGGCGCCCGCACCGCCTACGATGACGCGAGTAGTGACAAGGCAGTACGCCAGTTCGCGCTGGCTTTGCTGGATGAGCAGCTGTCTCCGGCTGAACGCGAGGCGCTAGTGCAAGAAGCCTGTCTCTGGCACGCCGGCGATGCTGCGCTCCAACAGGCCCTGGCCACGCCGGTATCGAACATCACCCAGGCCCAGCGTCAGCAGTTGATGCTGGCTGAGGGCCTGTGCCTGCTGCGTGCGGCGCCGCTGGCGTTTGTAGGGAAAAGCCTCTCTGAACTGGTAGCGCTGTTTCAGATGAACTATACCGGCGCCGAACGCATGAGCGGCGGCTTCTCGGTGGGTCGGTTGCCCTACTGGTATAGCTTGGGCCTGTTTCTGCTGGAAGATACGCTCTATCTGCTGCTGTTGCCGCTGGGTATTGTCGGCTGGGCCTATGCCCGCCGCGTCTTTGTGACGTCGGTGACCGGTCTGGTAGGCCTCTGGTGGCTCTATCATGGGCTGACGGCGCCGTTGCTCTTCGCCATCAATCGCTTTCGGCTGCCGCTGATGCCGTTGGTTATGGTGTACGCGGCGATTGCGCTGACGGTGTTGCTGCGGCGACACGCCTCGGCGTGGGATGGCCCTGGTGGTCACTCGCTGCGCTGATGACGATGCTGGTGCTGACGCCGTACGCGTATCTTCAGCCGGCACCGTCACCGCTGGCCTCCTATCTGGGACCCTATCCATCGAGCCTCGCCAATACGGTGATTGCGTGGCAGATGCGCCCCGGCTATCTGCGTGAGCAACAGGTTCAGGCGGCGTTGCACGCCGGCGATGCGGCGACGGCGCGGTTGCATCTTATGGCTGATGATGCGTCTCCCTTTACACCGGAGACGGCCCTGCCTTTGCTGGCTGGCTTAGAGGGTCGACCGGCCGATGGGCTGGCGTTGCTCCCGTCAACCGAGGAGATCTCGCAGACCCGCAACTGGAAAGCAGCAGTGATACGTGGTGATTTGCTCCGCCGCATGGGCCAGCTCGATGCGGCGCGGCAAGCGTTCACACCGACCTATGTCGATGATGTGAACCCGGTCCAGTGGGCCTGGGACTGGCTTGCGCCCACACCAACGCGCCGGATTGATCTGGGCGGCAATCTTGATCTTGGCTTGATCGAGGGCTTCTACCTGGGGTCGGGCGACCCGGCTGCGGGTGGTACCTTTCGCTGGTCCGGTGCGACGGCGCGGCTGCGTTTTCCGCAGCAGGGCCGTGATGCGCCACAGCAGGTCTGCCTCCGCGTTGATGGGAGGGGCTGGCCGGATGATCTGGAGCGCCCGGTGTTTACGCTGGCGCTTGATGCTGAGCCACCTGCTTCGCCACAGCTGATCGAGCGTTTTACGCTGCAACCGCACGTGGCGGTTGTCTGTGCGTTGCTGCCGGCAACACCACCGGGCAGATGGGCGGCTGGTTCCGCAAGGAGATCAAG
>JAAURD010000302.1 GCA_012034075.1 Chloroflexaceae bacterium | reverse complement strand
TCGAAGATGAGCTCCTGGCCTGGGTGGCGCGGTATCCAGCCGCGGTGGTGCAATCGCTCACAGCATACCCGTTTCTTATTGCTGCCATCGACTATCTTCTTGCGAGGACATCATAATGTTTTGGTAGTCTACCAAAATCGACAAAAGAATACAGTCGATGCGACAAGAGTTTTTCTCTTACTGAAGTATAAGCAGCAATATTAAAAAATACGTCGGGCAACAAAAATCCGAGAAACCCGTGTGGTTTCACAAATCGCATTCCTGCCAAAAAAATAATGCTGAACTATCAATAAGGGCAAAGCAATTTGTTGAGCTGTCATGTTCTGTCCATTATCTCATTTCAAGAAGAACAAGAATGCCGTAACTGTTCAGTCCTACACCGGTTCGGGAGAATCCTCATCAGCCAGCAAACCTGGATCATCTCAGTGATGAAATACAAGGGATATTTATTCTCGTTCTTCTATTACGTTGTGTTCACCATCAGAAGCTAGCAGTCCTACTCTGTCACATAGCAAATAGTACTGCTTCCAGCATTGTTGGCAGAGCTGTTTTTGACATAACGTCAGTCAGTATACCATACGTTTTCCCCTAAAGCTGACCAGTTACCGTGATTCCCGTATTGCGTGAACTTGACAGCCCGTTTTGTTGTCTGGTACGATTCATGCTTCAGATGATGTATCGTAGGAGAAGGAGTATCGTTATGGCATACCAATGTAATCTGGGCACAGGACAAGTGCTGTTTGTGGAGAATCGCGGCGACCAGACGCTGGTGACCCTGGTTTCGGCCAGTGGTGGTCAGCAGCAGAGTCAGCGCAATAGCTTGACGACTGGCCCGTGGACGGCGCCGCCGTCGGTCTTTCGGACGACCCAGGGGATGTTTCTGTTGCGCGTTGAGACGCACCAGGCGCAACACTATATTCAGGTTCAGTCCGGTGGCATGCAGGCCCTGCAATCGGCGCCATCGCTGGTACAGGCGGATAGTTTGCCGTTGCAGCAGGTGGCGCAGCAGGCGGGTACTGAGTCTCCGGCGATGGCGCCGATGCAGCCGATGGAGCCGATGCAGCCGATGCAGCCGATGAAACCCATGGAGCCGATGAAACCCATGGACCCCATGCAAATGCAGATGGGTGATATGCAAATGCAGATGAATCCGATGCGTATGAAGATGGGCGATATGCAGCTTGAAGCGCAGCCAGCGCAGCCAGCCGCGGCAAAGCCGGCAGCCATCAGGTCAGCCAAGCGCTTCTGTACGCAGTGTGGGCAGGAGGTCGCAGCGGAAGATCGCTTCTGTGGCAATTGCGGGCATCAGGTGCAAAAAGCATAACGCTCACCCGTCGGTACGGCCCAGCACATCCAGCACCTGCATCAGTCGTGGCGCCCAGGCGTCGCCGATAGCGCGGCGTTGCAGGCGCACAAACTGCGGCCCGATACGAAGAGTGGCATCACGCCCAAAGCGTCGCAGCAGCCGTTGGCGTCCATCGCTGTTGCCCTCCGGGAGACGAAGAATAAACTCATCCTCGCTGGTGATAATCGAATTGACACCCGCTTGCAGCGCCAGCGCTTTGATATGCAACCAGGTGAGCAGGTGTATCGCTGGCGCGGGTGGCTCACCAAAGCGATCCCGCAGCTCCTGGCGTAGCGAGCGTACCGCGCTGGCTTGCTGGGCCTCGGCCATACGCTGGTAGACCAGCAGGCGCATCGCTTCATCGGCGATATAGTCTTCGGGCAGATAGGCGGTCAGGGGCAGATCGAGTGTCACCAGCGGGCTAACCAGCACTTTTTCATGGACCATGACTCGCCGCTGCTGCGGTTCATCGCTAGCCGGTTTCCCTTCGGACGCTTCTTCTGTTCGCTGCTGGCGTGCCCGATGGACTGCCTGTTCGAGCAAGCGCGAATAGAGGTCAAACCCGATAGCAGCAATATGCCCGCTCTGTTCCGCACCCAGCAGGTTGCCCGCCCCGCGAATCTCCAGATCACGCATGGCAACACGAAAACCAGACCCGAGCTCGTCGCTTCTTGAATCGCTTCCAGGCGCTGACGGGCATCATCGGTCAGCGGTTTTTCGGCACGATAGAGCAGATACGCATAGGCGCGGTGGACACTGCGGCCAATGCGGCCACGTAGCTGATACAGCTGAGCCAGACCAAAGATCGTGGAATCATCAATGATCATCGTATTGGCATTGGGAACATCCAGACCATTTTCAATGATCGTGGTACAGACTAGCACATCATAGCGGCCCTCGAAGAAATCAATCATCGCCTTTTCCAGCTGCCGTTCCTGCATCTGGCCGTGGGCCATACCGATGCGTGCATCTGGCACGAGATGGCGCAGATGATGCGCCACGTGGGTCAGGCTATGCACACGATTATGCACAAAATAAACCTGCCCGCCCCGATCCATCTCGCGCAAGAGCGCATCACGAACCACGGTATCGCTATAGGGCAGCACATAGGTCTTGATCGGCACACGGTTTTCTGGCGGCGTAGCGATAATGCTCATATCGCGGATGCCGGCCAGGGCCATATGCAGGGTGCGCGGAATCGGCGTGGCGGTGAGGGTCAGCACATCGACATTGTGGCGCAGACGCTTGATCTGCTCTTTGTGGCGCACACCAAAGCGCTGTTCTTCATCGACAATGAGCAAACCAAGCGATTGAAAGCGCACATCAGCTGAGAGCAAGCGGTGCGTGCCAACAATAATATCGATGCTGCCGCGTGACAGATGATCGATAATGGCGCTCTGCTCGCGGGGCGAACGAAAGCGCGAGAGCATTTCGATGGTCACCGGAAAGGCCGCCATCCGCTGGCGCAGGGTCTCATAGTGCTGCTGGGCCAGCACAGTAGTGGGCACAAGCACCGCGACCTGCTTGCTCTCTTGCACCGCTTTGAAGGCAGCACGCAGAGCAACCTCGGTCTTACCAAAGCCAACATCACCACAAATCAGACGGTCCATCGGTTGGGAGCGCTGCATATCCTCTTTCACATCGTCCAGCGCACGCAGCTGATCGGCGGTCTCAATATAGGGAAAGGCCTGCTCAAGCTGGCGCTGCCAATCGCTATCTGGCCCGAAGCCATGGCCCTGCGCCAGCTGACGCTGGGCATAGAGGTTGAGCAGCTCATCGGCCATAATCTGCACCGCCGCACGAACTTTGCGCTTGGTGCGTTCCCATTCCTGGGTGCCCAGACGGGTAAGCTGCGGATGAGCGTCGCCCGCGCCCAGGTAGCGGCTCACGCGGTCAACCTGATCGATAGGCACATAGAGCCGGTCTTCGCCGGCATAATGCAGGTTCAGATACTCCCGTTCAACGCCATCAATCGTGCGGCGCAGCAGCCCCTCATACCGCGCGATGCCATGCTCAATATGCACCACATAATCACCCGGTTTCAGGCTCTGTACAAACGCGGCACGTTCACGGGTGTTCTGTTGACGTTGCTGGCGCCGTTCGGCGGCAGAACGCCGTTGCCGCCAGCCAAAGATTTCGAGGTCAGTGTAGAGCGTCAGAGCCGGCTGTTCGGTGGTAGCGGGGAGGTGCCAGCCACCATCCAGACTGCCGTGGATCGGCTGGAACTGATCGCCGGTGCTGCTTGGCACGGGCAACTGCGCCGTTTGCTCCGCGACCAGTTCTTGCAGCCGTGCGGCCTGCGGTGAGACAACCACCACATGCTCGTGTTGCTGCAAGCGCTCAACAATATCGGTCACCAGATGGCGCATCTTACCACCAAAGAGTTCGGTCGCAAGAAACGCAGGCGGAGCAATTGGCGCTGAAGCTGGGCTGCCAGCCGCGTGACGCCATGGTTCATCCGCCCCCAGCATCGAGTCGTTATGGCTCAGATCAACCAGAAGATGGCCGCTGGAATGGCTCTGGCGTGCCTGGTGCAGAATCTCGTGCCAGGTGTAGTAGGGTCGCGGAAAGTCGGCGGGCAGTTCGCCGCTATCAACCAGGGTAACGCGTTGGTTTTCGGCGCGTTCGGCCAGATCCGCAGCACTGAACACCAGCCGCGTGGCTTCATGGAAGAGTACCCATGTACCAGGTGGGAGATGGGCCAGCAGGGTTGCCGCTGCTGCGCTGTCCTGCTCATCGTATGGCGCCCGAAAGCAGGCAGCCAGAAAGCCCCATCCTGGCACCGGAACGCCCTGTTCAATCTGTTGCAGGCTCTGCTGCCAGAGGTCACTGGCTGGCGCACGCAGGCCGCCAATGTTGAGCGCATGCAGTCGTTCGAGGGCGGCCTCACGTTGCCAGAAGGGCATTTCACCCGGTGGCCCGACCAGTACCAGATCACGCTGTTGCTCGCTGCGCTGGGTTTCCGGATCGAACGAGCGCAGACTATCGATTTCATCGCCAAACCACTCGATGCGGTAGGGCTGCGGCGCATGGGTGGACCAGATATCGACCAGACCACCACGACGCGCTAGCTGACCGTGCTCGCTGACCATGGTCACGCTTTGATAGCCAAGATTGAGCCAGTGGCGCAGCAGGCGGGCTTGCGACCAGGTATCGCCGCGCTTGAGGCGGGTGATCGCGTCGTGCAGTTCATGCGGGGTCAGCGTCGGCTCAGTCAATGCGCGGAGCGAGGTGATAATGACGGGTGGCTCGGCCGGGTTCAGCCCGGTGCTCAGCTGCATCAGCGTTGCCAGGCGCTGGATGAGATGGTGACAGAGCGGGGGCGCTGGTTCGTAC
>JAAURD010000301.1 GCA_012034075.1 Chloroflexaceae bacterium | reverse complement strand
GCAATAATGCAACCTATCATGCGTAAGGCAGGCTTGCTGCCGGCCAAGGCTGGCTTGTAGGGGCGCAGCGTGCTGCGCCCAGAACACACATAACCAAAGGAGGAATACATTTGGTTCAATTGGCACAGGTGAAGGATTATATCGGGCTGAATGGCAGCACCGATGATGGTATGTTGGAGACATTGATACCGGTGGCCTGGCGCATTGCCGAGGGGCAGTGCATTCGGCAGTTGCAGCCGGTGGAGGAGACGCGGCGGTTGACCTGTCGGCGTTTGTGGAGCGTAACCGCTTGCGCACGCGCGATCTGTTGAGTGCGCGGCGGCTGGTGGGCGCAGATGGCGCGGTGTACTATCCCGGAGCGTTCTGGCTGTGGCCGGAGGGGGTGCTGCCCGCGCAGGGGCTGGAGCTGCCGGAGGGCTGCCTGCGGCCGGAGCGTGGCGCCACCATTCAGGTTGAGGGGACGTGGGGCATGTGTCTGGCGGCGAGTGCGCTGGAGGAGCGCTCGTTTGATGGCACGGCGGTGAGCGGTGAGCGGCTGCTGCTGGACCGCGATTTGCAGCTGCTGGAGGCGGTGACCAATGGCGATGGGCAGCCGCTGGCGCTGGAGCAGCTGCAGGTGGGGCCGGGCACGGTGGCGCCCTATCGCGAGCTGGTGCTGCAGGGTGCCAGCTGGCAGACGACCGGGCCGATAGTGGTGCGCGGTATGTGGCGCTGGTTTGAGGCGCTACCGGATGTGGAGCAGGCGATTATGGTGCTGGTGGGCTGGCTCTACCGTGGCTACGACCAGCAGCTGATGCAGCGGCGCGGTGAGCAGCGTGGCAGCGATGCGGGCGAGATGCCGCCGATGGTGCGGCTGCTGCTGGGGCCGTATAGCCGCTGGTAGCTTTTGCGGCATGTGGCACCACGGAGACACGGAGACGCGGAGCGCGGTATGCGGGTGCAGGCCCTCAAACCAATTTCTTCTCCCAAAGAAGATTCTGAGCTGAAAATCGTCCTTTGGGAAACCTTTGGGTCCTTTGTGTTCTCTGTGGTGAATCTCAGACGCACTTTTTATGGCTCGGTGTGTGCGCACTGTTGTAGGCCCGTAGCACACTGCGCCCAGGGAGGACATCGTATCTTATGGATGACGACACAAAAGAACGGTTGGAACAGCTTGAGGCTACGGAGGTGGCGCCGCCGCAGCCGCCAGTGCAGGAGGTGCGCTCAGATGAAGTGCTGGCGGTACCGTCTGGGCTTGTAGTGCGCCTGAATGGGCCACTGCAGGTGTGGGGTAGTGTGCAGGTCGAGGGGCGCTTACTGGTGGTGTGATGCAAAGCGAGCACGCAGGTTCACCACGGAGACACGGAGACACGAAGATTCGGTTGTTTCGACCGTATACACAAAGGATACATATGTTTATGGATGTATTTTTGATGATTGCATCCTCATCTGTAGGGGTTCAGCGCGCTGTACTTCTACAGATGAGACAGAAAGCAAACATTCATAGGTAGTAACGGAATCAGTGCAAGGGAGAAGAGAGGAGCGATACCATGAGCGGTGAAATCGTGTTGGCGCAGACGAGCACACCGGCGCAGGTGCCGGCGGGCATGGTGGCGGTGTATTGCAAAAGCGATGGCAAGTGCTATCGGTTGGCGGCTGGTGCGAGCGAGGTTGAGCTGGGCAGCGGCGGCGGGGTGGCGAGCGGGAGTACCTTCCCGGCGGGCGCGGTGGCGGGCGATATCTTTTATCGTGAGGATTTGCGGCGGATGGGCTATTACGATGGGTCGCGCTGGCTGGGCGAGCGGGTGGTTGCGGCGCTGGGTAATTTTAGTGGGTTTGCTAGCCCGATAACGGGCAATACGAATGTGTATATTGGGGTGCCGGCGGCGTGGTGGTTGGATCAACTGGACCTGGCGTACCATGTGCCGGGGTCGGCGCTGGGTGGCGCGGTCTTCTGGCATGTGCGGCTGATCGTGCGCAGTTCAACGAATGTGGATAGCGATGCAACGACGTTGACGATCAACGCGAATACGAGTGCGTGGAACAAAACGAGCATCACGAGCTTTACGCCCAACCCGTTGACGACGCAGAAGCTGATCTATTTGCGGGCGGAGCAGTCGGGGGCGATGGATAACCTGAGCCTGGCGATGACGCTGTATATCCGCGAGGTGCTGGGGTGAGGTGTGGGCGGCATGGGAGTGGAATATGCGGTAGCATGGGTGTTATGCATCTGGTTGCACGGGATGCCGGATTGGGAGCAAAGCGACGCCTGGGGCTTCAGCCCCAGGCTGAATGGAACGCTGCGCCAATGGGTGGGCGACCGTGTTGTTGGCGAGATGTCCATGCGAGCCATTTAGCCCGACCATTTATGGTTGGGCGGCTGAATGGAATGTTGTGCCAATGGGTGGGGAGCGTGTTGTTGGTGGGATGTCCATGAAAATTATTTAGTCCGATCATTTATGGTCGGTCGGCAGAGTCGGGCGGCGGGGCTGATGTGCGTTCGGTCTGCGGACCGGGCGTGCGCTTTTATAAAACAGCAAAGGAGAACTAATGCAGTATAATGGAACATTCGCGCTGGTGACGCCGGATGGCAGTGCGACGAGTTTGAGCGACCTGGGCGTGGCGTTGGAGAGTGCGCCGGGTAGCGGGGTGGCGGGCGTTGAGCCGGAGGTGTGGACGGGTTTGGTGCCGTATGGCTATGGCAGCAATGGTGTGGGGACATCGGCAGCGGTGACGACGAGTGTGCTGGCTCGCTCGCTGTGGCTGGGGACGATGGTGGCGCCGCGGCGCTTGCGCTTGCGGCTGTGGCCGCGTATGCGTAGTGCGGGCTGGTCGCTGTTGCGTTCGGCGCTGCTGGCGCTGCTCAATCCAGAGATGGTGACGCCGGCCCGGCCTGCGTATTTGCGCTATACGCTGGGGGAGCGGGTGCGTGAGCTGGCGGTGGTGTATGCGGGTGGCTTATCCATCGATGAGAACGAGGGCCAGCTGACGCTTGAGTTGCTGGCGCTTGAGCCGTTCTGGGTCGATCCAGCCGAGGAGTCGCTGACGCTGGCGGTGCAGCAGCCGGTGAGCGGTGAGCGGGTATGGCAGCGCAATGGAGGCGGTTGGGCAGGTCTGGGTACGTTGGGCGGCGAGGTTGAGACGCTGCTGCTGGGGGCTGATGGCACGCTGTATGCTGGGGGGAGTTTTATCAACGATACGGGGGCGTATCTGGCACGGTATGATGCGGGGAGCGGTCTTTGGCAGGGGGTGGGCGAGATTGGGGCGCCGGTGCAGGCGTTGGCGCTGGGCGCTGATGGTCGGCTGTATGCGAGTGCGCTGACGAGTGGGTTTGTGCGGGTGTGGGATGGTATCAGCTGGAATGGCCTGGCGGATGGGCCGGAGTTCTGGCCGGAGGTGTTGACGGTGGGGCCGGATGGTGCGCTGTATGCTGGTGGGGAGAACGCGGTTGCGATGTGGGATGGTTCGGCGTGGCAGGGCCTGGGCAGTGTGGGTGGTCGGGTGCATGCGCTGCTGGTGCAGTCGGATGGTACGGTGCTGGCGGGCGGGGATATGAGCGGTGGGGTGCTGGAGTGGGATGGCATCAGCTGGAGCACGCTGGGCGCTGGCTTGAGCCTGAGCAGCGGCGATGGGGTGGTGCGGGCGTTGCTGGCGGGGCCGCTGGGCGAGGTGTCTGCGGGCGGGCGCTTTGACCGTTCGGGGGAGCGTGTGCTGAGCCATGTGGCGGTGTGGAATGGGGTTCACTGGCGAGCGGCGGGCGCGGGCGTGGGCGATGAGGTGTGGGTGCTGGCGAACGATGGTGCGGGCGGCTTGCTGGCGGCGGGTCTGCTGACGAGTGCGGATGGGGTGAGCTTGCCGGGGCCGGTGGCACGCTGGAATGGGAGTGTGTGGTTGCCGCTTGATTTGACGTTGACGCCGGCGGCGCCGGTGGTGGCGCTGGTTGGTACGGGCGATCAGATGGTGCTGGGGCGTGGTAGTGGGGTGAGTGGCGCGACGGCGGCGGCGTTGACGACGGTTACTTATACTGGGAGTGCGGCGGCGTGGCCGGTGTTTGAGCTGGTGGGGCCGGGTGCGGTGTGGCAGTTGTTGCATGCGTCGCTGGGGGTTGGTATCTGGTTGGATGTGACGTTGCTGGCAGGTGAAACGCTGACGATTGATCTGCGGCCACCGATGCGGCGGGTGGAGAGCAGCTTTCGTGGCAATCTGTTGAGCGCGGTGCGGGCGGGCAGCCGGCTGGGGGATTGGCGTTTGCGGCCGGGCAGCAATCGCATTGCGGTGTTTGCGCAATCGGGGGTGACGGTGCAGATGCGCTGGCAGCGCTCGTTCTGGGGGGTGGACGATGTATGAGCTGTGGTTGCGTGGGCCGGCGGGGGATGGTGCGCTTTTATTGCCAAGACCGCTGCGTTTGCAGTATGAGCGGCGGGTGCATGAGTCGGTGGTAGCGGGGGGAAATCTGCCGTTGCGGCTGGTGTTGCTGGATGATGGGCGGGTGTTGCCCTATCTGGCTGTTGATTGCCGCATTGAGGTGTGGCGGCAGGGTCGGCTGGCGCTGGATACGGTGTGGCTGTTGCAGTATTGGCGGCGCTGGTTTGCGGATGGGGTATGGTGGCTGGAGTTGCAGGCGCTGCCGGCGCGGGCGCTGCTGGAGCGGCGGATTGTGGCGGCGGTGGCGGGTCGGCGGGGCGTTGAGCAGGCGCGGCGGATGAT
>JAAURD010000300.1 GCA_012034075.1 Chloroflexaceae bacterium | reverse complement strand
CGGTGATCTGGTGCTGCCGCTGACCATGCGCCAGTGGCAGCACACTATTCGTGATCGCCCGGACTGGGCCGGGCCGGACCCAGCTATCGCCATTGCCCTACTGGTGCAAGGTACCGGGCGGCAGCTATCTTATTGGTGGTTGGGAGCGCGGTGAGCGTAGCGCCCGTCTCCGTATCAAGACTTTCTGGATTGCGCGGGTGCCGCTGACGCGAGCGCAATTTGAACCGTTTGTGGCGGAGGGCTATCGCCGCGATGCCCGCCGCTGGTGGACGACCCACGGCTGGGACTGGAAGCAGGAGGTTGAGCGCACCCAGCCATGGTATTGGGATGATGAGCGCTTCCAGCAGCCGCAGCAGCCGGTGGTCGGGCTGAGCTGGTATGAGGCGGTGGCCTTTTGCCACTGGCTGAACGACCGGCTGGCGCTGCCCCTGCCCCTGGGCTATACCGTGCGCCTGCCCACTGAGGCCGAATGGGAGGTTGCGGCGGCTTACGGTAGGCCAGGGAGCCAGCGCCGGACTTACCCCTGGGGCAACCGCCCCGAACCGGATGCGGACCACGCCGTCTTTGATCGCTCCTGGGGAGATCTGCCACTGGTGGGCACATGTCCGTTGGGAGCGGCCTGGTGTGGTGCGCTTGATATGGCCGGCACTGTATGGGAATGGTGTTGCAATAGCTATGAAAATTATCCTGGTAGATCGTATTCTGTCATTTCTGATGTCAAAAGAGGGGATTATGATGCATACCCAACTCTACGTGGTGGCTCGTATTGGTCCACAAATGTACCCTGCGGGGCGCGTAGCAGGGTCCCGCGGCGTCAACGTCATCCACGGCAACGGTTTCCGTCTGGTGCTCGCCCCTCGTCCTTAATTCTTTATTCTGTATCCTTATTTCTGCATTCCTATGCACATGATAGCCATACAACACACAGCAGGGTGCGCCGTTCTGGGGGGTCTGGGGGGCAATGCCCCCCAGCGCGGCCGGCGATTCGTATTTTAGAACATATGTTCTTATTTTTCAAGGAGGAACCAATGCCCAAAACCTTTCGCCATCTTTGGTCCACTTTTAGTAGCTTTGACAACCTCTGGCGGGCCTACCTTGCAGCTCGGCGCGGCAAACGCCGCCGCCCCGCTGTCGCCGCATATGAACTGGCCGCCGAAAGCCATCTCTTTGCGCTGCAAGAGCGTCTCAACAGCGCTACCTGGCAACCCGGTGGCTACCGCACCTTTGTTATTCGCGAATGGAAGCGCCGGCTTGTCTCAGCTGCTCCATTTGAAGACCGTATCGTCCATCATGCCCTGTGCCAGGTGCTCGAACCGCTGTGGGAAGCACGCTTTATTGCCGATAGTTATGCCTGTCGCAAAGGCAAAGGCACGCTGGCCGCACTCAACCGTGCCCAGTATTTTGCTCGCCGCTATTCTTATGTGCTTCAGCTTGATGTTCGAGAGTTTTTTCCCTCGATTGATCATGACATCTTGCTCACAACCCTGCAACGGCATCTCGCCGATGCCCGTTTGCTCGCCGTCTGCAGCCAGATTATCGCCAGCGGGCGTGATATTCTGGCTGAAGCGTACACCCCCGTGCTCTTCCCTGGTGATGATCTGCTGGCCCTGGCCCGACCACGCGGCTTGCCCATTGGCAATCTCACCAGCCAGTTCTGGGCCAATGTCTATCTTCATCCCCTCGATCTCTGCATCAAGCAAGAACTGCACAGTCGCGGCTATGTCCGCTACTGCGATGATCTGCTGCTGTTTGCCGATGATAAAGCTACCCTGCACCATTGGCAAGCGGCCATTGTTGCCAGGCTAGCAGACCTGCGGCTCACTATCCACTCGCAGCGTGCGCGGATCGCCCCGGTCAGCAGCGGTATCCCCTTTGTCGGCTGGACCATCACCCCCGAACGGCGCCGCTTACGCCGGCGCAATGTGGTGCGCTTTCGGCGGCGCTATCGCCAGCGGCTGATCGACTATGCCGAGGGACGGATAAGCTATGCCCAATTGCTTGCCAGCGTGCATGGCTGGGTCGGTCATGCCCGCCAGGGCAGCACCCATGGGCTACGACGGGCTATATTGAGTCAGCCCGTTCCCCGGCCGCAGCATGGCTGATTCACCGGTTTTTGCTCGCTGCGATGAACTGGTGGTGTGGGTGCTCCGCAGCACCGTGCGCTATCCCCGCCACTATCGCGCTGCCCTGGGCAAGGCCACCCAGGAAGCGGCCTTGTCCCTGCAACGCCAGCTGGTCGCTGCGGCCCGCCGCCGTGATAAGCGCAGCGCCCTGCAAGCCGCCGATGAAGCGCTGCACGAGTTGCGTCTGCTCTTACGTCAGGGCCGCACGCTTGGCTTGCTCACCCCGCCGCAACACGAGCATAGCGCCCGTCTGGTCGATGAGATTGGACGCCTGATCGGTGGCTGGCGCCGCCAACAGGCCCGCGCTGCCCAGGAGCAGCCCACCGACTAAAACACGCACCACCCAATCGCTCGCCAAATCAGGTATAATAGGCATGGCCCGGTCGTCACGGCACACCAACCGGTACGTGCCAAACCCTGCGGGGCGCGTAACAGGAACCACAACGACAACGACAACCACAACAACGGTTTCCGTCTGGTGCTCGCCCATCATCTCCGCCCTTGCCGAGGCATCTGGTGGCATCAACACCCCATCAGCGGCAGTTTTGAAGATGAGCGCGACCACGGCCAGGCTGCACCCCAGCCAGAAAACGCTCAGACCCGCCGGGCCAGTAGCCCCGCGACCGTCCGGTGGGTGTGCTTGTTGTGCCACAATGAGTCAATCCTTACCCGCCATACCGCACCAGTACCACGGTCAAATCGCTTGTACGTGCATGTAAAACCTCAAGCATCAGCTTCTCCGCTGCCGTTGCATCAAACCCACCCGCCCCCGTGCCCAGCAACGGAAAAGCCAGCGAGCCCACCGGTATCGCTTCAGCCGCATCCAACGCATACCGCACCGACAGCTCAATCATCTGCGCCGAACTGCGCCCCCAGAGATGAATGCTCGCAACATGGATAATCGCCCGGTACGGCAAGCGCCCGGCCGATGTGACCACCGCCTGACCGGGCCAGTTCCCGAAAAGGCGCAACCCCCGCCCGCCGCTTTATCGCCCCGGATACGCCGTGCGGGACCAGCAGCCACCACGGCAGCACATTCTGGTTCCAGGGATTCACAATCGCCTCGGTCGGCTGTTCCAGCAAATCACCCGTTACGGTCGAGATAGACATCAAAATCGTCCTTCATGCAACCTTTCCGTGCGTCCTGTCTGTACTTTATTTACCGCAGCGACGAACGTACCAGTACCTCGGCAATGCCTGCTTGCAAACTGCCCCGTGTGATGATATCGCGCAGTTCAACGCCAAGATGCACCAGAGTCTGGGCAATCTGTGGCTGAATACCCGTGAGCATCACCTGCGCCCCAAGCAGCTTCACCGCTTGTGCTGCCTCTACCAGCGCTTTGGCAACCTATGCATCAACCATTGGTACACCAGTAATATCAAGGATTGCCAGTTCTGCACGGTGTTGAGCAATCCCCTCAAGCAGCGTCGTTGCTATCAGCGCCGCACGTGTACTATCGATAGTCCCGATAAGCGGCATCACAACCACCGATTTTGCGATAGGCAGCAGCGGTGTGGAAAGTTCATTGCGGGCCTGTTCCGCAGCGACTTGTCTTGATATATCCATTTCGATTGCGGCGATGTTGACAACATCACCTGAAGCTGAACGGATCGGAACAAACATGGTCTGTACCCAGATGTCTCCACCTTGCTTCTGCCACCAACCGACTGATTGCTGAACAACACCGGCGGAAGTTTGGCAATTTCACCGTTTCGAGCACGTGCAAAGAAATCCGGCACGCCCAGTTCAATGTTCTGTGGATTTTCCAGCACATTATACTGACCAATAAGCGCTTCACGGGAGACCTGAAAAACCTGTTCCGTCATTGCATTTGCATCAAGCAACAGCCCATCTAGCCGATAGATGATGACCGAAAAAGGGAGTTGCGCATAAAGCGCTTCGTAGTCAATACCGTTGCCACCCTGGGCCGTCTGCGTATGCAAATTGGCGTATTCATTATTCATCGTAAGGATTCTCTCTTGTGCAAGAGCGATTGCCAGAGCCATTATACCATAGTAGCGCCTGCGATTTCAGCCCCAGACTGCCATGCAGCAGCCCACTCCACAGGCTGCCACGTATCCCCAGACCTTTTCGCCCCTCCGCCCTGCGAACCAGCACGCTGCATCCCTAAAGAGCATAGACGAGCAATGCGACCGCTCTGCATACACCGTATCCATTGTCCATAAACTCCGTGTCCTCTCAAAGGTTCAGATTCCGGCTTAGATATGGGACATACCAAATTCGGGTGCCGTTGGCCGCAGCACGCAGACGTCCCTACAGATCGCACTTGGAGCGCCTGATTTGTAGGATCCCCGCGCTTCGCCCCTACAAATCAGTCTACAAGCTCACCTATGGGAATTGATATGAACGTCATTTGCGCAACCCTCGTCACTTGTGCGAGGGCATAGGACAGATACCGCATCAGAAGCTGGCACCGTCTACTCTCTCCCTCCTTGGGAGAGGGGCTGGGGGTGAGGGCCGCACCAGGAAAGCCTGCCCAGAGAAGACGAAAGCACGAAACACGTGTGTGTTCCCTTCCAAAAAAGGAATGGACGGGGTAGGCGCCGCTCCCCTCTTC
>JAAURD010000043.1 GCA_012034075.1 Chloroflexaceae bacterium | reverse complement strand
TATCCCACCAGCACCAACGCTGCCACCGCCGCCAAGCCCAACCGACACACCAGTCCCAACCGACACACCGGTCCCAACGCCTACGGTTGATCAAACAGCGACTATGGCAGCGATTCTCGCAACCGAGTTGGCTTTGCTCCCGACTGAACCACCATTGCCCACCAGAACACCAACGGTACCCGCAGCATCGCCAACCATGGATCAGACTAGCGAGACGACCTTTCAGCAAGCACAGGCAGCACTGGCTGATCGTGCCGCCAGTGCTACCGCCGATGCCGCGCTGCGTCCCTTGACCCCTGGAGAGACCATTTCGCATGAGTCGTCAGCTGAGAACGAATCAGCATTTGATAGCTCACTTTTTATCATCTTCGGCGTTGTGCTGGTAACAGGAGTGACAACGGTGTGGATGCTGGTACAGGGGCTCCAACAACGTGGCAAACAATCACACCGATCACCATGGGAACATGAACCATAAAGCAGTATCACGAGGAGACAACGATGCATTCGACAACACCGGCCCCACTAATCGTGGAAGAACCAGGCAATGGCACCCTGGAAATGTTTCCACTTGAACCATCAGCAGATGTGCTATTGACCCTGTTTACCGATATATTCCAGAATCACTGGGATAAGATTTATTTTGGCTCATTGATCCAGGGCGCCGTCTTTGAGATAAAGGCCAGCGAACCGCCCCATGAGATTGGCATGCTTGATGGCTATCTGACGGTTGATTTTGGTACATGGCATTTTCACATCTGTATTGGTGAACACAAAGGCAGCAAACGCCAGCCCTGTTCGCCCGAACTGGCGGCTCATCGGCGTACATCGCGTGCCGAGTTCTACCGCCGTCTGAATCCAGATGGTACCGTGGGGAGTTGGGGTTTTCGCGCGTTTAATGGCAAAGATGAGCAACAAATTACCATCTTTTTGCCCAATCCTTTTCTCTCTGACGAGATGAAATATCTCAAAGAACCCGACTGGTCACGTCTGGCACTCTGGGATGCATTGCGCCAGACCTATCTGGGGTTACCTCCCGACCCGCGTGATCGCTCTGGCAAAACGATGTTTCATGGCTGAAGGCAATTGCCATATGCAAGAACTCCTGAACTTCTCGGTCCATCCAGGCGATATTGGGCGCTTTGACGACGACTGGTCAGCCGTGGCCGACTATGTGCATGGCCATGGTCTCGATGGCATTGAACTGCTGATCGGTGATGCCGCACCACCAGCAATGCCACCCGGCATGACCGTTGCGGTGCATCTGCCGTTCTGGGTGAGCTGGCTCACGATCTGGCAGGGTCACTCGCCGCCGCCCTGGTCGGACCTGGAACGCTACCTTTCTGGTGGTCGTAACGCTGAAGAACTGGTTTTGAATCTGCGCCAGTCCTGGCTTCATGCTGCCCATTTGCAACCAGCCTATATGGTCTTTCATGTCTGCCATGTTGAACTGGCGCATGCCTTTACGCGAGCCTATACCTATACCTCGGCTGATGTTTGTCGCGCAGCAGCCGATCTGCTCAATGCGACGGCGGCGACCTTTCCCAACGGCGAGCCACCGGTGCGGGTCTTTCTAGAAAACCTCTGGTGGCCCGGGCTAACGTTTACCGATGCAGAGGCGACTGATGCCCTGGTTGAACGACTCACCTGGAACAACTGGGCCTTTGTACTTGATACTGGTCATTTAATGAACACACATTCCGCTCTGTTCGACGAGTCCGAAGCAGTTGCCTATGTATTAGCGCAGATTGAGCAATTACCATCGGCTATCCGTCAACGTATCGAAGGTGTTCATCTGCATACCAGCCTCTCTGGAGCATATCAGCAGCAGGCCCAACAACAGGGCTTGCCCGATCAGTTCGCCCAACGGTCACGCGCTCAACAATACGGTCTGGTTCACGAGCATGTGACTCACATCGATCAGCATCAACCCTTCACCACCACTGGTTGTGCCGATATTGTCGCCGCTCTGTGCCCGCACTTTATCACCCATGAGTTTATTGGTACCGATACCGAGCACTGCAATGCCAGTATTCGCACGCAACGAGCCGTTCTGCATGCCAACAAGGAGCAAACCAATCAATGAAAGTACCCCAATCACCCAACTGGACATATGTTCTGAAGATACAGCGATACGCTTTCCTGACGGTTCTGCTGCTGTGTGCTTGCAGTGCAGCAACAGAACCACCTGCCCCTGCTCCGCCAAACGCCGATGAAACACGGGCGTGTGTTGAGCAATATGATCCCACAGTTGATTATTTCCCAGACAAAGCCCAGCTTGCATATGCCGAGGGTTGGACTATCGACTATTTTAACCACTACAAGGTCATCACCGTGCTCACCCCATGGCAAGAAAGCGATCAGACCTTTGAATATCTCCTGGTGCAGTGTGGCACCCCAACCCCAGATGGTTTTGAGCACGTCCAGACCATTGAAGTGCCTGCAGAGAGCATCATTACCATGTCTACCACCTATCTGCCACACCTCGACGAACTCAATCTACTCGACCGGCTGGTCGGTCTGGATAATATTCAATTTGTCAACAACCCGGCGGTGGTCACCATGCACGAGGAGGATGCACTGACCGAAGTGGGTAGTGGTGCTGAAGTCAATGTGGAACAGGTACTGACCCTAGCACCCTCGCTGGTGATGGCCTACGGTTCGGGCAACCCGCAGACTGATGTGCATCCGCAATTGCTAGCCGCCGGTGTACCCGTGGCAATCAATGCCGAATACACCGAACCAACGCCGCTTGGCCGCGCTGAATGGCTCAAGTTTACTGCGGCCTTCTTCAATCGTGAAGCTCTGGCCGAAAGCGCCTTTCATGATATGAGTACCACGTATGAAGAGCTGGTCAGTCGTGTGAGCGAGGTCAATGAACGACCATCTGTCCTGGTGAATGCACCCTTTGAGGGGACATGGTATATGTCCGGCGGACAGAGTTATATCGCCAATCTGCTGAAGGATGCCGGCACGAGCTATCTCTGGGCCGATGATACCAGCACTGGCAGCCTGCCCCTAAGTGTTGAAACGGTCTTTGATCGCGGTATCGACGCTGAATACTGGTTTCATCCAGGAACCGTCTCAACCATTGATGCATTGCTTGCGATTGATGACCGCCTAGCACAGTTTCGTGCGGTCGATTCAGGCCAGGTGTATAACAATAACCGACGGTTGAATGCATTTGGTGGCAATGATTTCTGGGAGAGCGGTGTCACCCATCCCGATCTCGTCCTGGCTGATCTGATTGCCATTGTTCACCCGACCCTGTTGCCCGACCACGAATTATATTACTATCAGCAGGTCAAATAATGCTCCAGGAACGACATCTCGCCGAAGGCACCAATCCCGTAATCTGGCCGCATCTAGGACTACGACCAGTCGCCTTGCTTCTCTTTGCGCTCCTGCTTGCTGGCGCCTTTAGCCTCAACCTGGTGCTGGGGTCGGTCACTGTGCCCCTCGACCAGGTGTTGCTGATCCTGACTGGGCAGACGCCAGAGCATGCTCCTTGGACCACGATTGTTCGTGATTTCCGTTTACCCAAAGCACTTACCGCTACGTTAGCCGGGTCAGCTCTGGGCGTAGCTGGTCTGCAAATGCAAACACTCTTTCGCAACCCGCTCGCAGACCCCTTTGTGTTAGGGGTGAGTGCTGGAGCCAGCCTGGGCGTTGCACTGGTCGTCCTGTCCGTTGGTGTTGTCGGCGGTGCCAGCATGTTTGCTGTCTCCGGCTGGCTCAACCAGATGAGCCTGACGGTTGCAGCCAGTGTCGGCGCCGCGCTTGTGCTGGGTGTGGTGCTCCTGCTGGCACGCCACGTGCAGCAAAGTGTCACCCTCTTGATTGTGGGATTGATGATCGGCTATCTGACCAGTGCATTGGTCAGTCTGCTGGTTGCTTTTGCGGTTGCACCTGAGCGGGTGCAGGCCTATATTGTCTGGAACTTCGGCAGTTTTGGTGGGGTCACCTGGCAGCAGTTGCAGGTCTTTGCGCCAACTATTTTGATCGGCATGGTCATTGCTTTTGCCCTGACCAAATCGCTCAATGCGCTCCTGCTGGGTGAATCCTATGCGCGGAGCATGGGGTTACGTGTTACCCATTCGCGTTTCTGGATAGTGACCAGCGCCTCGCTGCTGGCTGGTGCCGTTACCGCTTTTTGTGGGCCAATAGCCTTTCTGGGCATTGCTGTGCCGCACTTCTGCCGAACCCTGTTAGCCACTGCCGATCACCGTGTGTTATTGCCCTCAGTGACACTGCTGGGCGCTACCTGTGCGCTACTGGTCGATCTGGTAGCACAACTTCCCGGCCATACACTGGTCTTACCACTCAATGCGGTGATGTCCCTGGTCGGCGCTCCCGTTGTCATCTGGGTGCTGCTGCATCGTCCAGCCGGGCAAGCCTCGATGGATAGATAGACGAGACTATGCATACCCAAGGAATGCTTACCACGCAGGACCTCTGTATTGGCTATGCTGTCCGCAAACGGCCGCCACGCATTGTTGCCGCCAATCTCGAGTTAACGA
This sequence comes from Chloroflexaceae bacterium, assembly GCA_012034075.1. Taxonomy (GTDB): domain Bacteria; phylum Chloroflexota; class Chloroflexia; order Chloroflexales; family Chloroflexaceae; genus JAAURD01. Next base: position 22,725 of record JAAURD010000043.1, on the reverse strand, counting down.
TCCACGCTGGCGATCTCATCTGTTTGCTTGGACCGAATGGGATAGGCAAATCAACGCTGCTCCGCACGATTACCGGCATGCAACCAACGCTAAGCGGTGCTGTCTTACTGGACGGTGTCGATCTGGCAACGCTCGCACCCCGCGACCTGGCCCGCCGTTTGAGTCTGGTGCTGACCGAACGGGTGGACGTTGGACAACTTTCAGTCTATGCGCTGGTGTCATTGGGACGTCACCCCTATACCGACTGGCTCGGACGGCTCACCCCGCAGGATGAACACATTGTCCAGCAATCGCTCGAAGCGGTTGATGCGGTATCGCTTGCTCACCGACCATTTCATCAGCTCAGCGATGGTGAACGTCAACGTGTCTTGCTGGCACGTGCACTGGCTCAGCAACCACGTCTGCTGGTGCTTGATGAACCGACCGCCTTTCTGGACCTACCTCGTCGTATTGCCTTGATGCATCTGTTGCGCCAGCTGGCCCATAGCGGTGAACGTGCGATTTTGCTCTCGACCCATGACCTCGATCTGGCTCTGCGCTATGCTGATGTCCTCTGGCTCATGCAACGTGCAGGGACGGTGCATGTTGGTGCACCCGAAGACCTGATACTGAACGGTGCATTTGCGACAACATTTCACCATGAGGGTGTCATCTTTGATCCGGCGACCGGCGCATTTCAGGTAAACGCAGCAACCACGGCGCCGGTCTGCCTCCGTGGTCAGGGTTTACCTGCTCACTGGACCACACATGCCCTGGAACGGGCTGGTTTTTGTGTGGTCAGGCAACCGGATACATCAGCAGATGTGGTAATCGATATCACTCCTGGTGACCATGGCCTTACCTGGGGTATCAGTCAGGCGGGTCAAACCTATACCGTCTCTTCGTTGTATGATCTGGTGGCGCTGCTGCGTGCAATGCGTGCTAACGCCCCAACGCCACCGCAATCCCCGTCTGCAGGCTGCCCTGAGTTATCATATCCTTCCCATCAACCCCCAGATGAACCAGCGTCTGCGCAATCGACGGCTGAATACCGGTAAGCATCACCTTTGCACCAAGGAGTTTCACCGCCTGGGCTGCACTATGCCGCAGCAGGCATGCTGCCTGCATCCATTTCTTGACTGCCACGTTGCGATAGGTCATACATACTGTTATCATGGAGATGTACTAATACATTCTTGTGATCACACAAGTGCGAACACAGACCTATGCTGGACGACGTTGACCGTACCTGTATCATCATTGAAGCAAGCGAAAGGTCTTGCCATGCCGCGATCATTCCGAAGAGCCTTTGCACTAATGGTGTGGATGTTCCTAGTTGGAAGCATGCCCGTCACACATGCAACGCTATTCATCACAGCGGCCGACCCAACCGACAACCATACTCCTTCCCAGGGTCCTACGTTAACAGCGATGCCAACAGAGGTGTTGGCGATCTCTGAAGGGCGTAACGTAGCTAATGAGAGGATGGTGTATCTGCCACTCATTGTTTCGAATTGGCAATTTGCGAATATATTTACACACACGGGAATCCATTTGGGAAATCGTCCTAGCATTGGCTGGGACGACATTGAGGACGATGATCCACCGGGTGGGGTTGATTTTCTCGAACGACTACGAGGCAACCGCCCCACTGGCAAATAGCCTTCTTTTGTGATCGTACTGAGTGATCAGGTGTTCGATTTGACACGCAGCCCTGCGCCACCGTGTCTCATTACACGTGCAGCTGTGGGTCAGACCCGCGATCATGTGTTTCGCTTGATCACGCAAGCCAACCAGAATGCCGACACACAAGTGCTCATTCGGATCGCTCCTTCGCCAGGGAATTTCCTGGATGCTGATGATGCTGCGCTCGATCACGAACTATCTTCTGCTCCAGAGCGAGCGGCGGGGGGAGATTATTGCAATGATGCCCACAACGCTGTTGCCGGAAAAGGGCGCGATGTGTCCGATACTATGGCTGAAATGAATGCTATCATGGGAGCGATTGATCGCTGGAATACGCGGAACCCAGATGCCCAGCTCAACAAGGAGGATGTATTTTTTATTCCTGCCAACGAGCCTAATCTTGAATGGTACACCGAGGGATCTGCTGACGAGCTTGAAAACCGTAACAATCAAGCGGTCTGGGGACAAATGGATGCATACTTCACCGCATTGTACAACTTTTCAGCAAGGCGTTCCGATGTGCAAATCTTGACACCCGCGATGGGTCCTTGGGCTTTTGCCGAGCCGTTTAATGCTGGTTGCCAGCAGGGAACATTTGCCGGATATGATTTGATGCCCACAACGTATAGCACCAGCAATGATGGCTATGTCTGGAATAACTACTGGGATATTGGGAAAGAAGCATGGGGCGATGGTGATCCCTGCCCAATACCGAATCAAGCTCCTGATAGCCATCACCTGTTCCAATTCTTTCCTGCTGCGCTGCAAGACAGGATACGCGATCAGAGCAAGCCAACCTTTATATCGGAGGCAAGTCAGCGTCTTGATGCCCAGGAAATTGATCCATTAACCGGCCTCGTTCCGAGTAAAGACGACCGACCGAGCCAAATTCAAGATTCAATCCGGCAGTTCGTTGCCGAAGAGAGTGCACCAGGGCGGGGAGCGCAGTACATTGTGCTCTGGTTGTTGACCCAGGACTTATTACGTGCCAACAACCCAGATGTTGTCAACCGGGCGACCACCTGCGCCGATCTCGACTACAATCGATTCGATCAGGCGACCGAGATTCCATGGCATATGGCCTATTTGCCGGATGCAACTCTGTGTGAGTGGTTTGAGCTAACCTGGCGCTAACTGATCCCGTCACCATGAACGTTCGCAAAGAAAAACAGGAGGAAGCTTATGCGTGCAATGTACACATTCCTGGGAATAATCGGTGTAGGAGTACTGCTTCTTGTCGGTGGTATCCTGCTGACCCAGAACCCATTGACTGCTGCCGAGGAAGCGCAACTCATTCCCACGCCAATCGGCGGCCAGGCCCATCCTACGCCAGTCGTAACAGCCACACCAATCCCATTGCGTTCCGCTGATGTGCCGCGTGCCGCTTCGATGGGAGCGATCCAATCGGTGAACATAGCGGATGTGCGAGCACCGTCTTTTTACCTCATGCGCAATCGCTTTATCGTGCAACGCTCTGGTGAAGTCGACATGACACTCCTCTTTCGGAATAGCACTACCCGCCATGACATTCACTTCAACCAACTCCAGCCGACACTCGTGCTCACGGATACGATGACGAACCAGGAAATACGTCTGGGAAGTGATATCGGGTATGCGTTTCTCAATGGACTGACAGACGACTATGTGATTTGGGGCTACCAATGTTCACGCTGTGATGTTGACGATGCCTTTGCAACTGGAGTCTCCGCCTATCATCTCGAAAGCGGTACCAATCGCACCATCGTGCCGAATGTCAGTAACATCAACCCGGTGGTGGATGGCGAGTGGGTGGTCTTCTGGGTGGATGAAACGCTCTCTGCGCAGCACCTCGCTACGGCGGAGACGATTGAGTTAGCCACATCTTTCGCTTTGCCTCTGGAGGCATTTACACGACGCGGGCTGACTCCGGTGCCTGAACATTTTTATGCCATTGAAGGTACTACCATCGCCTGGATCGACGATGATATTCACGTATTTGATCTGGCACAACGCACTGTTGTCCGACTCGACCTGCCCGGACAGGCCACCGACCAGATGTATCAACTGGATGTGTCGGAAAACGTGGTCATCTGGAACAGCACCGCAGGCTGGTGGGGCTACGATTTGCTCACGGAAACCCTCTTTCCCATCTCAATCATGCCTCCTGGATGGGAACAACTGAAAGTTGCAGGGTGGACAGTGGTCACCATTCAGGAGGAACACTTGTATTGGCAGATCGGCGTTCATGAAGCATTCTATGGCTTCACCGCGCCCATTGTGCGGACCAAACAATAGGCAGATAGTCCTTCAAAAGTAGTGATACTTTTCGCCGTATATCGCTTTGAAAGGAAGAAACATCACTATGCTGTTTAGGACTACCAGCGAAAGAAGCATGCTGCATGGACCAGCGACACCCCTGATGATTGGCTTACCGCCTACGTAGCCGCCCTGGAGGGCAAAGCGGCGGGTACCATTGATGCCGTGTTGCGAGCGCTGCGGCAGTTCCTCACCTGGCTGATGCAACGTGCAGGGACCGTGCATGTTGGTGACCCGAAGACCTGATACTGAACGGTGCATTTGCGACGACATTTCACCATGAGGGTATCATCTTTGATCCGGCGACCGGCGCATTTCAGGTAAACGCAGCAACCACGACGCCGGTCTGCCTCCGTGGTGAGAGTTTACCTGCTCACTGGACCACGCATCCCCTGGAACGGGCCGGTTTTTGTGTGGTCAGGCAACCGGATACATCAGCAGATGTAGTGATCGATATCACTCCTGGTGACCATGGCCTTACCTGGGTTATCAGTCAGGCGGGTCAAACCTATACCGTCTCTTCGTTGTATGATCTGGTGGCGCTGCTGCGTGCAACGCGTGCTAACGCCCCAGCGCCACCGCAATCCCCGTCTGCAGGCTGCCCTGAGTTATCATATCCTTCCCATCAAACCCCAGATGAACCAGCGTCTGCGCAATCGACGGCTGAATACCGGTGAGCATCACCTTCGCGCCCAACAGTTTTACCGCCTGAGCTGCACTGATCAGCGCTTGCGCCACCTGTGTATCGACCGTCGCTACGCCGGTAATATCCAGAATAGCCAACTCCGCTTTGTAGCGTGCAATCCCATCAAGCAACCGCTCCATCACCTGCTGCGCCCTGCGGTCGTCAATGCTACCAATCAGCGGCATGATCACCACCTGCTGAGAGATCGGAATGAGCGGCGTCGAAAGTTCATGCAGGGTCGCCTGTTGCGCCTCTATCAACTGCTGTTGCATGGCGTGGCGTTCCTGTTCGGCTCGCTGTTGCTCCGTGATATCGCGCACAATGCCAGCAACAATACGTGGGTCACCGTTTGCATCACGCACCACAAACGCTGTGGCAAGCACCGGAAACGTACTGCCATCAGAGCGCTGATACATCAGCTCGCCCTGCCACATACCCTCCTCACGTAAGTTTTGATTGATCATCTCAATCGTGGCCTTTGAATCAGGCGCATGATATGCTGCCACCGATTGCCCAACCAATGCTTCGTCATACCCGGTCATTTCGCCCATGGCATAGTTGGCATACGTCACCGTACCATCAAAACCAATACCAACAATGCCATCTGGTGCGCTCTCGGCCAGTGCCTTAAACAGGCGCAATTCCTGCTCAATCTGCTTGCGCTCGGTGATATCCTCCATAAAGCCTTCAATATAGATGTGCTGACCATGGCGATCATAAATACCCCAGGCAGTCAGCATCGTTGTTACGATGCTGCCATCTTTGCGGTAAAACTCAACTTCAGAATGGACCAGTTCCCTCTGTTCTGTAATACGTGAGATCATATCTGTACGTGTATCTGAATGAACGTACAGTTGTTTTCCAATATTGTCTACACTCGTCATCAGGTCTTCGGCCGAATCATACCCAAGCACACGAGCCATTGCTGGATTGGCAATCGCAAAGCGGCCCTCTGGTGTAGTCCGGTACATCCCCACAATCGCATGCTGAAAGATACTCTGCAATTGTTCTTCGCGTTGGCGAAGGTCAGCCTCCATCTGCTTGCGGTTGGTAATATCCAGAATAGCCCCGACAATCCCACCAGATGTGCCATCTGGTTGAGTAAAGACCGATTTATGGAAGATCACATCACGACGTTGATCATCAGCACCGCTTATCTCGGCTTCATAGATTTGGGTACCGCCACGTTCAAAGAGGACCTGGTCAGCCCGATGATACACCTCGGCTAGGTCCGCTGGGTATAGCTCATACACGGTCTTGCCAATAATTGCATCTCTGGGCCTGCCAAGGATGTTTGCCGCAAAGGCTTCATTGCACCCCAGATAGACGCCTTCTATATCTTTATAAAAGATCGGCAATGGGATTGTATCGAGCAAGGTTTGCAGCAGTTGTACCTGGTAGCGCAGGTTCTGCTCGGATTGCTGCAATGTGGCGGTGCGTTCCTGGATAATCTGATCCTGTTCGGCATTGAGCTGCTCCAGATTCAGTTCAGTCTGTTTGCGCTGTGTAATGTTCTCAAAGAGGACCGCTATGCGCTGGTTGGGCAAAGGCACGGCACGCACCGCAAACGCACTATCAATGACGTGTTCATCACCATAACACACTTCAGTCTCAAACCCTTCACCCGAACGGACAGCATGGGCATAGACCTGAGGTACACCCTGCTCACGCAACCCTGGAAAACTCTCATCAATGAGTTTGCCCAGCACCTGCTCACTCGGCACCCCGGTCAGTGGCCCAACTGCCGGGTTGGCCGCAATCATACGCAGGGTGCGGTCATCATCCAGGTCTTCAAGTGCATACACATGCAGGCCGAGCGGCAAACAGTCAATGATACGATTGCACATTGTGTGTTCATCGCTCAATAGAGCCTTTTCGGTTTCAAGTTCACTGATACGTTGATGCAGATGCTGCGACTCTTGCTCAAGTTCGATAATGCGCTGTCGCAGAAGCTCTATTGTCTCCACGTCCGGTTGATGCTCCGCCATGCTCCTGGTCCTCCTATCAACTGTATGAGAATCTTCTCCAGATAGGTTGTTCTATTGGTCTGTTTATGAGCACACATCCAAGGCACGCAATACAGGCTTCACACCCCAACGACTCTAGATAATAACAGGGATGAAAGATACTCGCTCGTTTTTCTACCATAAAACCTGACATAAGCATACCACAGGTCCGGCTATTGTTCAATAACACAACATGATCTTTCGTAATGTCGCGTACTGCTACTCAAACGCCAGCACCTCACGAATAGTGAGCCGCGAAGCGTTGCGTGCAGGAAGATAGCTGGCTAATGCGGCGACCAGCAGTATGAGCGCCAGCCAGACACCCATTGCTTGCCAGGCATAGGTGTAGGTGAGCGGCTGATTGAGCAACTGATAGCCAAGAAATCGACACATCAGGAAACTGAGTGGAAGAGATAACAACACGCCGCTCAACCAGGCCAGCAAGCCAATAACAATCCCCTCGGCCATCACCACCTGGCGCACAGCCCCATCGGATGCGCCAATCGCCCGCATGATGCCGATCTCGCGGGTACGCTCAATCACATTAATGCTCATCGTACCCATGAGGCCTAGCCCACCCACGATACTGATCATCAAAGCCATCAGCGAAAGCACCGCCGTCAGGATTTCAAAGCGTTCGCTCAAGGTCGCTCGTTCTTTAGAAGAACTCGTGATCTGACGTACATCAATATGCATCTGTTCACTGTATGATTCCAACACTTGGCTCATAAACGTCTGGCTGGCTGGATCATGCTGCTCCATCACGATTTGCACCGTGTCAACACTGCCGATACGCCCCACCGAACGAGCAAACGCATCATAATTGACATAACCAAATGCGGGCCGCACCGGGGAAACAAATTCCTTGGAAAACCCCACAATGCACCATTCTTGCTCATCACCAGCAACATTCAGCACAACCATATCGCCAACCTGGGCATCTGGTTCTTTTTGCAGATAGTTTGAGCTTAATACAATTGCCCGATCATCCTCTGGGTCTAACCAGCGCCCATACTCCATCTCTAAATTGAGCATGGTGGTATCTGCTGGTGGCCCATACAGGGTAATCTGTTCCCCTTCACTGCCATCTTCGCGCACGGGATAGACGATTTCACGCCCCCAACCCTCAACATCGACGACACCTGGTACCCGCTGCACCAGTTCCTCAATCTGTGCGGTACGATATGGTCGTTCCAGCGTCATCTGAATATCATAAGGCTTTGATGCAATCGTCTTGTCCAGTGATCGGTAGAGCGATGCACGGACGGTTAAGACGCTGATAAAGACGGCGCCGCCCAGTGTTAGGACCACCAGAGTACGCATTAAACGACTCTTGCGCCGAAAGGTGTTGCGCAACGAAAGCAGCATGGGCCGGGTCAATCCGCGAATTTTCTCCATCAAGCGGTCGAGCAAACTCGGCCCAGCAGTGCTCGCCAGGCTATTGCTATCCAGCGCCTCGCGCACGCTAATCCGCGCGGCCGCCCGCACCGAGGGGAAGGCTGCCAGGACGGGCAAACAGAGTGCCGCGATGGCTTCTAACAGCAGCACATATGGTGGGATAGCAAAATGCACCAGATTAAAGTTCAGCTGTCGAGCCATAAACAGGGAAAAGCCAAGTGCGCCGAAATAACCGAGCGGCAGCGCTACGATCAGGGCGAGCAGGCCAAAGACGCTAACCATACTCAGGTACAGCAGCATAATCTGCTGGCTATTCGCGCCGATGGATTTCATAATGCCAATCTGGCGCGTATGCTGGGTGAGAATCGCCTCAACCGTATTGATAATGAGAAACATCCCCAACAACAACGCGACCGCACCGAGAAAGGCCATAATCATCAAAATGGTGGGCACGACCTGTTCGGCCGGATGTTGCAGGGGTGTTGGTACATCAGAGACGATCACCTCACGACCACTCCGTTCCACTTTATCTTCAACTTCATAGACGACATTCCAGATATGGGCTTCGTCTTCGCGATTCTCTGTTACGACAATGTTGAGTTCATTGTAGGAACGTTCGCCGCCGAGCCACTCCAGGGTGTCGAAGCTGATAAACCCAGAACCCTTCCCTGCGATCATCGCTGGGGGTTGACTCAGATCATAGGCCGTGCCGGCTATGGGCATGCGTCGTTGTTCGCCGCCGGTCATCTCTATCAGCACATAGTCGCCAATATTGGCGCCGGTGCGTGGCAGCGAACTGCGTTCAACCAACAAAGCATGCTTGGGCGGCGGCCACGCTCCCGCTTCGGGCTGAATCACATTGACTTCGAGGATGCCGTCATCGGGGAGAACAAAGAGCTGCATATCGTACCACTCATCTGGCCCTGTCTGAATACGCGCCGCAACACTGCGCTGTCCATCGGCCTGAGCCACGCCCTCGATACGCCGCACCACATCCACCAGATCATCATCAAAGGCTTCGGTTTTGATGACCGCACTGGCTGGATTGATCGAAAGATACGAATCATGTAACCCATGCATCACATTTTCGCGGGCCGCAATCACTGCACCAAAGGCGATGATACCCACCACTATCGAGAGTACGACCAGGGCAGTACGTGTTTTATTCACCCACAGGTCACGGGCAACCTTTTTCCAACGTGGAGCTATCACGGTCTTTCTCCATTTGCCTTCATTTGATTGATTAGTCAATCAAGAATAACCCAAAAAAATGCCTGCTTGATCTATACTGGCTCAAGACCATGCAAGAAGATATCGACGGCGGTTTCGACCATCGTTTCGCGATGCAGGGTATCGGCATCGGCCTGACGAAACACTTCGCGCGAGAGAATATATATCATCAATGGGCCGACAAAACAGCGAGCGGCGGCGCCCGGATCTGCCTGGTGTAAGTGCCCGGCGGCCATTTGCTGGGCCATATACCGCCGGATAAACGGAAAGACGCGCCCTGGCCCGACCTGGTTGATCAGCCCGGCAACTTCCGGCTGACGCGCTGCCTCGCCCAGCATCAGCTTGAGCAATGCGGCTGAAGCTGGCTCATCCAGCACGGTGAGAAAGGCATGCCCAAACTGTGTCAGCCCTTCACGTGGTGGTAATGCCATAAACGTCTCAAACTGGGCCAGGAGTCGAAGAATATGGGAACGTTCTTCAATCACACTGCGAAAGAGATCGGCCTTGTCTTGAAAATAGTGGTAGATCAAGCCGGGTGAGCCAATGCCAGCGGCTCTGGCAATATCACGGTTGGTCGCCTTCTCAAAGCCCTTGTCGGCAAAGGCTTCCAGGGCGCCATCGATAATCTGCTGGCGGCGCTGCTCATACTCTATTTCGTTCCGTGGACGCATTGTTTCTCGCCTCCCACCATGCAATCTCAACCTTTTGATTGATCAATCAATCAATAGTAGTATACACGATACACAACAAAAAAGCAAGTACGAAAACGAATGGCAAAGGAAGGTCTTACGGTAGGGAGTGGTGGAACAGGTGGGGTATAAAAGACAAAACACCATCGAGGTAGCGCAACCGATACCTCGATGGAAAAAGACGATAGAACCGCTTGATACCAGTGTTTTATCTATGCACTGGGTGCATCAAGGCCAAAGAACTCATAATTTTTTGGAATAAAGCTCGCCCACTTTTCAGGAACTGAATCTTCGGCAAAGATAGCCTGGACGGGGCATTCTGGCTCACATGCACCACAATCGATGCATTCTTCGGGATTGATATAGTATTGATCATCACCTTCATAGATGCAATCAACTGGGCAAACTGCAACACATGATGAATCTTTGGTATTAACACACGGTTCAGCGATAATATAGGCCATTCTGTTTACCTCCACAAAGATAGAGAACATCCGCTTCAAGCAGCATGATCCAGTACCATGTTGCTTGAACCTGGTATGAGTATACCATACTTTTCCCCTGGCTTCTACTACTAAAGTCACATTACCAGCAGGAAAAAACCACGTCTTATCACAATAAAGATACTTCAAAATAGCATTTGTTGTTGGGTGGGCCAGAGCTTTCCGTGTTTGTATCAGCGTGAGGTATCAGGTATGCAGGAATTGACATATCGTATCACGCGTCGGGTCATCGCGTTTCTATCACCTGTCTGCAACACAGAGCGTTCGACCGGCGGCTGGCTAGCTTCAGGGTATACCTGCTCTTTTATCGCAATGAGCATCTCCGATCCAGAGAGGACCCACCAAAAAACGATGCTGGGTTGGCTGGAGCAGCACAGTATGTTGTTGGGTTTGTTCGGTGTCTGATGACAATTCAGCCATTTCGGCTTATAATAAACGTGATTTTCGTAATTGTTGAGCCTTGATAGCGCAATCATTCAAGACGTATTGCATCTGAGTATGGAAGGGAAGACCATTCATGGAGATGACCATTGAGCAACTTCGGGCAGAAAATGAAGCCCTGCGTCAACGTCTGGCAAACCAGGAGAACGAAAACCTGGCATTTGCACATCTTTTTGAACATGCCGCAGATGCTCATTTTATTATCGATGAAGGGCGCTTCATTGCATGTAATGATGCGTTTGTCAAAATGCTTGGCGCGACCAGCAAAGAGCAGATTCTGTCGTTGCCACCCGATGCGATATCACCAGAGTATCAACCCGATGGCCAGCTCTCGTCGGAAAAGGCCAGAGACTACATTACCAGGGCACTCGATCATGGTCACAGTCGTATTGAGTGGGTGCATAGCCGTCTCACGGATGGCGAAAACTTTCTGATCGAGGTATCGCTCCATGCGGCTACCTATCAGGGCAAGCGAGTTGTGTATGGCAACTGGCACGATATTACCGAACGAAAACAGGTGGAAGAGCAGGTTGCGCAGAGTCAGAGCATGCTGCGCACCATCTTTGATAATGTACCGGTGATGATCTCTATTCGTGATTTGCAAGGAAAATTTACCTTTGTCAATAAGAACTATGCAGCTTCCCTGGGGACAACGCCAGATCAGGTGGTTGGTCGTTACGATTACGACTTCTTTCCGCCTGAGGTGATGGCATCTATCAAGGCATTCGATGAGCAGATGATCGACCATGGTGGACTAGTGCAACAAGAGGAAATCATGCCACTCGCAGATGGGCTGCATCATACGTTTCTTTCAAATCGCTTTCCCATCTTCAATGAACAGGGCACTATCTCTGCCATTGGTGGAGTCTCTGTGGATATTACGGAACGCAAACAGATGGAAAGCGCCATGCGCCTGACCCAATTTACGATTGATTGCCTTTCCGATGCAATCTTCTGGCTACGGCCAGATGGGAGCTTGCACTCGGTCAATGATGCCGCCTGTCAGAGTCTGGGCTATACCCGTGCTGAACTGTTGTCGATGAACCTTGGTGACATTGACCCGCTGCAAACGCCTGATGTCTGGCGCGATACCTGGAACGCTGTCAAAAGTCAGGGTGCTATCGTTCTGGAAAGCCAGCATCGACGGCAAGATGGCAGCATCTTGCCGATTGAAGTTCAGGCAAACTTCCTCGATTATCATGGGCAGGAATTTATTTGTGCCATTGCTCGCAATATCACTGAACGGAAAGAGCAAGCAGAGGCACTCCTGATGAGTAAATTTGCATTGGAGCGAGCCAACGATGGGGTTGAATGGTTTGACTCGGAAGGCCGACTGATCCTGGTCAATGATATGATCTGTCGCCACCTTGGCTACAGCCGCGATGAGTTGCTCACCATGTCGATACCCGATATTGATCCGAACATCACTCGAGAAATCTGGGCCGAACAATGGAACCAGTTCAGACAAACGGGTTCTTTTATTGCTGAAGCGTTGCACCGACGGCGGGATGGTACTGTTTTTCCGATAGAAGTATCGGCTACCTATCTTGAATTACAGGGCAAGGAACTGGCGATTTCGTTTGTCCGCGATATTACCGATCGCAGGCAGGTGGAAGCTGAACGTGCGGCTCTGCAGCAGCAAGTTATCGATGCCCAACGTCATGCATTGCGCGAACTGTCTACCCCGTTCATTCCGATTACCGATGAGATCGTGATCATGCCATTGATCGGCACGATTGATAGCCAGCGAGCACAGCAGTTGATGGAAGTGTTACTGGAGGGGGTAGCACAGTATCAAGCTGAGTTGGTGATTCTCGATATCACTGGTGTGCAGATGGTCGATACGCAGGTAGCCCAGGCATTGATGCAGGCTGCTCAGGCGGTACGGTTACTGGGTGCGCAGGTGATGATGACCGGCATTCAACCACAGCTAGCCCAGACGCTGGTGCATCTTGGCGTTGACCTGAGCAGCATGCAAACACGGAGTAGCTTGCAGTCGGGTATTGCGGCGGCACTCAAGCATCGCTGAAGCGTCGGAGCGTTGGAGCGCCCGCAACCCTCATCCCTGACCCTTCTTCCACAAGGGGAGAGGTCAGACGATGCAGCATGGGAACACCCTCGCCAACTTGGGAGAGGGGCCTGGGGTGAGGGCTTCTGATACGTGCGTGCTGCGACCCTGCAAAGCAGGCTGAAAGCCCACCTACGTTCGGGATGTCTACCACTTTATACGGACGCTCGTCCTCTACCTAACCTGTAGGGGCGCAGCACGCCGCGCCCATCATCTCCATCTGAACGCATCAGATCAACGTCGTTACACCACGAGTGGTCTCTGACTGGGGACATGACCAGCGGATGCATACGCAATACTGGCCTGTAATGTCCTATGTGTCACGATTTGACTCAAATCGATGCCCAGTTCAACCAGGGTTTGCGCAATACGGGGTTGAACACCACTCAGCACGACTCGGGCGCCCAACAACCGCGCTGCCTGCGCTGCTTGAAGTAAGACATTGGCAATCTGGGTATCGATCACCTCAATACCGGTGGTATCGAGAATAACGACTGCTGCTCGTCGCTGTTGCACCCCGATAAGCAGTGTTTCCATGATTTGCCCTGCGCGTTGCTCATCAATCGTGCCAATCAGCGGCATAATCATGACATGGTCACTAATTGGGATCAGGGGGCTGGATAACTTGCGCAGGGTTTCAGCCTGTGCCGCTATCACCTCCTGGGTACGGGTGCGTTCTTCCAGTTGCTGCTGCATTGCGGTATAGAGACGGGCATTTTCCAGGGTAATCGCGGCAAGCGGTGCAAATTGCTCTAACAGGCGAATGGTCTCCTGATCAAACGTACGCCCTGACTGAGGATTAGCCAGACCCAGCACCCCGATCACCTGTGCATCGCGAATGAGTGGCACCCCGACTATTGCCTTAATACCACTTTCCACAAACTGTTGTGCATTGCCAAACCATGTATCATAATCATCAATGATGATCGGTTCTTCTGCTTGCCAGACACGCCCGGTGAGACCTTCATTTTTCTTCATCTGCACGCCGATAAAGCGAGTAAAGAGACCAACGCCCTCGACAAAGGTAATCACCTGCCGGTTTGAATCAACCAGGCAAACATAGCCATCTCTGGCATGAGAAAGCTGGCCGGACCGCGTTAAAATGGCTTGAAAGACATCGGACATATCCAGACGGTGCATCATTGCCAGGGTTGTCTGATAGAGCGCATCCATTTCATCATTGCGTCGTTGCAGGCGGCGTTCCATTTGCTCCAACTCACATACCCGCTGGCGCAAGAAGATCATTTCATCCTCATCGGTAAGAGTTGCTTTACGTTGCATTATTGTCTCCCGTTCCATGCGTTTGCAGCCAGTTCAAGGTGCGTTGCCAGGCATCGGTAGCAGCGGCTTCGTTATAACTCTCACGGGTATCGTTAAAAAAGGCATGGCCCGCTCCTTCGTAGATATGGATTTCATTCTGGATGCCGGCGCGATTAAATGCCTCTTCCATGGTGCGCACATCAGCTACCTGAATGCTCTGATCCTCATCGCCAAACAGACCGAGAATGGGTATCGTCACTTCATTGGCTTCGGCCGCCGTTAGCGGAGAACCATAAAACACCACGCCCGGTGCAATCGTTTCTGAGCCACGCGCCGTCTGCAACACCATGCGACCACCCATACAAAAGCCAATCATGGCTACTTTATCGCCAGCAACATCATCACGGTTGAGCAAAAAGTCAGCCGCCTGTCGCACTTCGTTGACGGCGGTGCCATCTTTGCTCATATCAAGCTCCATAAAGAGCTTGCGGGCTTCATCCGGTTCGGTCACAACCTGTCCATGATACAGGTCGGGGCAGAGCGCCACAAACCCTTCACGGGCAAAGCGGTTGGCGACACTCTTGATATGGTCATTTAGTCCCCACCACTCTTGAATGACCAGAATCGCCGGCCAGGTCGGCCCACCTTCGCCAGGGTGAGCGAGATACCCGGATAACTCCTGGCCTTCGGCATCCGGATAGGTGACCATGTCGGTCATCAGCCCCTCGGCACTGCTGGGGTCTACGGTTGGCACGGCTGTCTCGGCCTCAGAGACAACTGGCGGTGGGCTGCCTGCACCACTGCTACAGGCACTGGCAAGCAGGGTAGCGCTGGCAAGGCTGCCCAATACGGCACCGGCACGGGTGATAAACTCACGTCGGCTGATCTCGTTGCACTGCAATGCACGGATCAATTGCATCACATATACGCGATCCATAACACTATTCCTCCTCTATGCTATTGTCTACACACATCGTTCCTGCTCATAGCACGTTGCGTTCTATCAGGCTGTTTCTGCGTGCTGCGGAAAGTTGGCGCAGCACGCTGCCCCCCTACCCATTCCGTTGATAGTACGGCAAAAAACAATCTGGTACGACTATTGTATCGTATTTTCCCATGAACTTGAACGGCATCTGCGCTTTTTTTGCGCAAGGTGCCAGCATGGTGACAGCGCGTGAACGTATGCTGCGTTTGCGATTCAGATTCTGATATGCGTGTACCCTATGTGTCAAGCACACAACAAGCTGAAGTGATATGCGGGATTTGTTTGGTCTCTCTTGACATTGGTGAACAGATAGACTATAGTATGGAAAGAACAAATAAGCGGAAGGAGTGGAACGATGTCGTTAGATTTATCGCTGCTTGGGCGACAAGTGCGCCAGATGAGCGAAACGCTGGCACGTCAAGCTGATCCGGATACGGCAAGGGCGGCCGATGTGATGAACCATTGTGTCGCGCAGGCTGGCAATGAGGCCCACTGGCGCCAGGCATTGGAGCTCAGCCGCGAATCGACCAACTGGCTGCTGGCCTATCCCATAGAGCCACTTGATATGGTGAAAGCGGCACCACTACGGCCAGATACGTATGTTGTTATTGCAACGGATGGCTCGCAGATTGATGTTGACCGCCATGGCATGCTCGCCTGTTATCTGATCAATACCGGGCGAGTCTATCTGCGCTATGGGGAACAGGCGGCGGCGCGTCTTTCATCGCAGCCCAACCTGTACTATGAGGAGCATGACCTCTATCTCAGCGATGGCGCTCGCCGCGTTGCGATTGAGGGGAGCTATGTGCATGCCCGTCGTGATGTTGAAGAACTGCTGGCCGTGGTCGCGCTGGCCGATGAGTGGTTGAACGATAGACAGGATGGGCCGGTGTTGGCGTTGCAAGATGGTACCCTGATTCGCTGGACGCTGGCGAGCGCCGAGAAGTTTTTGCAGAAGCATTTTGTCGGGCGCTATCTGGAAGGTCTCGACTCTTTACGTGAACGGTCGATTCCTGTGGTCTCCTATACCAGCCGGCCGCGAGTCACGGAGATGATGGGTATGATCCGTTTGCTGTATTGCCCGGATGTTGACGTTGCTGCTGGGCGGGGGGCACGTTGCGCCGAATGCAGTGATATTCAGGCGGGACGACCGCCTTCGTGTCAGATATGCCATGGTCTGGTCGATGCGGATGTGCTGGGTCAGCGATTGCAAGAAGGCGAGCGGGGACCGCTCTTTGCTTCGATGAACCGCATGAATCTCGACATGTATGGCACGCACCGGATCCACTTCTTTTACCTGCGTGTTGGCCGTGAACTGGCACGGGTTGAACTGCCGCTGTGGTTGGCCGAAGACCCGCAGCAAGTTGACCTGATCCATCAACTTGTGTATGATCAGTGTGTCAAGGGCCATGGTTACCCGGTGGCATTGGCACGAGCGCACGAACAAGCAGTAGTACGCAGCGGTGACCGTCGCACGTTTCAGCGTATGG
The DNA here is from genome assembly GCA_012034075.1 of Chloroflexaceae bacterium. Lineage (GTDB taxonomy): Bacteria > Chloroflexota > Chloroflexia > Chloroflexales > Chloroflexaceae > JAAURD01. The sequence continues at coordinate 6,010 of JAAURD010000043.1, read as the reverse complement.
TTCAGGGCAGTTTGCTGCGTGCCGACCTGCCAGCGGTGTCATCGAGCAAGCAGGAGCAGAAAGAGTATAGTCGAACCTGATGGAACAGGAACGCATTGGTGAAGTTATCGAGTCATCTACGACCCACTTTGTGGCGGCAGCCTATGAGCTATTAAAAACACCACCGTTTGGTGCGCTTATTCGGGCGCAGTCGCAGGTCCGTGAGATGGCAACCTATGGTCTGGTCTACGAGATACGCACGGGCAGCAAAGAGCCCGGCGGGCGGGCAATGGTCCGTGGGCGTACCTACACTGGCCGCCAGCTCTACGATGGCGAAATCTATGCTGAGCATCCTGATCTGGCCGAGGTGCTGCAGACCGAGTTTGCTGCGATCACGGTTGGCTTTACCGAAGGCGCAACGATTTATCACTATCTCCCGCCGCACCCGCCACCGGTGCATTATAGTGTCTATGAGTGTGATGCAGATGAGTTGATTCGATTTAGTCAATCATTCGATTATTTCCGCGCGGTGCTCTTTGCGCGGCAGATGTGTAGTGATGAATTGCTGGCAGCTTCTATTCGGGCTGGGGCACGTATTCGTCAGGAAGCGGAACGGCGACTCTATCTGGTGCGGGCCGGGCGTGAGGTTGCCAGCCTGCTCAAAGATGATTATGATCGATTAGCGGCTTTGCTGCGGCGCATTCGGCCATCAGACTGATGCATCAGAGGCTACCCGACCGACTCAGCATCAGCTGTTTCGCAGGTTGTGGGCGTCCAATACAATAGCCTTGCACCAGCACATCATGGTGTTGCTGGCGTAACCAGTCCAGTTGATACTCATGCTCAATGCCTTCGACCACGATATCCATGTTGATCCCTCGCCCCAACAGTAGCAGTGCCTGAACCATGGCATCGGTGCGGCCATGCTGACCAATGCCAGCGGCAAAGTCGCGGTCAAGTTTCAACACATCGACTGGCAGTGTATCCAGATACTTTAATGAGGCATAGCCGCTGCCAAAATCATCCAGGGCAATGCGCAAGCCCAGCTGCCGCAGTTCATTCAAGACTTCGCGGGTGCGTTGCATATTCTGCATGGCAGTGTGTTCAGTCAACTCCAGCACAACACGGGTTGCTGATACGCCGGTGCTCTTGAGCCTACCAACAATACTGGCGACCAGGTTGGGGTTCTGGAACGATTGCGCGGTCATGTTTATAGCAACAGTCACATCATAACCGGCCGCATGCCACTTGGCCGCCTGAACCAGTGCCTGCGCGATCACCAGTTGATCGATCTGCGCCAGCAGACGGGCCTCCTCTGCTACCGGTAGAAACACGGATGGTGCAATCAAGCCGCGTTGCGGGTGGTGCCAGCGCAGCAGGGCTTCGAGCATGACGATGGACTGATCCCGCAGGTTGACGATAGGCTGATAGTACAGCGTCAATTCTTGATGCTCGATAGCGCACCGCAGTTCGCGCTCAATCCGAAGGTGCTCACGCTGTAGGGGATGCAAGATGGGATCGTAACACTGAATGTTTTCCGGATGCTGTTTGGCCTGGTACATGGCGATATTGGCATGGGTGAGCAGGGTGCCAAAGCTGCTCTCTGTACCAGTACTCACGGCAATACCAATACTGATATCGAGGTGGATCGTCTCGCCATCGATGGTGCAGGGGTGTTGCACTTCGCGGATCATCGCATGAGCTATGTGCATAGCCTGGGATAATGTGGTATTGGGGAGCAGCAACGCAAAATCATCACCACTCAGACGAAAGAGGCAATTGGGGTCGGTGAGACAGCGGCGTAGCCGGTTGGCGGTCCAGATCAAGACCTGGTCGCCAGTATCATGCCCCAGGTTGGTGTTAATACGTTTGAAACGGTCAATATCAAGGTAGATCAGCGCCAGCTCTTGCTGTTGTTCACGTACCTGGGCTATCAATTGCTCGCCCTCTTTGTAGAGCCGATTGCGATTGGCGAGGCCGGTGAGTGTGTCGGTATAGGCTAGTGTAAGTAACTGCTGCTCAATTTGTTTATGCTCTGTGACATCACGAATAATTCCCTCAATGCCAATAGGTTCGCCGACCTGATTGAACACCAGATGATGTCGTTGTTCAAGGGCAACCTCACGACCATGGCAGATATGGCGGATAATCACCGGTTGATCGAAGGCTTCGGGAGATGTCATCAATTGTTCCAGGAGTGAGCGATCCTCGGGATGGACTGTTTTGAGGGGCAAGAGCGGGTCGGCATAGTATTCTTCGGGTGTATATCCCAGAATAGCGGTCACTGCTGGGCTGATATATTCACAGGCAATGGTTGGCTTTATGCGCGAACGGAAGATGATATCACGGGCATTCTCAGTGAACATCTGAAAGCGCCGTTCACTCTCCTGCAACTGATGAATACGGACTGCAAGCCGCGCATTGAGGCGTTCGATATCAGCTTTCTGATATTCTACTAACTGACGCGATTTGACCTGTTCGGTGATTTCTATGGCAAAGTGGGAAACCCCGATAACATTGTCCTGGTCGTCACACACTGGATTGTAGACCAGATAAAACCAGGCATCTTCGTACTCTCCAGTTTCTTGGTTTTGAAGATAGACAAGTGCTTCTGATACAATGTGACGTTCGCCGGTCATGTAGGTCTGATCGAGAATAGCGAGCAGACCGGGTATCTCATGCTCTTGAAACACGTCGCGGATAGGCTTCCCAAGCGCATCACGTTTGCCGGAGCGTCGTAGATAGGTATGATTGGCAAAGACATACACATATTCCGGGCCACTCCAGAGGCAAATACCAATGGTATCGTGGACAAGCAAATCGTCTATCCATTGGTAGGGCATTTCCTGTTTGGTCTGACTCGTCATCAGTTGATCAAGTTGTGTTTTCAGTGTTAGCATATACTGATGGAATGCTTCAAGGTTCGCATGTGTTTCGTGCATGGATTTCCCCTGTGGTCTCTGATGTTTGTTCGTCGATTGGATCAGTTCACCAATTCGACACTCCCCGCCGAATAATGCTGCGTTTCCTATCGATCACGCGCAAGTTATGAGTTTCCTTCGCTTATTCACGTATCATACATGCCTATCTCCTGGGTATGCGAAGCGTTTGGCTTCTCTTTTTGTGTTTTGCTCGTGGGCTGTATTGCAGGATACTGTTCGATACAAGGAGCGAACAGCGACGACCGGTTGTGCGACCTCATACCAACTTGCGTTTTGCCATACTATCATCAACACCCGTCGGGGCGCAGCGTGCTGCGCCGAGCACTCGTTCCCAGGGAGTACCAAAACAGGCTGGTAGAACGCAAATTGGTATCAGGTCGCGCTTCCTCTAGCCAGTATACCATACGACATGACAGACCGGTCTTGTTTGCCGACAAGCCGACAACGTGAACAACAGGTGATCATGGTTATCATTCTGTTGTTGTATCTGGTACAATAGAAGTGTACTCTGTGCGGCATTATCCTGGAAAGAGCTGCATTTTGCACGCTACACGATCACTTACAGCACGATTACGTTGAACATGAACTGAGGTTCTGCAAGCATTCGCATTTGCAGAACATGGCAGAAGGAGTCGTCGAGTAGTGGAAGTACCACACCAGTCCAGCGCATCGGTGCGTGATACCGCAAAACGTCTGAGCCCCTGGAGCGTTGTGCGACGAAGCGCAATGGTGATGGCATGGATTCTCGTGTTCCTACTGTTGTGGCTTGCTAGTGCGCTTGCCGTACCTCCAAACCTGGCAACCTGGACCGGTAGGCTCCAAGGCTTTACCACGGTCTTCCTGGGTATTTTCATCGAGGCACTGCCCTTTTTATTGGCCGGCGTGCTGGTCTCATCGATCCTGCATTTGTATATCTCGGCTGAACGTTTGCAGCGTATGACCCCCCATCACCCGCTCCTGGCTGCGCTCAGTGGCGCCCTGCTGGGGTTAGCTCTGCCGGTCTGCGAGTGTGGTGCCATTCCAGCGGCACGGCGGTTGCTGCAAAAGGGAGTGGCATTACCAGTGGGTATTGCTTTTGTGCTAGCCGCGCCGGTGATCAACCCGATTGTGATTATCTCAACCGCGGTGGCTTTTGGTGGCTGGGAGATGGTTGCCTGGCGTGTTGGGCTGACCCTGCTTTTTGCAGTCATTATCGGGGTGTTGCTGGGCACAGCGGTGAACGCATCAACCGTATTGGCGCCAAATGTTCTCATTTCCATCGATGAGCATGACCATGACCATACCTGTGACCATGATCACGACCATGGACATGAACAGGAGACCGACCGGCTGCGCCAGGTGCTGTCTCATGCACGGAGCGAATTTTTCGAGATGGGGCGCTTTCTCGTGCTCGGCGCATTGCTGGCAGCAGCACTGCAAACGCTCATTCCACAGCAACCCTTACTTGCCCTGGGGAATGGCCCGGTCATATCGGTGCTGGTGCTGATGGCACTGGCAGTCGTCTTATCGGTCTGTTCTACGGTCGACTCGTTTATTGCCCTGTCATTTGTCAATACGTTCACACCAGGTGCAGTCCTGGCGTTTCTGGTCTTCGGTCCCATGATCGATATAAAGAGTACATTGATGCTAACTACCACCTTTCGCCGCCGCATCGTTGTTATCATCGTCTTGCTGTGTTTCCAGCTTGCGCTGCTGGCCGGTATTGCCTGCAACTTCTTGCTATAGGAGCACCATCGGTTTCTGGAGCATGCCATGACCCTATTACCGTCAACAAAAACGCGTCTATCACGCCCGTTCAACGTTACTGCTCTGATTGAAGCCATACTCATGAGCGGGACAGCAGCACTGCTGGTCGTCAAATGGCAGTATGGTACCCTGGCCTACTATATCCACCCACGCTATACCGTGCTGGTTCTGCTGGCAGCACTGGTGCTTTTCCTCATGGGCGGGGTGCGCTTGCACGATATGTTTACCCCTTCAAACCGCCGCCCTGGTGGTTTGCATCTGCTGTTAGCGCTTCCTCTGCTGCTGGGCGTGGTCGTGCCGGCGCAACCACTGGGCGCAACCACATTGGCTGGACGTGGCCTTGAGCTGAACAATACGCCAATACCCTGGCAACAGCCTATCGAAGGTGATCCAACAACATGGAACCTGCTTCAATGGTCGATGGCTCTGGCTGTACGGGGCGAGGCATTGCAGGGAGAACCAATCGATGTCGTCGGCTTTGTCTTTCAGGATGAGCGTATTGGTCACGATGCCTTTTTTGTCGGGCGCTATGTCATTACCTGCTGTGCGGCGGATGGCAGTGCCACCGGATTACCGGTGCAATGGCCCAATGGTGAAACGTTGCCTGTCGATACCTGGGTGCAGGTGCAAGGCACACTGACGAAGATGACCATGGTCAACGGGATCACTATCCCGGCGATTGCTGCGACAAGCGTAGAACCAGTTGCCCAGCCCGAATCGCCCTATCTGTTCCCATAATCACGATGTCGTATCACTATCGCATAACCCTCTTTTCGCTGTTCCTCTGGTGCCTCATCGCCGTGCTCATCTGGTGGGGACCATCTGTCCGCGCCGTTGTTATCGTCACCCAGTCACCCACCGGCGATATGGTATCGGTGGGCGCACCCATTCGTATCATCTTTTCACAGCCAGTTGACCAATCTTCGGTTGAAGCACGGTTTACGCTTACTCCCGAAACGGCCGGACGCTTTATCTGGGAAGGACAGACGCTCACGTTCCAGCCGGAGCCAGCACTCGAACCTGCGACGACGTACCAGGTGACGCTTCAGCCTGGCATTGCTGACCAGACATTGCAGAGCACCACGGCCTCTGCCACTGGCTGGACATTTCGCACGCGCAGCCCGCGTTTGCTGTTGCTCCAGCAGACACCAGGTGGCGCAGGTGTGCTATGGCTGGCCGATACCACCGGTGATGAGCGACGCGAGTTGCTACGCGAACAGCTGGTATCACGGATATGGCAGTGGCACCAGATGGAAACCAGGCGATCATCACCGTACCACGTACCACCGAACGCCGCGCACTGCTCCTGCTGAATCTCGAAGATGGGACAACCCGCCCACTGG